>CAYYGZ010000166.1:0-10842 GCA_964471275.1 uncultured bacterium | reverse complement strand
GCGACACTCAAGAAGGCAGCCGTCACGATCGAATTCAAGATCCCGTATGACAACGAATTGCCGGGCTGGATCCGGAACAGATCCCAACAACTGGGTCTTGAACTGGACGCGGAGGTGACGCACCTGCTCACGCTATCGGTGGGCGCCAACCCGATGGCGATCGCGAATGAGCTCGAGAAGCTCGACCTTCACGTCGGAGAGAGACGTACCGTCACCAGGGAGGATATCGCCTGGGTCATCGGATCGTCTCGTGACGCCAGTGTATTCGATTTCACGGAGGCTGTCGGCAACAAGGATCTGGGAAAATCGCTGCGGCTCCTGCAGAACCTTACCGAACAGGGAGACAGCCCTATCGGTATTCTGGCGCTGTTGATTCGGCACTTTGGCATTCTGCGCAAGACGAGATGGCTCCTGGATTCGGGGTTGCCTCGACCTCAGTTCGCGAGCAAACTCAAGATTCCACCGTTCACGGTCGGAAAGACCTGTGACCAGGCTGGAAAGTTCACCGATGAGGAATTGTGGTCCGCCTACCACACGCTGCTTGAAGCAGATAACCGGATAAAATCTCGAGCACGCACACACGGTGTAACGCTGTCCAGGACAGTTGCCGAGGTCTGCAGTCCGACACTTACAGTGACCGGGAAATCTTGACAGAATTGCGCAACCCGATAGATTGAGACCTTACCGGTCACAGGACGTCTATAAACTGGATCTATTGAATAAAAATACGATAGAAAGGTGGTGATACCGTGTCCGCAGCAATGGAACTCACGAAGGAAAACTTTCAGGCAGAGGTGATCGAGGGAGACACACCCGTTCTCGTAGATTTTTGGGCGACGTGGTGCGGCCCGTGCCGTGCCGTTGCACCCGTGCTCGACGAGCTCGCCGTAGAGTATGATGGAAAGCTTAAAATCGGGAAGGTCGACATCGACGCGGAACAACAGCTCGCCGCCGACTTTGACGTGCGAAGCATCCCTACGCTCCTGATCTTCAAGGACGGCAAGATGGCCGAGCAGATCGTCGGAGCCCTGCCGAAGAGCCAGATAGTATCCAAACTCCAGGGCGTTCTGGAGCCCGCGGCAGCCTAGCACGCAGGGGGTATGTAGAATTGGCACGCGGAAGGGGTGAGCTCGACGTTGAGCTCACCCCTTCCTTGCTTTCTGGTCCTGCCAGTTACTGAACCACAAATCGCTCGAAGTAGATATTGGTCACCTCGCCAAGCTTATCCAGAAGCGGCGACCCGTTGATCTCCTCTTTCAGCTTCACCTTGATCGTCTCCCTCTCGTCTGCATCATCCATCGCCGTAAAGCGCGTCTTAGCAAGAAATCCGAACACAAGATCGTGGAGCTGGGTGCCAGCCAATGGATCACCGAACGCCGCCAGTGCCTCCTCTGTGTCCACTTCGATAGTCACCTTGGCCATCAGAAACCGGATCCCCTCATTGTCGGGCGGGTTCATGATCATCTCACCCAACTCATACAATTTGGGCTGATCAATCTCGAAGACAGGCCGCTCACGTTGCATCGATTCGCCTGCCTCACCCTCCGGCTCGTCGATCAGTCCAGGGTAGTAGACTTCCGTGATCAGGTAGTAGGCTGCTGCGCCCTGCCCGAGGAGAATCACAAAGATCAGAACGATAAACTGGGGAAGCCGGGAACTGGCCTCCGCCTCTTGAGGCACACCACCTTCCTCGCTCTCAGCCTGTTCTTCCTCTTCTTCTGCCATGGTTCTGCCGCCGTAACTTACTGTTTAAAAACGTGCTTATTGGGTTGGCCTACGAACTGCAGAATCAGGATTTGACCTTGATTTGGCAACAGGGCACACCTATCATTTGGAAAGGTTCGACGAGCCGCGACATCGCAATAAGCCTTTGAAACGTTAAGGCTTATGGCATTCATCGTCAAGATGCTCTGCTCAAGAATGCAGCAAATCAAAACCCGGTTCAGAGGACAATTATGGAAATCCAGAAGGTCATTATTCCGGTTGCAGGACCGGGCACAAGACTCCTCCCAGCGACCAAGTCTCAGCCGAAGGAGATGCTTCCGGTAGGACGCAAACCCGTCGTGCAGTATGTCGTTGAAGAGATGGTCGAGCAGGGCGTGACAAAAGTCATGTTCATCACGGGGCGGAACAAGCGAACCATCGAGGATCACTTCGACCGGGATCCTGAACTGATCAACTATCTGTCTCAAGTCGGCGAAGAACAGCTGCTCGAAGAGACAGACTACGAAAAGGAAGGTGCGCGGTTCTTCTACACCCGCCAGATGATCCCCAAGGGGCGGCACACCCCGGCGGGATTGGGTGACGCAGTCAGAACCGCAAAGGATTTCGTCACTTCCGAACCCTTTATCGTCGCCCTGGGCGATACGATTATCCGATCGGGGAACCACGCGGGATTGATTCGACGGATGATCAAATCGCATACGGAGAATGAGTCGACTTGCACAATCGCGGTCACGACGGTCGAGCCCGACGAGGTTTCTCAATACGGGATCGTCTCTCCCGTCGGCCGCGGACGCAAGGACTTCGAGATCGACGATATCATCGAAAAGCCCTCCGCAGATGAGGCGCCAAGCCGTCTGGCCGTCGCGGGTCGATACATACTTACATCCGAGATCTTCGACGCCATAGACCGAACCGCACCGGGTTACCGGGGGGAAATTGAGCTGACCGATGCGATCCGGAGCCTGATCCGGATGGGGCGGAAGGTCAGATGCATACACCTGAAGAAGGAGGAGCATCGCTACGACATCGGCAATCCCGAAAGTTACTTCCGATCATTCATAGACTTCGCGCTCTCGGATCAACAATACGGGTATCGGATCAGACAATACTTCCAGCAGCGCCTCCGCGACTTCTAATGTCAGGGACATTCCTCGCAACAGCTCCCGGTAGAGCCGGCATCATTGGAAACCCCACAGATATGTATGGTGGCAGCGTGATCTCCTGCTCGACACGCGAGCGCGCGGTCGTCTTGATCGAACCCTCCAACCGACTCTCCTTCGAGGTCGCAGGTGAAACTCTCGTCATCGACAGACCTGACGATCTGGCACTCGACGGCGGCTACTTCGATGTCGCAAAGGCCATTTGCGATTTTCTCGATCTGAGTGACGCTCGGTTTTCACTCCGATGGTCGTGCAACGTTCCCTTCAGCGCAGGGCTCTCGAGTTCCTCCGCGATGATGGTCTCCATGCTCAGCGCGGTCCTCGCATTCATCGGTCGAGACGAGCATCTCTACGCCAGAGCCGAAATGGCACGACACATCGAGCTTCACTACCTCGTCCTTTGCGGGTATCAGGATGCCTACATGTGCACATTCGGCGGCATCAACTACATGGATTTCAGACGCAAACAGTTCTATCGCTCCTTTGGTTATGAACCTTACGCCACGATCGAATCCCTTACGCCGCATACGGAGTCCTTCCCGTTCATTCTCGCACACACGGGTGTCAAGCGCAGTTCCGCTACAGTGCACAAACCCATCCGTGAGCGCTGGATCGAGGGAGACCGAGAAGTAACGCGCTGCTACAATCGGATCGCCCATCTCGCCCGGATGGGAAAGCGTGCGATACTCGATTCCGACTGGGATCTGTTGGGCGAGCTGATGGTAGAGAACCACAGCATCCAGAAGGGCCTAGGGGGTTCCGGCCCCGAGAACGACAGTCTGATCGAAGCAGCCTTGGAGGGTGGCGCTCTGGGGGCGAAGCTTTCTGGTGCGGGCGGAGGCGGCACGATCATCGCTCTCACGCTTGATCCTAAACCCGTTGTCGAAGCCGTCCAATTGGCGGGTGCGAGCAGGATACTCAGACCTCGTCCGGAGCCAGGCGTAACGATCAAGTCCATCGAGACCGAGTCCGATCGTGAGGCAGCAGAACGAGAAATCGATTCTCGTGCGTTACAGGAAGATTTCCACTAAACGGACAACACGTTCCAGGGCGACAAAGAGGGCCATCCAGGTTCCACACGGAACAGAAATCGCCCTTTGGGCTCGTACCACCGTTTCTCCTTGGAGCCTGGAACGCTCTCCGCTTTCTTGCGACGCTCTTTCTCCTCCCCTAGTCTTCAACGACCCTGGGAAGCCCTTGTTTACCACCGATCCGCAGCCCGCAGTCACCGCGCAGCACTCTCTGAAGATCCTCACCAACGAAGTCCTTCCGCCACCCCGTCATCAGTTTGGCCTCTTCACCCGCAGCGCCGTTTAGCACCGCGTCCCGTACATCGTTGCGCGATCCGATCAACGCAGGATCGACACCTTCATCCAGGGCTCTGCCTCGTACAAAAGCAAGGCCGAATTCGACACGAACATCATCTCTTGGAGATGACTGGTTTGATTTGGGCAACGGCGTGAGACGACGCTCTCTGCCGTCTAAGACCGCATTGAGTAAATCCTGTCCGTGCCGATCCACGACACTCGTCTGAACAGCCCGGATCTGTCTGAGCTTGTCGATTGTGGTCGGTCTCATCTTGGACACCGCCACGAGGACCTCGTCAGAAACCACGTGGCGTCTCGGCAGATCTAGATCTTCGGCCGCGTGTTCCCGCCAGGCCGTTACGGACTGGAGCGTCCCCAAATCGCAATCTGACACGCGTCCCGCCCCTTTCACTCGCATATACTGCTCCTGAGGATCCCGCGGTTCATATGCAGCCGGGTTATCCAGCTGCGCAAGCTCCTGCTCCATCCACGCAGAGCGACAATTTCGATCCGCTCGCTTGACGATACGTTCGCGCAGTTCGGGCAGGTAGCGCACGTCATCCAGCGCGTATTCGATCTGTTTTCCGGACAGAGGTCGCTTCAGCCAATCCGTTCGGGTCTCTGTCTTACCGAGTGAATGCTTCAGGATGTACTTCACCAGGTCTTGCAGCGATAGCGACGCACGAAGTCCGACAAAGCCGGCTGCGATGCGGGTGTCGAAGATGTTGCGTGGCGCTGTACCGGTGAGTCGCTTCAGAATCGTCAGGTCCTGCGGAGAATCGTGTAGAATCTTGACTACCTGCGCGTCTGCCAGGACTCCCGCCAGCGGCTCATACGTGGTCAACGCGATCGTGTCGACAAGGTAACACCGGTCTTTGTCGATCGACAGTTGCACAACACCCAACTGCGGGTAATACGTTCGTTCCCACACAAACTCGGTATCCAGTCCGATCAACCCCGCATCTGTGGCTTCGCGGCAAACCTCACCGAGGGCTTCCTTAGTCGTGATCATAAGCCTCCGTGTTTCCGTTTCAGTGGACGGTGAATATAACACGAAGCGCCCGTCACGCCACACGGTGATCCGCTTGACACTCGCACAGACGGATTGCATCATGCGCGCCCTTCGCCACCGGATCTGGAGCCATGCACGGCACGCCCAAAACCATCCATAGAGACCAGATTGTCTACGCGCTCGATCGAGCCTCGCCTTCTGCCCTCCAAATTGTGACAGGCAAAACCATCGTGTTCGAAACGCACGATGCGCGAACGGGAACAATTCGGTCCAGCCGAGATCTCCTGGACCATCCACATCCTGACGGATCGATCCCGGCCACGGGACCGGTATCGGTCACATCCGCTCAACCCGTAGACAGTCTGACGGTCAAGATATTGGATATCGAACTTGCCGACAGCGCCTTTGTGGCTGTGAAGCAGGGCGTCGGCCTGTTGTCAGATCGAGCACGAGATTCAGCCACGCGTGTCGTCGAGATTCGGGATGGGTCCGTCCATTTCGCGACCGGCATCTGTTTTCCTGTGCGTCCGATGGTCGGGGTGATCGGCACCGCGCCAGCAACAGCGGCTGTCGAAACGGCCTATCCTGGCCCACACGGCGGCAATATGGACAATCGATACGTCACGACGGGATCGACGATTCACCTCCCGATCGCAGTGCCAGGCGCTTTGCTCGCGCTCGGCGATGTTCACGCGAGTATGGGCGACGGTGAAATCACGATGGTCGGGCTCGAGGCGGCGGCCCGGGTGACGGTTCGTATAAGCCTGGTGAGAGGCGTTCAGGTCACGCGCCCGTGGATAGAGAGACCTGAGTGCTGGGTTACCACCGGAGACGCGAAAGATCCGGCAGAAGCACTCAGAATCGCGGCCTGCGATATCCAGATCTGCCAGGCCTGTGCTCCCGGCCGTTTCCCTGTTACCACTCGTGCGGTCTTCCCCCGAACGGAAGGATCGACGCCATGACAGGTGGCGAAATTCTGGTATCGTGCCTGGAGGCCCAGGGCGTTTCGACCATCGTCGGTATGCCCGGGAACCAGAACATCTGGATCTATGATGCTCTGCTGAGATCGAGCATCAATCACTATCTTGTCCGGAACGAGCAGGGCGCAACTCTGATCGCAAATGGCTATGCGCGCGCGACAGGCGAAGCAGGGGTAGCGCTGACGGTTCCGGGCCCAGGATCCACAAACGCTTCGACCGGAGTCATCGACGCCTACACAGACTCTGTTCCCGTTCTCCTGATCACAGGTGGTACCGAGGTCGCCTACGACAGTCGTGACAGAAGCAAGTGTTTCCACGGGCTCGATCAGGAGGCATTCTTCCGACCGATCACGCGTGCCTTCGAGCGACCGAAGGCCGTCCGCGATATCCCGGCCGCCGTCCAACGGGTATTCACGGCACTCCGCTCTCCCCGCCCCGGGCCTGCCGTCCTTGAACTCCCGGTCGACATCGCAGCGGAGTCCGCCGAAGTGTCCATCCCGGCTCGCATCGCGCCGACGCTCCCTCGTGCCAAAACATCCGAGATCCCTGACGTGGCTGCCGCTATCGAGCGCTACAGCAAGCCGGTGATTCTGGTTGGGAAGAGCGTCGCTGACACGGCAGCTTCACCGGAAGCGATCCGGCTGGCGGAAAAACTGGACGCACCGATCCTTTTCACGCGGCTCGGTAAGGGAGCGGTATCCGACCGTCACTCCGCCGTGTTCGGCCACTGTCACGCGAAGGTCGGACGTAGCCTTCTCGAAAGCGCCGACGGTCTGATCGCGATCGGATGTCGATTCACGCAAATCGACACGAGAAGCTGGGAACTGCCGATACCGGATCACCGGGTACAGCTGGATGTCGACGCAGATGAGTTGGGACGCGAATATGACATCGAGGCTGGCGCCTCGGGCGATCTGTCGTGCAGTCTGGAACAGCTGTGCGACCAGATCTCCGCGCGGTCCGACACCGACTGGATGCGGCAGTCTTCGGAAATGGCCCACCGGATCCGTTCAGCTGCACAACCGCTCGAGCTCTTCGCGGCAATCCGAAAGCATACAGATGAGGATGCGCTGTTTTGCGTGGACGTGACATCTCTGGGCTATCGGACGTTCGATGAACTCCCCATCTACGAGCCTCGGACCTACCTCTACCCGTGTCACTCAGTCACACTGGGGTTTGGCCTGCCTGCCGCGATCGGCGCAAAGCTCGGTCGACCCGATCGACAGGTCATCGCATTCTGCGGTGACGGCGGCTACCAGATGACCGCGTTCGAATTGGCGACCGCGGTCGAGCACCGGATCGATATTACGATCATCGTCGTAAACGACGGAAGCCTCAGTGCAATCAGGGGATCACAGGCAAAGACATTCGATGGCCGTGTCATCGATACCCAAATGCAGGTTCCCCGTCTTGCCGATGCCGCTAACGCGTTTGGCGCCCACGGGATCCGAGTCGATGATCAGGACTCCTTCGAAGCCGTGTTTGCGGACGTCCTAGGGCTCGAGGGGCCGACCGTTATCGAGGTCATGATGGCGGAACAGCGGGACCGGATTATTCAGCGAGTTCCCTGGCTGTATCCGGACTGAACCAAAGGACAAGATCGACGTGGACCTTCGTCTACAGGGCAAGGCGGCACTCATCACTGGCGGAAGCCGTGGAATCGGGAGGGCCATCGCGCACAGCTTCGCCGCAGAGGGAGCCGACATCGCCATCTGTGCACGTGACGAGTCTCAGCTGAAACTAGCGGTCACGGACCTCCAAAGACACGGCACCCGAGTGATCGGTATCGTCGCTGACGTAACCCATACCGGTGATACGGAAAGCTTTGTGGGTCGCGCCGTCGGACAGCTGGGCAGGCTCGACGCACTAGTCTGCAACGTCGGAGGCCGGGAGGGCGAGGGACTGGAAGACTCGACCAACGAAGATTGGATGAAGACATTCGATCTCAACCTGTTCCACGCCGTGCGCGCAGCCCGCGCGAGCATCCCACACTTCAGGAGCGGCGATGGCGGGTCGATTACGATCATTTCTTCGATCTCCGGGTGGAAACCCGCCCCTTCGCGAGCCCAGTATGGGGCAACGAAAGCATCGGAGATATTCCTGGCAGGTGCATTGGCCTGGGAGCTCGCCGAGATCGGCGTACGAGTCAACACAGTCTGTCCCGGATCCACAGTATTCGAAGGGGGCGGCTGGGAACGATTTAAGGTCGATAGCCCTGAAGAATACGCTCGCTTCGCCCAAAATGAGTTCCCATCGAAACGGCTCGGCACCCCGGGTGAAATTGCCGACGTGACCGTCTTCCTCGCTTCTGACCGAGCAAGCTGGGTCAATGGCGCATCGATCCCTGTAGATGGGGCACAGGGCCGGCCCAACGCCTTCTGAGTATTGCTATGTCGTCGATCCAGGACAGAAACCGGAGCATGTTTGAGCGTTGCAAATCGCTTGGCGATGAGGTATACGCAGAGGACATGGGTCTGGTAGTACGGCCAAATCTGTCGGACACACTCAGAGATCGCTGGGGATTCGATGTGGTGCAGACTTCTGCGTGGTATGCGGTCAGCCTGGCACACTGGTGTCGTGATTACCCGGACACGTGCGACGAGGAGCACCATCGCCTGAATCGTCTACTGACGACGATGTCTGAGCAACAGGACCGTGATCCGGGCTCACCCACCTACGGAAACATGTTTTGGCGTGTGGGTTGGACGGAGATCCGGGATCGGAACGGGGTTTCCTTCTGGTCACCCGAGGCCGGTCTGGTCTTCCACGATTACCGGGATCTGCTCACGGATGATACAGCCGACCGGGTCGAGACCGCACTTCAGCTGTGCATATCCGGTCTCGACCTTCACCGCCCGCGTTGGCAGTACACCAACATCTTCCTCCTCAACATCCTGTCCCGGCTCACACTTTCCAGAGCGCTCGAGCGACCGGAAGTATTGGCTCAAGCCGAACACGATTGGCACACCTGGTACACGGAAACCGGGAAGGGAGGCTTCACCGAATACAACAGCCCCACCTACATCGTCACGGCGCTGGCCCCCCTGGGCCGAATGCTCGACTTCGCACCGGCCGGGATGTGTGAAGAGATCGAGCAGACGCTGTCCTGCCTCTACGCCGATTTCTGCTGTCATTACCACACACCTTCGGGGGGGCTTGCCGGCGCTATGTCTCGCGCATACCCAGGTGACTGGCTTCATAACAGCATGACAAATCACATCGCTCATCAGCAGTTGGATGAGCCACACACTGCGATCAACCTGACCGCCCCGTTTACCGCATCCTCCAGCTACCTGGCGCCCGAGCAAATCAGAGAATTCGCGACACGGGATAAGTCGGGGTCCACCGTCGTCGCTACGATTCCGGATCTCGACATCGAACGCAGGACCGTTTTCGGAGACCGATTCGCGCTCGGAACCAAGTCAGGCCCCGCATACGGGCACCAGGAACTTCCGCTCACCATCGCGCACCCGGGTAGACGCCAGCATCTGATCTATCTCCATCAAGAATCACTGGTCCGATGTGCTACCTACGCGGATACGGTGGGTTCAGCCGCTCTCGTCGTTATGGACGTGCCCGAGAGCAGCCCGGAATCGGCACCCCCGCACGCCTGGTCGAAGCTCCGGCTCGGTCCTGCCGATGAGTTCACGCAGATCCTCGTAGACGATGCCGTATGGAATGGCGACTATCTCGACCTATCTGCCCACACACTGGGTCTGTCAACGGGCAGTGTGGCGATGCGGTTCTCATTCTGCGTCTTCACGGACCCGACGGTCGAGCACCCGACCGTAAAGACCTTCCTCTGGAACGACTACCAGACCGATCAGCTCACTGTCGAGATTATCGCATGGGAACCAACACGTATAGCAGTCGGGGTGGCGGTGACGGATGATGACGTGATTCCTCACGTCTGCCACACACGCAAGGTAAAACCGAACACATATGTAGCTGAGACCTTGGGTCAAGCACTCAAGGTATCGATCGGACAGACCATTGACACGGAAGCACCGTTGCTCGATACTCCCGGCTTCACGTGGCAGAAACAGTGGCGAGCGACGGGCATTCAATGAGATGGAAGGAAGACTGAGATAATGGCACATAAGACGATGTTGATGTTAGGCGGAAGCGGAATGGCAGGTGGCTGGATAGACAGGCTGACCCGAAATTTCAGCGATCGTGTCAGGATCATCGGTCTGGTCGATGTTCTGCCCGAGGTCCTCGAGCACCAATCCGAGGCCCTTGGCCTGGACGCAGGCCAGCTGTTCCCATCCACAGAAGAGGCGCTGGCAAACTGCAAGCCTGACTTTGTAGGGGTCGCGACACCACCCCAGTTCCACAGAGACTCCGTGATCGCGGCTCTGGATGCCGGGCTTCCCGTGATCACGGAGAAGCCCATAGCAGATACGCTCGAATCAGCGAACGCCATGGTAGCAGCCGCTAACCGATCCGGCCAGCCGTGCGCCATCATCCAGAATTACCGATACGAACCGAACAAGCAGGAACTGATTCGGATTCGGGACGAGGGGCGGCTAGGCAGACTTCAGCACATCCTCGGGCGATACGCCTGTGACTACCGAAAACCAGGATCGTGGGGAAAACAATGGCGTCACGACATGGACTTTGGTCTCCTATTCGAAGGATCCGTGCATCATTTCGAC
>CAYYGZ010000165.1:9754-10850 GCA_964471275.1 uncultured bacterium | reverse complement strand
TCAGCAAAGAAGTTCTCGTCTGCAAATCCAAATTCGACTACGCCGTACTTCTCGTGAAGACGATTCATTTCGTCCACGATGCTCTCCGCGGAACGCATGCGGTGCTTCTTACCCAATATAGCGTTGTGACAGAACGTGCACCGGAAGTTGCACCCCAACCCAGTCAGAATCGTCATGTATCGCGTTTTGTGGCTGAGGGCATTGATCTTCCTGATGTACGGCTCCATCTCGTCCAGCATCTCCCACTCCAGGTCTGGGAGTTCATCGAATGTGGACAGCGCTTCTGGTGGACTTGCCGCTATCCCGTCCTTACTGCGAAAGACGAGGTTACCTACGTCGTCTAGCGGTTTCTCGCCAGCCAAGTAACGGCACAGTTTGAGCAGGGCCCATTCCCCCTCGCCAACCACTGCGAAATCCACAAACAGATTGGTCGCAGTTTCCGTTGGGAAGATAGTCGGGTGGAAACCTCCCCATACGACAGGGATATCAGGAGAGTGCTCCTTCACGCCAACAGAGAGTTGCCGTGCTTGCCCAAATTGTGAACTCATGACAGAGAATCCTACACACAGGACATCCCCGCCGGCGAGTTCCTCCTGAATAACGTCGTTGCAGTCCTGGTATTGACCATCCACGATGCGCGTAGCAAAGCCATGATTGCTCAGACACGTGGCCAGCAGAACAAGCCCCAGCGGAGCACCAGTTCCAATAGCCGCATTGGAGCGACACCGTGCCTCCGGATCATAGTCCGGTGCTGGATTGACTAGGACTACCTTCTTCGCTTGGGCGGTTTGATTCAACATGTCATCGTGGCTCCTCATATATCTGAGTCGTTTCGCAAACACATCCGTACAGCGGCGCGTGCAATGACATGGCGTACATAAGAAAGCCAATCACGGAGGTCAATACGGAGACCGATGGACACTGCAGTACTGGATCTGCCTGGCTGTGAGAAGGCGACGGGTATCCAGTGCGAGGAACTGCCATCCGGCAGGTATCCCTCACGGGATCAGGCCTCCACTTTCTGCCCTAGCTTCTCCTGTTTGTACTGGAAGTTATCGATTATACTGCAGGCCCTCAAAAACTGCACGTAAAGGAG
>CAYYGZ010000165.1:3856-9744 GCA_964471275.1 uncultured bacterium | reverse complement strand
CACCATGCTTGGCGGATATGCAAACAGAATCGGTTTCGTTGATCTGACGGCGGGGCAAGTCGAGTACAAGGACTCACCGGAAGACTGGAAGCGAAAGTATGTTGGCGCCCGAGGTTTGGGTGTCAAGTATGTGTTCGAGAACCGTCCGCAGGTCGACCCGCTCTCACCGGAGAACATCCTGTGTTTCTTGAACGGGCCGATGACCGGATCCGAGGCAAACATGAGCGGGCGGATGGCCGTGGTCACCAAATCGCCCCTGACAGGCACGGTCACAGACAGCCATCAGGGGGGGTGGAGCGCCGCACGGCTTCGGTGGGCCGGATTTGACGGGGTGATCTTCAGCGGCAAATCCGAGCAGCCCGTGTATGCCTACGTCACCGACGAGCGTGTCGAACTGCTTGATGCGTCCGAGGTGTGGGGACGGAACGTGCACGACACGGTCAAGTTCTTCCAGGACAAGTATGGCGAGAAGGACCTGTCCGTCATCACCATCGGCAAAGCGGGTGAGAACCTGTCCCGCTTTGCCTGCTGGATGAACGAGGACGACCGGGCCAGCGGACGGGGCGGCACCGGCTGCGTCGGGGGTAGCAAGAATCTCAAGGCCATCGTCATCAGCGCAAAGAAGAGCATCGTCCGTACGGCAGACCGGGACCGCTGGAAGGAAGCACAGAAACGCGCGCTTTCAACCATCATGGCCGAAGAGAACATCACCAGCCCGCGGAAGGGCGGCCTGTCGGTCTATGGCACCAACGTACTGATGAACATTGCCAACAGCGTCGGCGCGCTGCCCACTCACAACAGCCAGAAGACTGCCTTTGGCGATGGGGCAGAACCCACGAGCGGCGAGTATGTCAAAGACAACATCCTGGTCAATGACCCCACCTGCCACGCCTGCCCGGTGGCCTGCAAGAAGGAGGTGGAGGTAAAGGAGGGTGCGTGGAAGGGATTGCGCACGGAATCGATAGAGTACGAATCGGCCTGGGCCTTCGGTTCCAACTGTGGAAACAGCGACGTCAACGCCATCGCCAAGCTGATAGACCAGTGCAACGACTACGGCTTCGACACGATTGAAATGGGTAACGTCATGTCGGTCTACATGGAAGCCTGTCAGAAGGGGTATGCCGATGGCGGGAACATGAAGTGGGGTGATGCTGAGGGCATGGTGGCCTTGCTCGACGCGATCGCAGCACGTGAGGGCGTGGGAGATCAGCTTGCCGAAGGCACGACCCGCGCGGCGGAATCCTTCGGGCATCCTGAAATCGCCATGGCAGTGAAGGGGCAGGCCATCCCAGCTTACGACCCACGCGGACTCAAGGGTATGGGAATCGCATACGCCACCTCCAACCGGGGTGCGTGCCATCTGCGTGCATACACGCCTGCGGCAGAGCTGGGCGTGATGCCCTTTGGATCACTCAAAGTCGATCCGCTGGCCTGGGAAGGTAAGGGCGAACTGGCCATGATCTTCCAGAACGTGCACGCCTTCTCTGACAGCATGGACCTCTGCAAGTTCAGCGCCTTTGCCCAGGGGGTGGATGAGTACGCACAGCAGTATTCGGCCATGGTGGGCATTCCCTTCACCGGTGAGGACGTGCTGAAAACGGGGGATCGAATCTACAATCTGGAGCGCCACTACAACAACCTGGCGGGCCACGGTGAAGGCAGCGACGTCCTGCCCCGCCGGTTCACCGACGAACCGTCCGACCAGCCCGGTTCGGAAGGCAACGTCTGCGAACTGGAGAACATGCTCGAGGAGTATTACGAGAAACGTGGCTGGGTCAATGGTGTCGTTCCAGAATCGAAATTGAGAGAACTGGAAATCATCTAGACCCATCAATCAAGAGAGACGGCTGCCAACCCGGTGGTCGTCTCTCTTCTATGCGCCGGCCCGGAGCGTCTTCATCTCGAAGCGCTCCATGAATTCATCCGCCAGTGGGTCGCCGATCTCAATTACCAGCCTCGTCTGCCCTACAGACAGGGAACCGATGCGGAACGGTTCCATCCTGAACAGGCTCACCCACCAGCCAGCGCCCTCCACCCGGTCCTCCTGAGTGGCAGTTCCCCCCAGTTCCACGAGATACTCTCGCAGCAGAAAGAAGGGAATTCCCCGCATCTCCCGGGTAATGATACGTCTGGATGCACTATCCGGATCTGAACACATGCCACTTATACCTTGACCGACCCTGGAGCATTGTCACTAAGCAAATGCAGGATCACATCGGGCAAAGCCCGGGAGAATATGACCCTACGCGAACAAGGCCCATCACCTGTTTCGTGACGAGTCTTAACCACCTGCGACGGGAGGAAAGATATCCACCTTGTCCGTCGGTTGCAGAACGTAATCGAACTGTGCTTCGAGGTAGACCACCTCACGGCCGTTGATGAACATCTTCATATGCTTGTGGAGATGTCGGTCCTTATCGAGCAGCGCCGCATCCAGGGTCGGGTGTTTGGCCACAACCAGCTCGATCAGTTCCAGGGCGCTCGATCCTGGCTCCAGATCCAACTCGACGGCCGCCCCACCGACATGGTCTCGCAACATCGCGTAGAAATGCACCTTCACAAGAGCCTTCCTTCCTTACAGACTGTTCAGCGACGATAATTCTGCGGCGCCTGCCGGTAGCCATCACGAATCGTATTTTCTGAAGGTACGATCAGGGGCACTGGATGATCCCTTGTGCCCACAAGCATCCACCGCAAACAGGGAACGTCGTGTTCCCGAGACAGTCCTCCTCGTTGGACTCCGAGAGATCGCACCCGCCGCAGAAACTGCAGGGAGCGAAGGCAAAATTGTGAAGTCGCTCGCGGTAATCCAGGTAGCCTGGATCGAGCCACAGTTTCTCCAGTGACTCATCGGCCACGTTACCAATCACGTGCTTGCGGGACACACGCGGCTTTCCGTGCAGATAGCTGGTGTGGGTGTGCATCAGCGGCCAGCACGGGCTGACATCCCCATTCCAGGCGATGGATGTCGTCCCGCTTTCGATGAAGTTGCACGTGTCATTGGCGCCACCCCAGTTGTTACCCGCGAATTCGACATTGAGCTGGCTGTTGAAGGCTTCGAACAGGGCTTCCCGGGTTGTCTCGTTGAAATCCATCTTGGGAAGTGTAAGGCGGGGCAGGTTAGGTGCCTCCATGTATGCGATGTTGTGCAAGGTCTGTGTGTAAAGCGCTTCGTCCTGCATCTCGGCGGTGGCCGGCTGGATGTTGCTCACCGAAAAACGCGTGGCGTTGATCGATTTTCCCAACCGGATGACTCCAGGCAGGTCCGCGATGTTGCGCTTCATCGCCACGAATGCGACGCCAATTTCCGGCTTACGGTGATGGCCGGCTGGCCGCGTGCGGGCAAAGCGCTTCAGATTTCTCGATATACTGGACAGATCCGCCCCAGGGCGCACATCCTCGAAAGTCTCCGGTGACGCACCGTCTAATGAAACCCAGAGTACGTCCAGTCCGGAATCGATCAGCTTCCGGGATATCTTCTCGGTGAGAGTCGTCCCGTTCGTGATCAACTCTACCTTGGCACCCAGCGCCTTGATCTGCTTCACCCAATCAACGGTCCTGGGATGGGTGAGCGGCTCTCCGATGCCACCGAAATACACGCTGGGAACCGGGTCCAACTCCTTCAATCCATCGAGTATGCTGGTGAAGGTAGCATCGCTCATGCTTCCCATCGGCTGATCCCACTCGTTTCGAAAACAGGTGATACAGCCTAGGTTGCAGGCCACGGTGGGCTCAATGTAGACCTTGGTCAACTGGGTTGCCGGACGGTGCAGGAGGAAATGGTTTGTGCCCTTGTCCAGACGAATCCTGGCACCCGGCTTCAGGCCAAATCCTGCCACCACCTCGGGAGGCAGAACCACCCGACCTTCAGCGTCCATCTCCGCCCAGGCAGAAGTGGACTTCGTTGACAATTCCTTTGGCGGCGCATGCTGCGGACTGAGGAATCGTTCCAGTAGACTCATGATCGCAATCCATCGTTTTCGGTGAACCTGTCAGGCCCCTGTTAGGAAAGCATTCTAAACAGAATGGCCAGCTCAAGCAACACGCAGGCACACCGGAAGAGGGCGAACAGTGGGTAGCCGATCGTTGGTCAGTGTCAGAGTTGCGGTCGTGGATCTGTCTACGTGTAACACCTGCGCAGTTGGCGCGCACTCCTCCCCGGGCACGCTCAATGCAGCGAAGGGAAGCTGCTTCCCAAGATTGCCCAGGGGCATCCAGCACAACAACCGCGACCTCCTCCTGACCCCATCCCAACTTGGCAAATTGGGCCCGGGATAAAGGGACAGGGATGACTCGGCCGGATATTATACTTTACATGCTTCCCCGCGATCTATTCAGACCAGCAATGAGGTGACACGTGATCGACCTCCGCGATCCCGTCGCCAAATACTATGATGCGACCAATGCCTCGACGAGTGACATCCCATTCTACTTGGACCACATCCTGCCGGGCGACCGAATGGTACTCGAGCTGGGGTGCGGCACTGGTTGCGTGCTTCTACCCCTGTCTGAACACTGCGATCTCATCGTCGGGGTCGAGAAGTCACGAGCGATGCTGGAGGTGTGCGGACAGAAATTGAAGCAGAGCGATTCGGCAAACATCGAGTTGGTCGGCGGTGACATAACAACCCCTGACCTGGGGCGGTGGTTCGGTCTCATCACGGCACCCGGCAAGGCTATGCACAACATCGAGACGGATCAGGAAATTGATCGATTGTTTGATACCATCGAGCGCCACCTGGCTACCAGCGATGCCTGCATCCTCAGCCTCTTCGACCCTAGCGCGCTCCCGAAAGACCTGCTTACACCAGGGGGCAATGAAGAGGAAATCCAGGCCTTTGAAGTGCCCTACAAAGACGGGCTCCTGAAGCAATCCTACAGGAAGAAACGCGTCAGGTTATCGCCTCTCGTGGTCTATACAGAAATCACATACCGGTACTACGTGAACGATGAGATACTCGATGAAGCCTCCTACGTCACCACGTTGCGCATCCATAACCCGGACGAATTCACCCCTGTGATTCGTGACCACGGATTCGACATCGTCGATACGTGGTGCGGGTATGTTGAGGAAACATATGGAAAGGGCTCCGAGCTGGTCGTCAAGTTTCACCGGCCGTAGTGATCCTCCCGGCTTCCGCTCAGGAAGCAAACGAGGGGTGTGCCGAAAATCCTGTCGTAGTCGCTTCGTTCTGAGAGCTTCTGATCGCAGCAATCACACGCACAGACATCAGACAGATTCTACAATCACATACTCACCTTGTACTTCAATAGAGGTTTCTATGAACACGTCTCCAACAGTTAGGATTGCCGGGGTTAACGACGAACCCAGCCCATCGTGGAATCTGGACGAAGGGCTGGATGTGCTTGATGAGCTTCAAATCAAGTTTATTGAACTGCGCGCGGCATATGGTGAAATGGTCGATCAGATGGATGACGACACATTCATCCGTGTCGCAGACCGTATCAGAGAGCGAGGTTTCTCCGTCACCACCTATCTCGGTCAGGTAGGCCGGACGGTACCCGACGAAGCCAATTGCGCACAGGACATATCGTACATCACCCGTGCCGTTCAACGTGCCGACTACGTTGGCACAAACCAACTGCGCACAATGGGATACAAGACAGGCAACGAAGGAACCGACTGGTCTGCAATCGCCATTGAGATTTATGCCGCAATGACCGAAATAGCCGCAGCGGGGAACAAGACTCTCATACTCGAGAATCCACCGAACAGGACATCAGCCGTCTGTACCGGCCCCGAATGCCTGAGAGCACTAGAAGAAGTGGACTCCCCGTATTTCCGCCTCAACTTTGACCCCGGCAACTTTGGTGCGCACGGCGAAGTTGGAATCGATCTCTTCGAGAGTCTGAAAGACTACATCGCC
>CAYYGZ010000165.1:0-3846 GCA_964471275.1 uncultured bacterium | reverse complement strand
GATATCCCGAAATCTTCGAACGTCTCTGCCAAATGGGCTACGCTGGCTGTATCACCATAGAGCCACACCTGCTTCATTCTCAGCAATTCCACGTATCTGGCCGAGAGAACTACATTGAGGCCGCCAATCGAATCATCCAGCTTCTCGAAGGCGCCGGTTTTGCCGTGCGGAGAAGCTAGTTCGGGCACGCCGACAATCTCAGGATCAAGCTGATTTCACTGCTGATTCATCCAATGTCCGCGATTCTGTAGATGACTCAGTTGCCGGGAAGGGAGTGTTCGCAGATCCCAACGGACAGTGGCAAGACTACGACAGTGTATCCGGATGCCAAACTCCTGGCACGACACAGTACGGACACCACCCGCTGAAAAAGTCGACACGTCCTGTCAAAGATCGAAGGAAATGCCTGTAGCAAGGCAGATCACGACTCCTCGCCGTTGTTGTTTGATGCAGAAAGCAACCAACGGCAAGCTTCATGCACACGACGGACCTTGCAGAGCAGAACACCGCCACCCGTCGGGGACTATGGGCGCCCGTCCTCGAACTGAGCTTAATGCAAACGTCATCTGCACGAGGAGGGAAAGCATCTCTCAGTTCAAGCAGTATTCAAAGATCGTTATCCCGCTTCTGACGGCAGTCGAAATGATTGGCTGTGGCGACTCCCCTACCCTTACCGGACCCGAAAATGACGAGGCTCAACCACTGACCAAACGGATCTGTCAGAGCGCATCGATCGCGCTCCAGATACTCACCGCTGACGGGAATCCTGACCCGGATGTCGAGGTAACGGTTATGCAATCTGTCTCGGGCAGCACACCCGATCAGAGCTGGTATGCGGCCACCGATGCGGACGGTGAAGCCGAGATCGCGATCGTGATCTCGGCCCAACGTTTCCGGAAACGCGGAGCCTCCGGCTACTACACAATCACAGCAACCAACGATACCGATGGGATGATCGGCCGATGGACAAACGTTCCCTTCAACGTGGACGGGGACAATAGCCGGTCTTGCTCGCCTCTGCCCCCTGCTCCACCGCCACCTCATCATCCTGCATACGGAATCGGCTTCGGCTCCAATCTCTCAACCAGCCAATCCTTGATCGCCCAGGCGAAGAAGAAATTTCCTCTCGGTGTGTGGTGGCCGATATAGAGCGGATCGAGGTAATCGTCGATCGACACACTGTGTCGGGCATAGTCGTCGCGAAAGGCTGTTCGCAAGTCGAACCACTCGAAGTCTGAAGCCGCCAGCCAATCGAGAAATGTCTGATCGAACAGCGGTTCGTCGGCAAGTGCCTGACGAATGCTCCGACTGCTGAACGAAAGCAGGACGAGCAGCTGCTTCCCCGTCTCCTCGCAGAAAGCGGCAGCCTTCTCGATCGTGCATCGCGTCGCGAACAGTGCTGCTTCCGTCTGTGCCTGATAGACAACAGCATCAGATCCCGAGTTTGCGAGATCCGTTGCGCCGAACGCCTCAAGGGCTGCCCGATCGTCCCCCTCTCCTCTACGCGCCATCACGGCCTTCAGCACAGGGTCATCCCCGAATGTCTTCCAGACCCAATCTTCGTCCAGCAGTTGGTACAGATCCTCGGCCTTCGGGCAGATATTGTCGATCTCCTCGCACGAGCCGTTGTCAATGCTCACACGCAGAAACGGAAGTGTGAACCTTCCCTGCCGTCCCATCCGAATCGATCTCCACGCATCCAGATTCCGAAAGTGGTCATCGTCCCACACATTCAGAATGAGGGTATCCGCCGGATGATCCGGCTCGACAACGCGCATGCGCCGATAAGCCTGATAGACACTGTGTCCGCCGATTCCGTAATTCCGAATCGGTTCCTGCAGATGAGCAGCCAGATACTCCTGCCACGTTTCGCCGTCACTCACTTGATCGCAGTGAGTGAAACTGTTCCCATACGTGTGGATGCGAGAGACCCGATCCGGGAAATTGACGACCCGTCTTGCCCCGTCGGCTTCGTAGGAGTAGAACCCGAACGACCCATCCACACTCCCACCTCGGTATCCGTCACAGACGACCCACCCGATCTCCGGATCGTATGTAGATTTTGCGTTGTTGCACATGATCCCGCCGAGGTCGACTGGAATATCGGTCTCCGCATCCTGTGCGCTCGCAAAGTGATCAACCATCGCCCTTGTGGGCATGATCGACTTCAGGTATGCGCGTGCCTTCTGCTGTTCCGGATTTGTATTCATCGACCTTACCCACGACGCAGAGGGGCAGGAAGCAGAGGAGCGGAGGGTGTTTTCACCCCTGCTCCCTGCACCTCTGCCCCCTGCAGTCAACATCAATTGGAAGAGCTCTGTTCCCTATGCCTAGAAATTATGAAACCCGTGTCCCTCGCCCGGGAACCATATCAGATCGATCGCCATCTGTATTCCGATGCCGATGCAATACCCGACGACTGTGCCCAGGAAGAATGGCTTGGCCTTCTCGTAGAGACGAGGCCCCCCCGTGCGCAGGATAATGAGCTTGGCGGCCCAGACAAGGAAGATACTGAGGGCATAATAGCGCGGACCGGTCGTGTATTGGAAGGCGAGACCGAGCGGATGGAACGGCCACCACGCAAATCGCGATCGCAGTACAGCAAGCAGCGATGCTTCAGCCCCACCGAACAGCCACATCCCCATTTTCTGTGGATCGAACACCGTCTTCTCAGTGACGGCGAGCGACGTGGCAATGCCTCCGAAGATGCCGTGGGGGCCCTCCCACAACGTCCACGATCGCAGGAACAGAGCGGACTCAATGTAGCAGTAGTAGATGATCGTGCCCGCACTAACGATGAAGGACATGATGAAGGCGGTGAAGATGATGCCGTTCGCCAATCCTTTTCCGTGTGTGACGCGGTCCACCGCCTTCAGATGATGCGGAATCATCTGCAACGTCTGAAGGCGAGTGCCGCCAAACAGAACGGGTGAATCGGCAAGTCTGAGCGCGGTCAGGTCGGCTGTCGTCATACGCGCCGTTCCGGTCACGATCTTCAGGAAGCTGCCGCCCTTTGTCCAGACCGGAAACAGATACCCGAACCCGCTGGCCGCCATGTACTTCACCGTCGCGAAATAGGCGATGAACATCAGGACAAGCTGCCCCGCGGCCAGACCGAACGACATCCCCAGCTTCATCAGGAAACTGCACGCGTAGGCGGCGCAGCAGCCCAGCCCGATGACGGCGAACCGGTACGGGATCGGACCATCGCCACGTTCGCCGGATCTCGCTTTCTGCCACACCTCCCGAATATGTCGCCGCGCCAGCCAAAGAGACCAGATGACCAGCACTGTCATCGCACCGTGCGATTCCAGAGCGATGATCTCACCGGCCTTGGACGGCTGACCGGGAAGCCCGATCGTCAGCCCCGTGCGATTGAACGTGCCCACCTTCAGAATCGCCAGAATACCGAAGAACCAGAAACTGAACAGAAGATCCAGGCTGCAGAGATAGCCGAGTCCGATCACCGGTGGGAGAATACGTGCGTAGAAGGGCGGGAAATTCCGAGCGAAATGCATCGACTTCACGTTGATGTTGTCGAACAGATCAATCCTCGGAATGTTTGTAAACCAGAAGTTGATCACGTTCCAAAGGATGATACCGGCCGTCCAGGCAAAGCCATACCAGAAGACCGGCTTCCGAAGGATGTTCGGAATCACGCGTCCTTCGTCGAAACCCTCAACCAGATCTTCGGGGAACTGCACCAGGGGATACATCAACCGTTCAGCATCGACCCACTGACGGTGGAAGATACAGACCACGAAGTATCCTGCCCCGACAAGGGCCAGAGCACCGCTGAACCACCACCAGACAGGCATCACCCACGAGCCCCACGGGACAGACTAA
>CAYYGZ010000164.1:0-10879 GCA_964471275.1 uncultured bacterium | reverse complement strand
CGGTGACTTCAGAGGGTATGGTCAGAATAGAGCGCTCTTTAAATCGTTCCCGGCCGATGTAGACTGGAATCGAGCCGTCCTGGCCCGGGAGGAGATTCTCGAGATTCGATATATCGACTACTCATACTGGAACGAACTCTCCGGCGATACGCGATCCCCGGTCGCTGCTGCGGGGAACATCCGGGCCGGTGTTGAAGTGTATGGCCAGAGCAATCAGGGGTTTCTCGACCTGGCAAAAGCGTTGCAGAATGGTGTCGACGTCCCCGAACTCATCCTTTTCGCCCCTGAGCCGGGAGCAGACCTGACCGTGCTTGAAGGACACGCACGACTAACCGCCTATGCTCTCTATCCAGAGGCGCTGACGCACGGAGTTGAAGTGATGATCGGCTACTCTGAGGGGCTCTCGAAATGGGAGTGGAAAAGCATTCACGGACGATAGTAACCTGAAATGGGGACGAATATGATCGTAGACACGCACACGCACCTGTATGACCCCACCCGACCCCAGGGGATCCCCTGGCCACCCAAGGACAAAGAACTCCTCTACAGGACGGTACTCCCCCGGAATTTCAGTGAGGTCGCCAATCCCTGCGGCGTCACTCACACCGTCGTTGTCGAGGCAAGCGTCTGGGTAGCGGACAACGATTGGGTCCTGGATCTCGCAAAGGATGAACCGGCCATTGTAGGCTTTGTCGGTAACCTCAATCCGCAGGACAACACCTACACCGAGACACTCAATCGCCTGTCCGCAAACCCGCTCTTCCGCGGGGTTCGCCTTCGGCGCAAGGAACTGGACGCTGCTGACGACCCGGACACCCTCTCGGCAATCCGGGCCCTGTGTGACCGTGACCTGGAGATGGATCTGCTCGCCCAACCAGCAGACCTAGTTGTCATCGCAGCAGTTGCTCGGGCCATTCCCGATCTCCGCATCGTATGCAACCACGTCGCACACGTCCTCATCGACGGCAATAAGCCCGACCCCGAGTGGGTCGCCGGTCTCAACGCCATCGCACCCTACCCGAACGTTTTCATGAAGGTGTCCGGCTTCGTCGAGCGTGCCAAAGAACAGCCCGCTCCTGCAGATCCCAAGTACTACAGACCGGCGTTCGACGCAATGTGGGACACGCTAGGTGAAGACCGGCTTATCTACGGCAGCAACTGGCCCGTCTGCGAAGGGTCGGCCCCCTACGCGACCGTATTCGCCATCGCCGACGCCTACTTCTCGGACAAGGGCGATGCGGCGAAGGAGAAGTACTTCGTTGAGAATGGGAGGAGGGCGTATCGGTGGCTGGATAGGTAGTTGGTATGGGAATCGCTCTTGTGTTGAGCTGGAGAGCAGGCGAAGTACCTGAACGGAGCGGATCAGAGTGCCAACCATCAAGATCCACAAGGATCTTCGTGTTTATCAACTTGGATTCGATGCTGCGATGGTGATATTTAAAATCACAAAAAGATTCCCGAAGGAAGAACAGTATTCTCTCACGGATCAGATCAGACGATCGTCCCGTTCGGTCTGTGCGAACATCACCGAGGCCTGGCGAAAACGCAGATAAAGAGGAGCCTTCATTAATCGGCTGTCTGACGCCGACACCGAGGACGCAGAGACTCAGACCTGGTTGGCCTTCTCCGTCACGTGCGGTTACATCGACTCGGACAGGTCCACCGAACTCGCGGGGCAGTATGATCACATACTGTCTATGCTCGTCAAGATGATGACCCATCCTGATCCGTGGTTGCTATTCCCCAGGGATTAGTCATCGCCTGTTCGCCTCTTCCCCTGCTCGCTATCTACAGATTGAAAGGATCCACCATGCGCGTCAACAAGATGAAAGCGAAACTCAAACAGAACCACCCTGTCTTCGGTGTCAGCATCATGATTCCCTCGACACAGTTGGTTGAGATGGTCGCACGGCTGGGTTTCGACTGGGTGCTGATTGATTGCGAACACGGGACGATCAACCTGGAGACGGTCGAGGTGCTGGCGATGGCGGCGCAGGCGAACGGGATCACACCCATCGCACGACCGAGGACGAAGAGTCCGGCAGACATACAGCAGATAATGGATCGGGGGGTGATGGGGGTACAGGTGCCACACGTCAACACGGCATATGATGCCCGGGCGGTGGTCGAGGCGGTCAAATATCATCCAATCGGGAAGCGCGGCCTTGCCGCGGGCACTCGGCCGGCCAACTATGGGTTTGGGATCACGCAGTCAGAGTACGTGGAGGAAGCGAACCGGGAGAGTCTGGTCTGCGTTCAATTCGAGGACAAGCAGGCAATCGAGAACGCTGACGAGATCCTGGCAGTTGACAATATCGATGTCTTCTTCATCGGTCCATCGGATCTGTCCCAGTCGATGGGACATCCGGGACAATACGACGAGCCCTCCGTTGCCCACGCAATCGACTCGACCTTCGACAAGATCCTGAAATCCGGGCAGGTTACAGGAACGCCGGCAAATACGGGCAAGATCGAATCCGTGCTCGACCGGGGCGTCCGTTATACATACACGCACGTCACCAAACTGCTCAGTGCAGGAGCCGAAGGATTCTTCGAGAATGCCCGTAACGAGTCAAATGCCTGAAAAACGCGCGCCCGTTATCGGCATCACGACGAGCTTTGAGTCAGGAACGGACGACCAACCTGCTCGCATCACGCTGAACGCTGATTATGTGTCAGCCGTCGAGCGTGCCGGAGGCGTGCCTGTCGTTATCCCCGTGCTCACATCACTCGAGGCGATGCGCATCGCCGTCTCCCGTATCAATGGCCTGATCCTACCTGGCGGTCCGGGCATCACGGAAGGCCTGATCGGCTCCCTGCCGGACGATCTTCCACCGGTTGCCCCGGGACGATCCCTGTCGGATCGGTTTGCCTTCGAGTCCGCACAGGAAGACGGCCTCCCGATACTGGGCATCTGCTATGGCATGCAGTTTGTAAACGCACGACTTGGGGGGACGATATACGGGGACGCAGAACACGAGATCGGAACGGGGCCCCATCATCCCAGGAGAGCGGAGACGGACAGCATCTCTCACAGTGTCACAATCGAACCCAGATCCCGTCTGCTGGACCTGATCGGACGTCCCGATCCGGTCAACAGCTTCCACATCCAGGCCGTGGCAGAGCTTGGGCAAGGCCTGCGCGTCAGTGTTCGAAGTAAGGACGGACTGGTCGAGGGATTGGAATCAGATGACGGTCGGATCCTGGGTGTGCAGTTTCACCCGGAACAGCTTCCCGACACCATCTGGGACCGACTGTTCACGAATCTCGTCAGCGAGTCCGGGGGCAGGAACTGACGTGTCTTCATCCGATGCAGAGAAATGGAACGCTCGGTACTCGGGTGCGGTACCGGCGGCCGCAAACGCACCGGTTCCCTTCCTTGCCGCTAATGTTCACCGACTTGGATCTGGGAAGGCGCTTGTATTGGCCGCCGGACGAGGTCGAAACGCGGTCTTCCTTGCTGAGCGAGGCTTCGAGGTTACGGCTCTCGATGTCTCCGATGTGGGTCTCAGACAGTGTGAGAACCTCGCCGAGTCCCGTGGCGTGGAAGTATCGACCGTCTGCGCAGACCTTGACGACTACGATCTGGGCACTGAGCAGTTTGACCTGATTACCATGATCTACTACTACGAGGCCCCCCTGTTTTCGTCGATTCGCGAAGCCCTCAGGCCCGGCGGTCATTTCCTCTTCCAGACCTTCTCTGCCCGGCACGCGACCGTCGGGACATTTGGCCCAAAGAGCCCGAACTACCTTGCCGTAATCTCAGATATCCAATCTCCATTCGCTGATGATCACATCATACATCTCGAGGACATCGTGATCTCGGACGAGGGAGGTACGGAAGCAGTCATCCAGATGATCGCCCGGAAAGCGTGATCTGTGTGTCGATCGAGTGGCTTGTCACGCAAGTTGCCCTGTAGAATAGAGGAATGCAGGGATCTATCGGCGTCGAGAAGCCCCTCCTCGCCTTGCGCGATGG
This sequence comes from uncultured bacterium, assembly GCA_964471275.1. Classification (GTDB taxonomy): domain Bacteria; phylum Latescibacterota; class UBA2968; order UBA2968; family UBA2968; genus UBA2968. Next base: position 6,900 of record CAYYGZ010000164.1, on the reverse strand, counting down.
GCGAGTTCTTGACTGGCGCTCGAACGGACGCCGCACACCTACGCGACTGGCAGATATATCCCCCGCATCGACCGATCCGTGGGAAGCCGTCCTCCGACAACCTTCTGTTGGATACAAACTCCCTGTAGACAAAGTTCCTATCCCGTCCTCCTGAACACATCCCCACGGCCATATGGAAAACACAGAAAGGGGTCCGCAGAGCTTTCGCCCTGCGGACCCCTTCGAACATCACTGATGTGACTCCCCACGAGCTGGCGAGCCGGGGCAACTCATTCGAGTTGCTTGACCGTCTCAATCATCCCACACCAGCGATGCAGAACTTGTGTATTCCATCGAGGAAACAACCTTGCCGCCTCTGTCCGACGGGAGAACCATCGGCTCAATTCTTGATTTCAAGTGTGTAGACTTCAGTTGGGAGATCAAGCCGCTCTTCAAGGAACGACCTCGCAACAATCGATCCCGTCTTGACTGCCTCCTCTTTGCTATCAAACACATCATCCGAACGCCACTTCCCCATCGTCCTCACCGTCAGATCGTGAACCCAAAGCTCGTAACCATATGACTTCGTCGCCCTTTCTCGGGCACGCAGTTCGGCATAAACGCGCACGCTCACCCTCCTTTCCCGGTGCCGGTCTACACTGATCTGCTCGTTCGGACCGAATCGGTTTATGAGTTGATGATGCCTCCTACTGACACGCCTCGCAATCTGGACTACACGACCCGTCAACGGTGACGGGCAACACCTTCGTGGATATCTTGTATGGACGCACAAACGCGCCGAATGGTAACCCGCCTATGGGCCTTGATCCCTGGGACCCGACTGTAGTATCCGATCAGATTGCGGGCGATCCGAAGAATCGTCATGAGCATTGCTAATACCAGGAAGCAGCACGGAAACCAAGAGGAACAACGACTTGATCCCTGAATCAGTACTCATAGCGGAACCCAATGCATCGGGAAGTACGGGGCAGTCCAGAGTAGAGAAGAGGCAACTGTCGAAGGGACACGAACTGCGGACCGCCCGTGAAGCAACCACTTATATACTGTATAAGGGTCTGTCATGCCCGGCTCGGGGAAGCCGGCGTGCGCGGGTCCGAGGGCGAACCCGGATGTCGCAGAATCGACTGGTCATACCCTCGTTAATATTGGCCGTAATTGACAGCAAACGCACTATATTGTGTGCAATTCCAAAAGTCAACCCTAAATCTTGGCATTGTGGAACACAGGACTAACTGACTGATATTCAAGGGATCGCGTGCATCGAAGCCGATTCAGTGCCTGATCGGCTGGGCATGGTTCTAATAGTTACACCACATCTTGTATCAGGCAACCTCATCGTGAGTGTGCCGGAACACATATATTCCGTCGTGACGCATCCTATCTTACTCACAGGCGTCTGGCGCAACCAGGCGGAATCTGGTTAGAATGGGTAGACGGATAGGTACACTCAATACACACGATTGGGCAGAAAATGCTTTCATACTGACGGAAGTTTCTATTTATTATAGAACTTGCGGCCACTTACCGAACGTGTGAATTCATGGATCCCATCCGGAACGTCCCGACAAACACTTTCACGGGTCTGTTGGGGGTTGGGAAGACCTCGGCGATCCTGAATCTGCTCGATGTGAAGCCTGCCGACGAACAGTGGGCAGTCCTGGTAAACGAATTCGGCGACATCTCGATTGATCAGACGGCCCTCGACGAGACCAAGATTAAAGGTGTTCGGATACGGGAAGTCGCGGGTGGTTGCCTCTGCTGCACGGCCGGTGTTCCGATGCAGGTGGCGCTGGCGCTCCTCCTCAGGGAGGCGAGACCGAAGCGGCTCTTGATTGAAATGTCGGGTATGGGACATCCGGGCAGCGTGCTGTCCAGCCTCCGCCAGGGACGCCTGGCCAAAGCCTTGAGCCTACGCGCCACGGTCTGTCTGGTGGACCCGCGTGACGTGGACGAGACCGAAATAAGGAACTCGCAGATCTTCCAGGACCAGGTTCACCTTGCGGATGTCCTGATCGCCAACAAGGTCGATCTGTGTGAGAGCGACGAGATCGAACGATTCGACGCGTGGTGTCGAGCGCTCTATCCGCCCAAGCACACGACGCAAAAGACGTCGAACGGGGTCATCGACCCGGCCTGGCTGGACCTGGATCCGGACCCAATGAAGGTGCCGCTCTTCCCCGACCTGCACGACGGCGAAGATCAGAACACGCACCACCATCAGGATCGATCAGTTGAGCCGAAGGCGCTCGATCCCGGCGTTCCCTATCGTTCGGAAAACCAGGGCTACGATCGCTATGCCTGCGGGTGGATCTTTTCACCCGAGGATGTATTCGATGAAGAAGAGCTGCTCGTATCCCTCGCCGAAGATGACGACATCGAGCGGATCAAAGGGGCTTTCCGGATCGGCAGCGACGCCATCCTGCTGAACCGGGCCGGGCAGGAGATCGAAACGCGCAGAACGGCTTACACACGCGACAGTCGTGTCGAAATCATCAGCCGGAATGCCCGAACAAACTGGGATAGGCTGGAGAAGAACCTGATCGCCTGTCTAAAGCGATCCTAGTGGAGCCGGACTGATGGGGTCTTTCTATCGCCTGTTGAGCCTCCCGTTCTGGCTGACGATCCAGGCGTATCGCTGGATCGTCTCACCCGCCCTGCACACGCTGTTTCCCGGGTTGGGCTGTCGGTTTCACCCGACGTGTTCTGAGTATGCGCTGGAGTGTTTCACGACTCGAACACCCTGGCATGCACTATATTTAAGTGTGAGACGGATCGCTCGCTGCCACCCTTTCCATCCGGGAGGCTACGACCCGGTCCCTACACCTGATGCCAAGCGGAGAGTGCTGTAAGCGCTGCACTATTTTGGAAATCTCTTTCTACAACACATTGACGAACAAGCTCGAGCCCTTCGAGCCCATCGAGTCCCCCGCCGTTCGAATCTATACCTGCGGGCCGACCGTCTACGATTACAGTCACATCGGAAACTTCCGATCCTTCCTGTTCGCAGACCTCCTCAACCGTTTCCTGGCCGCGGCCGGATACGATGTCATCCACGCGATGAACATCACCGACGTCGGTCATATGACGGACGACTCTGTCGCGGACGGCAGCGGGGAGGACAAGATGGCGGTGGCCGGCCGAAGACTGAAGGAAGCGAAGAAGGCCGGGACACTCGAGCCTGGTGAGATCGAGGATCCGGACAATCCGTACGAAGTCGCCCGATACTACACTAGGGCATTCCTCGACGACGCCAAGCTGCTGGGAATCAAGCTTGCCTGGGAGTACGGGGACCGGATTGTCCACGCGACCGACCACATCCCCGAGATGCAGACGATCATCGCGAAACTCATCGACAAGGGGAATGCTTACGTCGCCGAGGATGGCGTCGTCTACTTCAACGTCGAAAGCTTCCCGGACTACGGTCAGCTCAGCGGGAACACGCTCGATAACCTGAAAGAAGGCGAGGGCGGCCGGATATCGGAAGAACACCAGGCCGCCAAACGCCATCCCGCGGACTTTTTTCTCTGGAAGCCCGATCCAAGCCATCTGATGAAGTGGGAGTCCCCCTGGGGAACCGGCTACCCCGGGTGGCACATCGAGTGTTCTGCGATGGCCCGGAAGGTTCTGGAGCGGGATACGATCGACATTCACACGGGCGGCGAGGACAACATCTTCCCGCACCACGAGTGTGAAATCGCTCAGTCCAGGTCTGCCGACGGGACAGATCACTTTGCGAACCTATGGATGCACCCTCGTTTTCTGCTGGTCGAAGGCGAGAAGATGTCCAAAAGTAAGGGGAGCTTCTACACTGTTCACGACATCTTGGACGGTGGTCTGACAGGACGCCCGGTCGACCCGGCGGTATTGCGCTTTGAACTGATAAAGACGCACTACCGCTACAACATCAACTTCACCCGAAAGGGCATCCAGGATTCAGCCATCGCTGTGAGGCGATTGCGCGAGTTCAGACAGGGGCTCGAAGCGGCTGCGGGCGGAACGGCAGAGGAAGTTGGGTCAGATCACCCAATCGTGTCAGAATTCCTTGACGCGCTGGCAAATGATCTTAACATAAGCGCCGCGATGGCCATCGTAAACGGCTGGATATCGGAGAAACCCGACAATCCGGCCGAGGCACTAGGTGCGTTCAACATCATCAACAGCATGCTGAACGTGGCCCCTCTGGTGGACAATCAGGGCGCGGCCGTCGATACACTGGATGTAACTGAAACAAACGGGGCATTCGATCCCGACGTCTTGTGCCAGCGGCTCGATGCGGCGCGGCAGGCCAAGGACTATGACACGGCAGATGCTCTCCGGCAGGAACTGACCGAAGCAGGATTCGAGGTCAGGACTTCACCCGAGGGCACAAAGGCTCAGAGGAAACTAGCCTGATCGTCTTGCAGACGTATCGGCGATCAGGTCAGGAGGAAATGTGAACAAGAAGAAACAGGCAGACCAGTTTACGATCCTGCTGGTTCCCCATCCAAAGGGTGAACGGCGGGAGTGGATCGTATCCAAACGAGCGATTCAGGTCACGGCGGGTGCAATCCTATCTTTTGTTCTCCTGACAGGTGCTCTCGGGGTCAACCGGTATCTGGCCGTCATCAAGAGCCTGCACGTCGCGAAGATGCGGATCAAGAACGAAGAAATCCGTGCTGATATCAGTCGTGTGCGGGAACAGCTCGACACACAGAGTGCGCGGCTCGAGACGCTGAACGATACGGAGCAGATGTTCCGTATCTGGGCAGAGCTTCCGGAAGTCGACGGTGAGACGCGTCAGCTGGGTGTGGGTGGTGGAAGCGATGCTGCGCCGATCTGGAACGGAAAAGTGTCAGAGAGTGCCGGTCAGATTCTGTCAGACACCTACCTCGCATTCAACAAGCTTGAGCGCGAATCTCAGTTCCTGGAAAGCAGTTTCTCGTCGATCGAAACCAAAATGGAAGAAAGGGAAGTCGACCGGGACCACACCCCCTCGATCCTGCCTCTTCCCACGAACGTCGACTACTACGTCTCCTCACGTTACGGCGTCCGACAGGACCCATACACAGGTCGTCGTGAATTCCACGGCGGCGTGGACATCGCCGGGCACACAGGCACCGACATCCTGGCTACCGCTGATGGCGTGGTTCAGAAGGTGATGCGTGACCGCAGGATCGGCCACTACATCGCCATCGATCACGGACAGGGATACCGAACCGTATATGGTCATCTCCTGCAGCGGCCGAACCTGAAAGTGGGCCAGGCCGTCAAACGTGGTGATGTCATCGGTCATCTCGGCAATTCGGGAAGATCGACCGGACCACACATCCACTACGCTGTCCAGCGCAACGGGCGACACAAGGATCCGTTCAGATACATCTTCAACAACCGGAAGGTCTCGAGCCCCTACGCGAAGAGTAGGTGAACCGGGAATAACAGACGGCTGCTGCACGCCGCCAAAGCACGGCATCAGGCTCCGAGTGCTCTTGCGGCTTCCTTCGAGAAATAAGTCAGGATCATGTTTGCCCCGGCACGCTTGATCGACGTCAGCACCTCGAACATCGCGGTCTCCCGATCAACCCAGCCCTTCTCCGCGGCCGCCAGTACCATCCCATACTCACCCGACACATTGTAGGCCGCGATCGGTACGTCGAAGGCCTCTCTGGCTCGTGCGATCACGTCCAGATACGCGAGCGCAGGCTTGACCATCACCACATCCGCACCCTCCTCAATATCCAGCGAGATCTCCTTGATCGCTTCGTCGGTGTTGGCCGGATCCATCTGGTAGGTCTTCTTGTCCTTCGGCACATCATCTCGTTCCCGAAGGGCGGACTTTAGTGCGCCTCGGAATGGTCCGTAGAAACAGGACGCGTACTTCGCAGAATACGCCAAAATCCCGACCTGTTCGAACCCGGCGTCATCCAGCGCCACGCGGATCGCACCGATACGACCGTCCATCATGTCTGAGGGCGCAACCCAGTTGACACCGGCTTCTGCGTGCGAGAGCGCCATCCTGGCGAGCACGGCAATCGACTCGTCGTTCGCGATCTCCCCGTCTATGAGCACGCCGTCGTGACCGTGGTCAGTATATGGGTCCAGCGCAATATCCGTCTGGACACAGATATCCGGCACCTTCTCCTTCAGTTCGGCCACTGCTCGTTGGATCAGACCGTCGGGCCTGAATGACGCCGTAGCCTGGGGATCCTTCTCATCTGAGTATCCGAAAAGATTCACCGCCGGAACCCCCAGATCGAGCAGCGCTTTGCATTCCGCCACGACCGCGTCGATCGACAGCCGATACTGGCCAGGCATCGACTCGATCGGCTCGCGCACACCCGAGCCCTCGATCACAAACAGGGGCTGGATAAAATCGCCTGGATGGAGTATGGTCTCCCGAACAAGCGTCCGAATGGCCTCGTTTCGCCTCAGTCGGCGAGGTCTGTGTGTGAGCTCCACTTGAGATCCTTATGGCTTGATAGATTTGGCAAAAAAGGTATGTTCCATTTGCTCGGTCTGGAATATACCACAGGATGGAAAAGTGATGACTGAACTGACTGTAGACAGGATTATTCAGAACTTCGAAATCCTGGGTGATTGGGAGGAACGATACCGATACGTCATCGACCTCGGACGGAAGCTGCCCGAACTCGACGAGAAATATAAAACGGAGGGCAATCGCGTCAAAGGCTGCGTTAGCAATGTCTGGCTGATCACACGCGTCGTGGAAGATGACCCCGATATCCTGGAGTTCGAAGCTGACAGCGATGCCCACATCGTGCGCGGTCTCGTGGCCATCCTCCTGTCCGCCTACTCGGGAAAGAAAGCCAACGAAATCCTCGCCGTCGACATCCGGGATATCTTCCAGCAGCTCGACTTGGAGAAGCACCTGAGCCCGAGCCGGAGCAACGGCTTCTTCTCGAT
>CAYYGZ010000163.1:235-10893 GCA_964471275.1 uncultured bacterium | reverse complement strand
GATAGGTGGAAATTATGGAGTTCGACCAACTTAGGGGCTTTCTGGAAACGGCGAGGGAAAAGAGCTTCACGCGTGCGGCAGAGAAGCTCTTTCGGACGCAGCCGGCCGTAAGCCTGCAGATCAAGGCATTGGAGAACGAGTTCGGGCAGAAGCTATTTGAACGTCACGGCAAACGCGTGTCGCTCACTGAGGCAGGCAGGCTGCTCTACAACCAGGCTGAGCAGATCTTTTCGATCGTCGATGTGATCCGGAACGATATGTCGGGTCTGAGCGAACTGCGAAGCGGTCGGCTTTCGATAGGGACCAGTGACACGAACTGTGCCTATGTGTTGCCGCCGGTTGTCGAGATCTTCCGGTCAACCTACCCGGGTGTGGAGATCCAGTTGACGGATCGGATGTCACCGGAAGTCGCTCGCCTCGTTGTGGGCGGAGCCGTTGATTTTGGCATTGCCACCCTACCGCTCAGCGACTCACGTTTGGATTCGGAGCTTCTCTTCAAGCGCAGGGATGTGGTGATCGCGTGTCCGGACCATCCCCTGGCGTCCAGACGCCGGCTGACGCTTTCCCACCTGTCCGACGATCCCCTGTTGGCTCTGGAGGAGGGGAGTACCAGTCGTAGCCTGATGGACCGGGTCTTTCTGGAAGCAGGGATGCACCCGAGAATCGCCATGGAACTCGGGAGTATCGAGGTGATCAAGAAGTATGTCGAAATCGACCTTGGGATCGCGATCGTACCCGAAGCCGCTGTACAGATGGAACTGAAGGCCGGGAGCCTAACACAGTTGCATGTTCAAGGTATTCCTGAGCGGCAGGTTGGGATTGTACGTCGAACGGGGGGCCATCTATCGCCTTCCGCAGAGATGTTTCTATCATTCCTTCGTGCCAATCTCGAGGCTGAGTCTTGATCCTATCTGGCGGATACGAGTCCAAGCTCGCGCTGCCGGTCGAGGAGATCGTTGGGCGCGCTACCGACGTGTATGGCCTGCGGCTCGAGATGCGAGAGGAACCCCGCTTCGGATATAACAGTACAACCCTCCGTGTGAGATCGGAAGCTGACAGATATGTTCTCAAGGTTCTGGACCCCCGTGAATACGGTGAAGAAGACGTTGCACGATCGATCGAGACACAGTCTGCTGTTGCCCAACGCCTTCCGGTCGCCTTGCCTGTTGCTGCCGCGGACGGTCGCTTCTGCGCGGACGTCGGCCGGTGTCTACTGATTCTGTATCCTGAAGCCGTCGGTGAACCGCACAAGCCGTCCAACCTCGAACAGATCCGGTCATCAGGCGCAGCTCTTGCCACCATCCACGCGATCGATTCAGCATCACTCGCGCTTCCTCCATCGGTGCCGATCGATGTCGTCGCATCCCACAGGCCCGGGACATCCTCGACCGTTTTCGGCTTGCTCGTAGACCGACTCGCCCACGTCGACTGGTGCAGGGATGACGCCGTTCTCCTCCACGGTGATTACCGGGCGCAGAATCTCCTGTTCCGGGGTGACACGGTCAGCTGTGTGCTGGATTGGGACGATGCTGCTTACGGCTCGAAGCCGTTGGACATCTGCTACAGCCTGATCTTCTTTCGGGCCGTGATACACCCCGATCCGCCCGGACTGCCAGAGATGCGTGCGTTTCTGGATGGATACCAGCAGTCGGGGTGGTTACGACCCGGAGCTTGGGACCAGATGGCCGACTATCTCGACCTGGCCCTACTGAGAGGGCTGTCACTCTGGGCAGCCATCAGAGAGACGACCCGGGACGAGGATGTCCTGTCGCGCACTACGTCCTGGATTGACTCATATACTCCGCTGGCGGAATCGATTCCGGGTATGGCCCTCGAGCTCCGATAGCCCCCTTTCGTTGTGCCCTCTGCGACGTTTGTTTATCTTCGTTTTCTGTGTTTGGTCATCTATCTTTCAAGGAACCCGGACTTTGTCGTTCAACTTCTCGTTGTTGGTCACTGGCCATCTCGCCGGTATGGGCAGACCTGGATCCGGTCTCGAACACGCGCCGGAAATGCTGCCGCACGAGCACCGTTTCTTGACGTGGCTGAATACATCGCGCTCTCTGCGAGCGAGTAGATCCGAAATGCCGGAACGGCTCGGTCTTGTCGGGACGGATCCGCGGCTGGCCAAACAGCGTGTACTCGAAACGCATCGAAAGTTTCGGGATGTCTGGGGCATTCTTACGGGGGTGCAAGAGGGATTTGGTGAGGGTGGGGAATCGGTGGACCACTTCATTCGGAATGAGCAGGCCGTGCTTGACGACTTGGCGTATGCCAAACAGCAGGGGATCCGTAACCTGGTAACCTTGACTGAGAGACCTGTCGAGCCCGATTGCCTTGCGAGCGTAGAAGTATCCGCTCTTCATCTACCTGTCGAAGACACACGGGCGCCGCTGCCTGATCAACTCGAGACCTTTGTCAACCACGTCGATGACTGGCTGGCTGAAGGACTTCCGGTTGCCGTCCATTGTTTTTCCGGAATCGGGAGGACCGGCACGTTTCTGGCCATTTATCTCGTGCATTGCGGCGCAGCAGCGGGCGAGGCCATTCGCGAGGTAAGGGACAGGCGGCCCCAATCAATTGAGACCGACGAGCAGGAGCAGGCGGTTCACCTCTTTGAAAGGGTACGATCGGCATGAAGATTACCGATGTGAAGACGATGCGCTCTCACGCGAACGAGATCTTCCGGGCAGCCGTGACGGCGGTTGACGCCGAGCAGTGCGTCCGGTCGTTTGTGTCTCGTGATGGTGATCATCTGCTTATTGACGGGCAGAGTTACGATCTGTCCGGTTATGCGTCTGTCTACCTGATCGGTGCGGGCAAAGCCAGCCCACGGATGGCCGTCCCACTTGTCGAGCTGTTGGGTGGCGATCTGACGGGGGGGGCCATAAACACCAAGTATGAACACGCAGAAGGTCTTGGCAACGTCGAGGTCATTGAATGCGGCCATCCCGTACCCGATCAGGCCGGAGTCGATGGCACGAACAGAATCCTGGAGATCCTGGATTCCGTGGATGAACGTTCGTTGGTGATCTGTCTCCTGTCGGGGGGCGGGTCAGCGATTCTGCCGGCACCGGTCGATGAGTGTTCGCTCATCGACAAGCAGGAAACGACTCGACTTCTGCTCGAGTGCGGGGCCAATATCGTTGAACTGAATGCTGTCCGAAAACATCTGTCCAAGGTCAAGGGTGGCGGACTGGCGCGTGCCGCCTTCCCGGCTTCAGTCGTTGCGCTGATGTTGTCGGACGTGATCGGGGATCCAATGGATGTGATCGCATCGGGGCCAACGGTACCGGATCCATCGACCTACAAGACGTGTCAGGAGATCTTCGAAAAGTATGAGATCTTTGCGCAATTGCCTGAGTCTGTGCAGGCACGGATGAAAGCGGGGCTTGCTGGCGATGTTCTGGATACGCCGAAGCCCGGAGACGAAGCGCTCTCACGGGTACAGAACCTTGTCGTTGGGAGCAATGGTCTTGCCGTCACGGCGGCTGAAGCAAAGGCGAAGGCGCTCGGTTACAACACACTCAGGCTTACGACCCGACTGGAGGGTGAGGCCCGGGAGATCGCACACGTTCACGCTGCTGTGGCCAAAGAGATTCTGAGTGTGGGCGAACCCGTAAGCGCACCGGCGTGTGTGATCGCAGGTGGGGAGACGACGGTGACCGTCCGGGGGACGGGCAAGGGAGGCAGGAATCAGGAGATGGCGCTGTCAGCGGCAATGCTTCTCAAGGGCTGGGGACCCGCTGTCTTCTTTAGCGGGGGAACTGACGGAACCGACGGGCCTACCGATGCTGCAGGTGCTGTTGCGGATGGTGAGACGATCTCGCGTGCTGAAGCCCGAGACCTGTCGGCGATCTTTCACCTCAAGAACAATGACGCGTATCACTTCTTCAAGCCGCTGAATGACCTTGTGATGACCGGGCCGACCGGGACGAATGTGGCTGACGTCGCGATGGTGCTTGTCGGGGAGCGGGAGTAGCAACCCGCGCCTACGGTCGGGTGATCTCCCTGTTTGCGATCACGATACCGATTCCCACGAGCAGGACGCTCCCGATCAGGGCCGGCGACACGGGCTCCTTGAGCAACAATCCGCTGAGGATGACGCCGAAGAGAGGTGTTATGAACCCGAAAACACCGATTCGGCTGGCCTTGTACTTCTTCAACAGGCCGAGAAAGATCAGGAAACAGAATCCGGCGACCACGATCCCCTGGTAGAGTACGCCCGAGACAACGTCGACAGACAGTATCATCCTGGGCTCAGCTTCAAACAGCAGGCTGGTACCGAAGAAGATCGGCAGGCTTGTGAATGCTTGCCACACGAGCAGCTTTGTGGGCGGAATGTCTTGCGCCAGCCGCTTGGTATAGACCTGCCGCGCTCCCAGGAGACAGGCGCTGGCCAGGACGAGGCCATCTCCGAACAGATACTCCAGCCGACCCATCGCGAAACTCTCGGAAAATACGATCACGATGGCTGAGAACGAGAGTGACATCCCGATAAACTGGGAACGAGTAGTCCGATCTCCCTCGATGTATCGGTGAGCGAAGAGCGCCGTGAAGAATGGGTAGGCCGATATCAATACGGTCGATCGTCCCGCAAGGGAGTAGTGAGTGCCCGCGTTCAGAAGGTAGATCTGGCTGACGAAGAGGATGATCAGTCGCAGCATCCTCGCGAACTGGCCAGGAGCCAGTTTTATCGACGCGCGTGTGATCACGGCCCAAGCGGTCACAAACAGCCCGCCCAGCAGGAAGCGCAGGCCAGCCAGGAAGAGTGGGGATACGCCTGCAAGCGCCATCTTGATCGCGACGGAGTTGCCCCCCCAGAGCACGGCCGTGAGGACCGTCAAAGCTGCAGCGGATCTGGTGAGGCGATCGTTCTGGATCACGTTGATGACCGTTTCTGCCAAACTTCCACAAGAATCACGAGGGCGGCAGGGATGATGAACCACAGGATCTGGTATGTTCCGAAGAGCGCTCCGAGGACGCCGATGCCGGCAGCGATCTGCATTCGTCTGGCAACATGGGTCGGGAATCCCACCGCGAAACGATTCAGGATGGGCAGGCTTTCACGGATCGGTCCGAACTGCTCAGACCGGGTTGTTCCGGCACCGAATATGACCAGCAGACAGACAAGACCTGCCAGGTAGTTTGCCGATGGGTTGATGATGTCGAGTCCTATACCGATGACCAGAAGCTGGGCGAACCCGAATGCGTAGATGGCCGTGTTCCTGATCGGCTCATACACACCGAGTTCGCGCAGTTCTAGGACACGACGTTTGTCGGTGTAGGGAATCAGGAAGAAGAAGAGGTAGGCAAAGGCCATTCCGGCTGGATTGAGGTAGACGCCGACCCCCTTACTTGTGTAGCTTGAGATGTTGCCATAGAAGCCCCAATGGACGGGAATGCGTTCCGGCAGGTAGGGTAGCGCGAAGAAGCCACCCAGGGCGCTGATTACGATCGTCAGCAGGGGAGGCCAGTTTTTTGTGAGAATGGTCATGGTCGATCGGCCAGTATAGTCGGTAGGAAATGACGGGTCAAGGACCCACGCTCAATCGAGGATACTATGAAGTCGTTTGGTATAACTGCTCTCGCCTTTCTGATCGTGTTCTGTGTGGACGTGGATGCACGAGAGTTTGCTGCGGAAATAGAAGATCTCTTCAAGAGGGGCAGGACGGATTCCGCGTTGGCAGCGAGCCAGTCGTATGTTGTGGCCTTCCCCGACAGCGCAGAAGCTCACGGGTATCTTGGAACCCTCTACACTGAGGTCGGGCGTCTTGACGATGCCCTCGCCGCATTCAGGCGTGTTACGGAACTGAATCCCGGGCAGGTCGACGGATACCGGAATCTTGCCCTGCTGCTCGTGCGGATTGGCCGAGTCGACGATGCACTCCAGTCGTTGACCGATGGACTTGTCCGGATGCCGGAGTCCGCCTCCTTGCTCGTGGAACGCGCGCTGATCCGGGGGAATGCCGGTATGGTCGCTGAAGCCACTGCCGATTTCGAGGCCGCGATTCGCCAGTCCCCAAAGCGCCTTGACGCTTACCACTCTCTGGCCATGCTTCGAACTGCGAGTGGGGACTTCGACGGCGCTCTGGAGGTCCTCGATAGGGGGCTGGGCCAGGTGCCCGGTGACCCCAAGCTCCTTGTCAACAAGGGAGGGGTATTGCACTCGAAGGGTGATGTGCCGACAGCCTTCCAGACCTACCGGCAGGCTCTTGATTTCGCGCCCGAGGATTCACAGGTGCATCGAGCCTTTGGATTCATGGCAGCCGAAGTCGGCTCCCTTTCTGTGGCACAAGCCGCCTGGAGCGAGTCGGTCCGTCTCAATTCAGATGACCTCGAAGTGCGAGATGCGTTGGGCCAACTCTATCTGAATCAGGGCGACGGTAAGAATGCGCTCGCGCAGTTTGAAGCGATTGTCGCGACGGAGCCCCGGGCTGCGATGGCGCGACACACGCTCGGGTTTCTCTATCGGAGCAAGGGCGATCGCTCGCTGGCCAAGCGAGAGTTTCGTGTTTGCATCCAGTTGGAACCGAGTTGGACCGAACCTTATAAGAGTCTGGCAATGCTGCACGTCGAGGCCGGGCACCTGGATTCTGCCCTTGCAGCATACAACGCTGCTTTGATGGTCGATTCCACGGATGCGACAATACACAACAATGTCGGTTACGTCTATTCAGTCGCGAAGAACTGGGCGGATGCCAAGCTGGCCTATCGGAATGCAGTCGCCTTTACGCAGGATCCTGAGATGCTTCGAGACGTGCAGAAGAACCTGAGCATCATCGAGTCAATCGAGCAAGGTAAAGTTCAGGTTCGCCACATCGTCGTGCGTACGGCCGCAAAGGCGGCAGATCTGCTCAGCCAACTGAAGGGGGGAGCAGACTTCGGCGTGCTTGCCCGGGAGCACTCAATCGATGGTTCGGCTGCCGAGGGCGGTAATCTCGGTTTCTTTGAGAAGGGGGACCTGCATCCCGATTTTGAAGCTGCGGTCCTTGAGCTGGGAGTCGGCGACCTGAGCGCGGTGATCCAGACACCGGTCGGGTTCCACATCATCCAGCGGCTAAACTGAGATCTGACACTCATGGGTGATGGGTGCGTAAATTGAGCCAACGACTGATCCGTGTCGGGCTTTGGTGTGTCGGTCTCTTTCTGCTGGGGATTCTGCTTCACCAGGTCGGTTTTGATCAGGTAAGTGAACATATCGCAAGACTGGGCTGGCAGATTGTCCCTGTGCTCGCGATCGCGGTAAGCTGGCACGTCACCAATACGTTCGCCTGGCAGGCCTGCTTCGATCGGGACGAACCCTACCGCCCTGGTTTCTGGCGGCTCTTCTATACCAAGCTCTCCGGGGAGGCTGTCGGAAACGTCAGTCCGGCTTCGCACGTGGGCAGCGAGCTTGCCAAGGCCTACATGCTTCGGAGCAAGATGTCGGTGACGAAAGGACTTCCTTCGGTCGTCGTGAACAAGACGATCGAGATGCTCAGCGGGCTCGTCTTCGCTTTCACGGGTACACTCCTCGCATTCCAGTCTTTTCCGATCCAACCCGAGATCCGGACTGCTCTGCTGGTCGCGTTGGGCGTGACAGGGCTGGGGGTCGGTGTCGCCGTTTCCAGGCAAAGGCGAAATACCTTCGGCTGGTTGCTCGATTTTCTCAACCGCCAGGGAATCACCTTTCTGGAAAAACGTCGAGAGAAGATCGAGGAGACCGACCGAAACATCGCCCAGTTCTACAGACGCAATCCGCGCGGTTTCCTGATTTCCCTCGGCTTTCACGGCATCAGCTGGTTCCTCGGTGCATTCGAAGTCTACTATATCCTGGGTATTCTTGGTGAGTCTCTCACCTTTTCAGCAGCCTACCTGTTGACCTCTCTCTCGCTGATCATCAGCACCGCATTCTTCTTCATCCCTTCCGGTGTCGGCGTCTTCGAAGGTGGACACGTTTTTCTCTTCCATCTGTTGGGTCTGGACCCAGGACTCGGCCTAGCTGTAGGCCTCCTGCGTCGTCTCCGGAAGGTCTTCTGGGTCGTCGTTGGATTCGCCCTGATGCTGGCCGCTTCCCGGATCTCTCGACAGACCTCCGGGCGTCGCTCTGAGGGCGATTCTGGCACGTGATTCGCAAGCCTGCAATGTATACAACCCCTATTAGTTACTGTTAACCTGCGGCGAACGTTGAAAACGCAGGGCTATATCCCGTCGCGGAGGAGTCGTCGGTGTCAGAGTGTGTCTTCTTTGCAACGCGAAAATGTTGCAAAAGAACTACATCTGTGGGGTTTCGGCACACTCTCGCGTATGTAAGTGTTGCATTTTTAGGGTGTTGCCTAAATCTAAATTCCCTAGCATCAACCGCGGAAGCGGAAGCCTACAGTCTTCCAGAACTCGTCGAGCTGGCAATCACCAGCAATCCACAGCTCCGGGCGGCGGATGCTGATGTGGAGATCGCCGAGGCGCTCTCCCAGCAGGCACGGGCGGCACGCTCCCTGCCGAAATTCGATCTGATGATGATGGCCGGGCCTTCGCCCGAAGCGCGAGGCGATGCGCTCATCGGTGATACCAAGCTTTCGAGTCTGAGCATTTTTGCTCGAACGGAGGTAACCTTCATTCAGCCTCTGTTCACTTTTGGCAAGTTGGCGGCCGCACAGGAGGCTGCCAGGCAAGGCGTCGAGGCACGCACCGAGGGGTTGCTGGACACGCGGGCAAAGACAGAACTGCAGGTTTCAGAAGCCTACTATGGGCTGCTGCTGACGGATCATCTTTGGGACCTGGCTTCAGAAGCCCGCAGAGAGATTGGCAAGGCTCGAGATCTGATCGCAGAGAAGCTCGAGGAAGACGAAGGCGACTACACATACACGGATCTCTTCCGACTGGATCGATTCGTGTATGATGTGGAGGAGAACGCGAACAAGGTTGCCAAGAGCAGATTGTTGCTTCGGTCTCTGCTCCGGAAAGCAGCCGGTCTGCCGGTCGATTCGACGCTGCAGTTGGCGGACGACGCACTGGTCCCGGTTGCGGTTGAGGTCAGGTCTCTGGCTCACTATGTCGATCAGGTGGTCGAGCGGCACGATTTGAAACAACTCCGGGCAGGGATCAAAGCCAAGGATGCGCAGGTCAAGGCCGTCAGGAGTGAGTTCTACCCTCAGTTCTTTATCGGTGGTCAATTCAAACACAGCTACGCGCCGAACAGGGACGATCAGACGAGCCCGTTCGCTAAAGACGACTTCAACTTCCTGCAAGCCGGTGCAATCGTCGGGTTCAGGCAATCCTTGTCGTTTGGACTAACTGCCGCCAAGGTCCGCAAGGTTGAACTCGAGCGTAAGAAACTGACGTATCTGGATCAGCTGGCCTCGATGGGGGCCGTGATCGAGATCGAGCGCATCCACGGCGATCTAGTAGAGGCTGAAGCAAATCTGAAGGCAGCGAAGAAGGCGCGCAGGGCAACTAGAAAGTGGTTCCTGTCAGCGCGCGACGGCTTCAACGCCGGGTTGGAAGAAGCGGGTGAGATGATCGATGCAGTCAAAGAATACAGCATCATTCGAGCAAAGTACTTCAGCGCAGTCTATGCGTTCAACAAGGCCTACGGCTCACTACAACGTGCGACCGGTGGGGACATCGTTCCCGAGCCATCATCATAAAGTCGCGGATCCGGGGTCCGTGGAGAAAGGGAAGCACATGGTCACAAAGGCCGTGATCATCGCAGCTGGTAGAGGCAGCCGCCTGAAAGGGCGGTATGAGCACGTACCCAAGCCTCTTGTACCGGTCGCTGGTGTGGGGCTCCTGAAGCGCACGATTCTAACCGCGAAGCGCGCTGGCATCACCGATTTTGCCGTTGTCACCGGCTATCGCGCCGATGAAATTCGGACCGCTATTGAACAGGACAGCCAGGTTGACGTCTGTATCGATTGGGTTGAGAATGCGGCGTGGGAGGAAGGGAACGGGAAGTCTGTGCTGGCGGCCCGGGATGTCATCGGAGACAGCACGTTTGTACTAATGATGTCAGATCATCTCTTCGATTCGCAGATCATATCGACGCTGCGCAACGCGAACCTTGCGAACGATGAATGTGCGCTTGCCGTCGACTCGAAAATCGATCGCATATTCGACGAAGACGATGCGACCAAGGTAAAGGTGACCGACGGCCGGATAGATGCGATTGGGAAGACGCTGGATGACCATAACGCGATTGATACAGGTGTCTTT
Organism: uncultured bacterium; assembly: GCA_964471275.1. GTDB lineage: Bacteria > Latescibacterota > UBA2968 > UBA2968 > UBA2968 > UBA2968. The sequence continues at coordinate 699 of CAYYGZ010000163.1, read as the reverse complement.
CTGTGTAATTCCGCGCTGTTCGACGCGCTCGAAGGGGCAGTTGCTACGGGTGATGACTCCCTTTCGGGAGGCATTCGGGCACTGGCGAATGATGGCCGCATGCGTGCCGAGGACATCGGCGATCTATTCTGGGAAGACGTGGACACCCCGGAGTCGCTCAACTACGCCCAGCGCGCGTTGGTTCGGTCGCTCGGTAAACCGACGGACGGCTTTGTTTCGCGACATTTCAACCGCAAGATTTCAACGCGAATCAGTTCGCTTCTCGCGAAGACCTCCCTGACACCGAATCAGCTTTCGGTCTCGACTATGTTCATCAGTTTTATCGCGGCTTGGTTTGTGGTACAGCCCGATTATCTGGGGCTGATGGTTGGTGGGCTGATCTTCCAGTTTGCATCGATCGTAGACGGGTGCGACGGAGAGATCGCGAAATTGAAGTTTATGGGATCGCAGTTCGGCGAATGGGT
>CAYYGZ010000163.1:0-225 GCA_964471275.1 uncultured bacterium | reverse complement strand
TTGCGGACAACCTTTCCTACCTCGTGTTCTTCTCTGCCTATGCGTATGGGACATTCGCGCACACCGGCGAAACGTATGTGCTGACGCTCGCGTGTCTTGCTCTCGGTGGAATTATCGTGGCGGTTTCGATGGCGTATGTCTATCTGCGTCTGTCCGGGTCGGGGAGCATGGTCAGCTTTGCGCAGTCGTTATCGAAGGATGTGCCCGTTGAGAAGCGCGGCTTGT
>CAYYGZ010000162.1:0-10947 GCA_964471275.1 uncultured bacterium | reverse complement strand
ATGCGCACCGTATCCACACCGATCAGATTGGCCAGCCCCTCCGCATCCGGCGGCGAAAGCTCCTGCCAGACACCGCCCACCGGCGTCCAGCCCTGCAAATCACCCGAGCCCTCCACGATATAGTCAATAAAAGGCGCGGCCACCCACTGCCGGAAGCGCAGCGCCAGATACGCCTGCCCGCCCCCGGCCTCGTCCACCACCACCCGCGGCGTGGCCCCGGCCCCGGACTGCCCGTCCAGCGGCAAAGTGTTAAACGCATACTCCAGCAGGTTGTTCAAGCCATCGCCATCGGGGTCGGCGCAGTCGCTCCAGATCGCGGAGTCGGCCAGCTCTTCGGGCGAAAAGTTTGCCGCCAGCCACTCGGTCGTCGCTCCCAGCGGCCTGAAACCCAGGCTGGACTCGTCGTAGTTCCAGCCATCGGTGAGCCCCGCCAGGTCCTCCGCCAGCAGCCCGAAGCGTATGCCCCCCTCCGTCTCCGGCCAGCTATTGTTTATGCTGAAGCGCCAGCTTACCTCCAGCGTCTCCTGATCCAGGAGATTGTATGGCATGGCCACAATGCAACAGTCCAGATCGACATAATCGGCAAAGCGGGGAATCATTCCGGTTTCATTGATCCCCGCACCGATTCCCTGAATCGCGCCACTCGATTTCAACTCTTCCAATGCTCTCCACCCACTTGTGAACAGCTGATTCAGCCAGGCTTGTACGCGATACTCCTTCTCGTTGAACCAGATATCGAGGTCGTGGATCATCAGGAGATCAATGCGGTTCATACCCAGCCGTTGCAGGCTTTGCTCGAAGGATCGCATGATTCCGTCATAGCTGTAGTCGTAGTAGAAGTCGAAGGGCAACGGGTGGGCCCAGAACTCCGATGTGAAGTCGTCACCCTTTGCCGGTCTCAGCACGCGCCCAACTTTGGTTGAGAGCACGAATTCGGTTCTCGGCAGGTCCTGCAGGAAATGACCCGTGCGATGCTCGCTCTTGCCGTGTCCGTAGAAGGGAGCGGTATCGTAGTATCGGATTCCCGATTCCCAGGCGGCTTCGAGTGTTTCGGTCGCCTGCCTGGCGGTGACACGCTCGAAGAGCTCACCGAGAGGCGCGCCTCCGAACCCAAGTTGGGTGACCTCTACACCTGTGTTGCCGATTTCAGATGTGGGGAGCAGTGACATCGTGAGTCTCCGTTCGCTAGAATCAAAGGGTGTGGGAATCCATACATCTGGGTCCAGCATATGGGGATCTGAACATAGTGTTGGCCCTGCAGGCGATCGTCCTGCGCAATCGAGACAGTTTGGGACCGGAGCAAGACAGATCAGTAGGCAAGGTAAGAAGGGACGGGGGATCGTCAAGGGCAGGAGTATGGTTGGGGGATGGGGTGTCGGGTGTGGAGGGGCGAAATCTACCGTGGTGAGCGTTCAGTGCGTATCGGGTCCGTGCGCTTAGGGGTTGGATGGTTGACGACAAGTGCTATTTTGTTAGGAGTTCATCCGGGGAGTTGGGGTGATGCTACGAGGTGGGCTGAGAAGCAGCCCGACCGCTACACCTTATCGGGAGTTGATGATGAAGCCGAATATCATTCGAGAAAAACTAAACGCCGGAGAGCCTACGATCGGGACCCGTATTCATTCACACTGGCCCGCTATCATCGAAGCGATCGGGCATACGGGTGTGTATGATTACGTCGAGTATGTTGGTGAATATGGCACATTCGATTTGCACGATCTGGATAACATGTGTAGGGCCGCCGAGCTGTATGGGATGGGCATGATGTTCAAGATCGACAAGAGCCACCAGCACTACCTGGCGCAGCGGGCCCTTGGATCAGGTTTTACAAGCATCCTGTTCACGGATTGCCGAACTGCCGAGGACGCAGCCGAATGTGTTCGGATCACGCAGCCGGACACGCCGGAGGACGGCGGACTCTACAGCGTGTATACGCGGCGGAATACCTACATGGGGTATGGCGGAGGACCGGATTACGTCGAGGCAATGCGGAACACGGTCGTCAATCTGATGATCGAGAAGAAAGAAGCGGTTGAAAACATTGAGGAGATTCTGTCGGTCGAAGGTGTCGACATGATTCAGTGGGGACCGTCGGACTACTCGATGAGCGTCGGTCTGGCCGGTCAACGGAACGATCCTTCCGTACTCGATGCAAAGAAAGAAGTATTCAAGACGGCTCTGAATATGGGTGTTCAGCCTCGCGCAGAGATCATGTCGCCAGACGACGCGAAAGAATATCTGGACATGGGTGTGAAGCACTTCAACATGGGCGTGGACATTTCAGTGCTCTACTCGTGGTGGAAAGGGAATGGAGAAGAGCTGCGGAAGGCGGTGGGAGGGTAAGGCAGAAGAGAGTGGGAATTGTCCATTATCCAATGACCATTGGCCATTGTGGGGTGGGAATCGGAGATTCGCAGGGATCAGCCAGTATCCGATGACCGCCAGTCACTGCCAGGTGAGAGTCGAGACCAGGCAGATTCCCGCGGGATGACGTTAGCGAGGTCTGATGGTTAGAATCAGGCTCGCGTTGGTCGCAATCAGCCTGCTTATCTGCTTCTCATAATCCCCGGCGAGCACGGCCAGTTCAGACGAGGTCGTTCGCATCGTCGGGGATTTTGCGTGCCCGTCCGGTCTGGACAGTTCCGCTTCTCATACTGGAAACCGAAGCAGCGCATGGTCAGAGCACTTACCGGGATTGCTCAAGCAGCCGAATGAGCTGTTTGTGCAGTTGCGTTGACGGAGAGGGAGAAGATCCTGTTTCGGGTGCCGGGAGACTCACACGGACACTTTCCGTCGCTATTAGATGAAGCAAGAGACTGAATCCCTATATGGGTAACCCTAGCAAAGGTTGACAGAAATGAGCGAGAGAATTGCGATTGTGACGGGGGCGGGATCCGGGATCGGGAAGCTGTCGGCACTGGCACTGGCAAAGGATGGATGGACGGTGGTTGTGGCAGGACGAAGGCCGGATCCGTTGGATGAGGCCGTGTCCGAAATCGAACGAGACGACGGGACGGGTCTCGCAGTTCCAACCGATGTGGGTGATCCGGCGTCAGTCCGGGCCTTGTTTGGCGAAACGGTCGAGACCTATGGACGTCTGGACCTACTGTTCAACAATGCGGGCGTCGGACCACCGAAGGAACTGCTTGAGGACTTGACTGACGAACAGTGGAATACAGTGGTGAACATAAATCTGACGGGATCCTTTCTGTGCACGCGAGAGGCATTCAAGGTGATGAAGGATCAGGATCCGCAAGGTGGCAGGATTATCAACAACGGGTCTGTTTCAGCCCACGTACCGCGTCTCAACTCGGTGCCCTATACGGCAACGAAGCATGCAATCACAGGATTGACAAAGTCAGCTTCACTGGATGGCCGCAAATACGATATCGCGGTGGGACAGATTGATATCGGGAACGCGCGTGTGGAGCGCACGGAGCGAACATCGGTCGGGATGCCACAGGCGGATGGCGAAGTCCGACCGGAGGCCCAGATGCACACGCAGAATGTAGCGAAAGCAATCGTCTACATGGCCAGCCTGACGTTGGATGCGAATGTTCAGTTTATGACGGTCATGGCGACGAAGATGCCGTATATCGGACGGGGATAGAGATAGGGCGGACGAGGGATAGCCCTCACCCGGATCGCCGCCCGCTTCCGCTGGGGCAGGAAAGGGTGTGCGGGTTGTTGCCGGATACTGGGGTCTTGCTTCGGTTACTCTTCCAAACCGTAGATTCGGCCCAGGTTACCGCCGAAGATCAGGGCTTCGGCATCGTCGCCAAGTCCAAGTCGCTGGATCGAGCGTTTGACCTGAATGGGTCGGTATTCGGGGAAGTTGGAGCCGAAGACGACACGCTCGGGGCCGATCTCGTCGACCGCGATCTTGATCCCGTCGGGGATGGTTTCCTCAGGGCTGTTAGCCCAGCGCTTGTGAAATCGGAGTATGGTCGTGCCCATGTAAGTGTTGGCGTGATCGTGGCAGACCTGCAAGGCATCGTCGAAATTGTCAGGGTAACCCATGTGGTCAATAATGACCGGAGACTCCGGTACACGTTCGGCGAGCGCTCCGATTCGATCGGCGTTGCAGTTTTGGACACCGGAATGGACGGAGATGACGATTCCCAAATCTTTGGCGGTGTCCACGTAGGGGAAGACCATGGGGTCGTCGATTTCGTATTTGTGGATCGCGCCCATCAGTTTCATCCCGAGTGCGCCCTTCACCACAAGCTGTTTTAGATCCTCTATGCCTTCCTCGCCCCTACGCGGGTCCATAAGCACACAGGGAAGCGTGTGCGGATTCCCGGCCGTTTTTGCCACCAGGTTCTCGTTGTCTGGCACTTCTATCGTCTGCGGCATGACTACGGTGTAATCAAAACCGGCTTCGGCTTCGCATTCGAGCAGCGCGTCTACGGTTATCTGATGGCCATACCAGTCGTCAGTCAGGTAGGCTTCGAAATCTCCGGTTATCGCCATTGTGATGCTCCTTTCGTCCCGCTTTGGGCGTAGAAGATGTGTTGATTCCGCACAAAGGCAGGTGGCCTTCTCTCTGGTCAGGCTGTTCCGGCGAGCAGCGCCCCATCGACTGGCAGCGCAACACCCGAGATGCACGCAGCGGCCGGCGAACAGAGAAAGGCGACCGCTCGGCCAATGTCCTCGGGGGTGCCCGATCGACGCAGAGGAACCTTCTCGAAATGCCTCTCGCCCACGCTGCCCAATTTCGGCGGTGGCATGCCGTATTTGTGGTCTGTGTCCATGTATCCCGGAAGAATGGCATTACAGCGGATACCGTGTTCGCCCAGGTCGACCGCCATACTCTCAGTGAGACGAATCACACCCGCCTTGGCTGCACCATAGGCTGCGTCAGTTTTCCATGCCCGGCGCCCGTGGACGGATGAAGTACTGCAGATACACCCACCCCCGCCCTGCGCGACCATCGCTTTCGCCGCCTGCTGACTGCAGAGATAGAATCCCTTCAGACCGACGTCGAGATTGAGGTCCCAGTTCTGCTCCGTCAGCTCGAGGAAGTGCTGTCCCTTCCCGCCAAACGGGTTGTTTACTAGGATGTCGATCTGGCCAAATCGAGACAGGAATTCGGAGAACATCCTGGTTACAGCGGAGCTGCTCGAAATGTCACCAGGAAAGAACTCCGCCTCTCGGCCCATTTCGCGGATGAGTTCGAGTGTCCGGTCTCCGTCTTCATCCTGCGTCAGATCGTTGATGCCGACATCGCATCCGGCATCGGCAAGCGCGAGAGCGATACCTCTCCCGATTCGCCGTTTACCGCCTGTTACGAAGGCTTTCTTGCTGCTGAGAGAATAGGGGTTGTCCATAGATATCCCTACCGAATTTGGTTATTCAAATAGACATTGCTCTACGTGTTTGCCCCAACCTTTGCCCAGTGGCATTGGGGGACGAGTCGGTGGGGCAGGCGCGAATGAGCATTGATGGAAGATCGAGGTGCTGTCCGGTGTGTCTTCTACAGGGATCAAGATAGCGAATCTGCCGCCCAATAGATATCGGCAACTATTGACGCAATTCCATTCGCTCTGCATCCTGCCTCAGGTACCGGTTTGCAGTCGGATCTGGTAGTCACTCGAGATCAAGGGTCCGCGAATGTCTGTGTATGACGCGTGCGATGAGAATTGTGGAGACCCAGGAGGGACGCTGTAGTCGAGGAGCGGGTCGGTAACATTGCAGCAAGGAGAGGCGATATGGTTCGATCAGGAAGGCGCGTTCTGGTGTTCAGTGCGCACTCGGCAGACTTTTGCTCGCGAGCAGGTGGTGCGGTTCTCCGGTTTGTGGATTCCGGGAGCGAGGTCAAGGTCTATGATCTGAGCTACGGCGAGAGATGTGAGTCGCCGCTGCTATGGAATGAGAACCCGGATATATCAGTAGACGAAGTGAAGGACATCCGCCGCGAAGAGATTCAGGCGGCAGCGAGCATCCTCGAAGTACCGATCGAATGCCTGGATTACGATGACAGCCCACTTCTCATCGGCCCGGAGCGTCGTGCACAGATCCTGGAAGTCATCCGTGCCTTCCAGCCGGACCTCGTGCTTTGCCACTGGCTGAACGACTACCTCCACCCCGATCACGTTGAAGCCGTCAATGCGGTGATCTGGGCGAGCCGATATTGCTTTCGGCCGGGCATCAAGACTGCCCACCCGCCCTGCCCCGCCCCAGAAATCGTCTGCTACGAGCCGATCGCCGGGATTACGCCTGTCGCGAAATTTGTACCGAATCTCTATGTCGATATCACGGGAGTCTGGGAGCGCAAGGTTGAGGCATTGAAGGCACTCGCGTCGCAGCCCGAGTTGCCCGGTCGATACGAAATCATCGGACGGTATCGGGCCATCGAGGCGCAGATAACGGCCAACATGAAGACGAGTGATGTCGCCGAGGCATTCTGCAGACTGGGGACAGAGGCGTCGCCGTAGGTGCTGGACTCGAGGGAGTGGAAGATGGAACAGCAGAGGACACGGAGGGTAGGACGAATCCTGATTTGATAGAGGGATGGGCATCCTGCGTTCTGCGAGCTGCGGCGGCGGGTCAGGAGGATGCTATGAACTTCAGGAAGATCATGCGTTCCAGACCCGCAAGGGGCGACCGCGAATAGCCTGGTGCGGCAGCCCCAGGTCTGAAGATGTAGGTATCAACGTCAGGAAAGAGGGACCTGGGCTTCCGGGTATATGGGAATGGTTTCATGAATCTGAATCGGCGCAACTACCCCCCTGAACACGGTATCCGGATCCCCTACGACGATCTTCGGCAATTGGTCGCTCTGATATTCGAGAAGGTCGGAATGTCTGCCGAGGATGCCGGATTGCTGGCGACAATACTGGCGAGAAACAACCAACGCTGTATCTACAGTCACGGGACGGGGCAGATCCCTCACTATTTGGAACGTATCAGGGTCGGAGCTGTCAATCCGGCTCCGGAAGTTACGGTGGTCACCGAGGCGCCAAGCGCGCTCGTTCTGGACGGTGACGGGGGGCTCGGCTATTTCCCGTGCTATCGAGGCACGGAAAGGATCATCGAGAAAGCGAAGGCCACGGGGGTGGCCGCGCTGACGACGAGCAATCATCATCACTTTGGGTCCGCCGGAAACTACACACGGTTGGCCGTCGAGCACGACTGTATCGGGATATCGATGTCGGGACACCGCACTTTTCTGAAGCCCGAAAGCCCGATTGCCAATGTCGTGGATTCATCGCCCCTCAGCATGGCGATTCCCGCGGGCGAGCAGCCTCCGGTGGTGATGGATATGGGTGGTGGGTTGATGCGGTTCGATGAAGATCTTTATGCACAACTTCCCAAGAGCATCTTCAAGGCAATGGCACTAAGTGCAGCCGTGCGCAGTCTTGGGGCCGTCTTTCCAGGGGTCTACAGTGAGGATCGTGCGTCATCAGAGTGGGAATCGAACCAGGGGGCCTTCATCGTTGTAGTCGATGTTGCGCACTTTATGTCTGTGAATGAGTTGAAGCGTGAGATGGACCGGTTCGTTGGGTCTGCGCGGGAGATGCAGGCTTTGCCGGGGATGGCAAGCGCGGAACTGGCGGGCGGGAATGAATGGCATTGGGAGTGTGAATATTGGGAGAGAGGCATTCCGATGGGGGATGACCAATGTGAGATGCTGGTGGAGGAGGCGGGTGCATTGGGGGTGGCGATGGATCTGGACCGGTATGAACAGACGCGGTTCTGACTAACAGGGTAACCGCGAATCCACGAAGACTCATAGAAACCGAGGTTGCGATGTCGGACAGCTGGCTGACAGGAATCTACCTGACGACGAACGTGGTGCTGGAGCATCCGGACTATGTTACGCGATTGCGGGATGAGATCGGGCTGAATACGGTGGTGCTGGGCTTCACGGGGGAGATGTCCGATGAGGTGATGAAGCTGAGTCCGTACGGGGGCAAGACGCCGACAGATGATCAAGTTGTGGAGTTGATTCTAAGGCACTTCGATGGCCGACCGGTCGATCCACGGGAGTACGAGCAGGCACAAGCGCTGTGTGGTCCCGGGGTTTCGGCCAAGGGAGATGACGCCACATTCCGGAAGGCGGTCGAACAGCTCAGGGGTGCCGGGCTGAATGTGTGGACATACGGCGGGGCCTGGACGATCCGACGGCTGATGTTCTGTCCCGCCAGGCCTGATACCCGCGACTGGTTGGAAGCCGCGTGTGTCCATTGGGCAACCGAATACGAGCTGGATGCGCTCAACATCACTCACTTCCGCTATCCGATGGGAAGCTTCCCCCTTGGATTGTTCGGATGTACTTGTTCCCACTGCCGGGCAGAGGCGGGCAATCTTGGCTACGATATGGATGAAATGATTGCTTCGCTCAAAGATGCCCGAGCGAGTCTGAGGAAGCTCGACGGAAAGCGACTCGGGGATGTCGCCCGATTGGGGATCGGGTTCTTCGATGTCGTGCACGCACTCAGTTTGCGTTCTGGAGTGCTGGATTGGGTTCAATTTAGGTGCGATCTCGTAGTCCAAAATCTGATGCGCTTCCGGTTGGCCGTTCACGCAGCCTCGCCTGATACGCGATTCGGTACCGACACGTATCCGGCGTCGATGGCGATGACGGCAGGACACGACTACCGTCGATGGAATCAGATGGCCGACTTTGCGAGTCCGCTTGTCTCCCATATCTCTGCGTTTGTCTGCAACACGCTTATCGAGTGGGCGTCGTTTCTGCAGGCAGAGATCCCGAACCTGAGCGAAGAGGACGCGCTGCAGGTCGTGTATCGGTTTTTGGGATATGACGGGATGGAACTGCCCGAGACGATCAGGGCGTTCGGCGCTGAGGATGCGGCGACGCTCGCGGATCGGATTCCTACGACAGATCTCGTGATGCGGGATCTGGTGAAGGCGAAATTGCTCCTGCCGGATGGGGTGCCGTCGTATCCGATCATTCACGGTGTGGGGTGGGGGAGGGAGACGAGTGAAGGGATCGTGAGCGAGGCGAAGTCGATCGGACACGATGGTGTCGTGTGGCAGGGGACTGCGGATTTGATGCCCTACGACTTCGGCTAGATGTTGTTTGATGCCGTCAGGCATCCGGATGAGGATCCAACTCGTGTGAGGAGATCGTTGTGGCAAGGTGGAGCGTCAGAGTAGTGAACAGCTGTTTATTTGTTGATGAGACAGAATCAGGACGCATCGTTCTGCAGCAGAATGCGCGGCCGGGGATGCGGCCCTATATCCATCCTTTGAGGGGTGTTGACGGACAGTCCTGTCTGACCGAAGACAGTCCCTGGCATCATCCCTGGCAACACGGAATTCAGACTGGCTTCCACGGGGTGAACGGGTGCGATTTCTGGTTTGATCCAGGCCAGAACGCGAAGGCAGTCATTGGTACGATCGAACCTGCGATACCTAAGGTGTTGAGCGAAGACCCACCCAGATGGTCGATCGAGGCGAAGTGGCGTCACGCTGACGGTTCCGAGTTACTGGACGAAAGGCAGACGTGGTTTCTCAGGGAGGCCGGTGAAGTCCTGTTTCTGGATCTGGAGTGGAAGACACGGGCCATTCCGGATGTGACGATCGGCCAGGGATCGTATGGTGGTTTCTTTGTACGCATGCCCTTCCGGTCAGACCAAGTTGCCACGGTGATCAGTTCGACGGGTCTGACGAACGATGCGACCGAGCAGCAGGCCGCAGCGTGGGTCGATCTGCAAATGCCAGTCAACCGAGGGGATGTCAGAGGGGGGATCGCGTTGCTCGATCATCCTGGAAACCCCAGTCATCCGGCGCACTGGCGTGTCGATGGCCAAAGGGGCATCAATCCCGCACCGTGTATCCCGGGAGAAATCCAACTCGGTGCGGGTGAAACGATGCTGTATCGATATCGGCTTGTACTGCACGACGGGTCGCTGATGCCAGACCGAATCGAGAACCTGTGGACAGAATACGGTCAGGGGTAGGATCCAAACGGAGCTGCAAACATGAAACAGCCCAACATTCTATTTGTCTTCTCGGATCAGCAGCGCTACAGCGCATTGGGAGCAAACGGGAACCAGGTCATCCAGACTCCTGTCCTGGACACGATGGCATCAGAGGGCATGGTCTGCGATCAGTTCTTCTCGAATCACCCGCTCTGTTCACCGTATCGCGCGATTCTGCTGACAGGGCAGTATGGCTGGCGGAGCGGCGTGATCGACAACGAATACCGACCGAGACGCGATATACCGACGCTTCCTGACATATTGCGGGACCACGGCTATGGGACAGCGCACATTGGCACGTTCCACCTGGGCAAAGGACCATATCCCGAAGTGGATCGATACGGTCTGGACTACCTGGCGGCCCTACACGACGGGCCGGGCTATTTCGATCGCAGCTATTATGAAAACGACACGGGACCGACAAGGTATGACGGGTGGGCACCATCGGTTGAGACAGACCTGTCTATGCAATTCGTGGAACGGCATCTCGAGAAACGGCCGGACGATCCCTTCGCACTGTTCCTTTCGTGGCGGCCCCCGCACTGGCCATATAAATCGTATCTGAACGACTATGACCGGTATGATCCTGCCGATATGGATCTGCCGGGGAACGTGCCGCTACAGATGGCTGATTTCGCTCGGTGCGAAATTGCAGACTACTACGGATGCTGCACTGGTCTGGATACGGAGATGGGACGCCTGCTCGAGGGACTGAAGCGGCTTGGCGTAGAGGACAACACCATCGTTGTCTACACGTCGGATCACGGTGATCACCTGTCGAGCCACGGATACGGCAAGCCGTTCGACAGTTGGATGCATCATTCGATGCGCGCGTCGAAGTCTACGCCGTACGAGGAGTCGATCCACGTTCCGTTCGTGATCCGGTGGCCGGGCCATACGCCTGAAGGCTCCAGAAGTGATGCGTTTTTCGGCGCTATCGATCTCGTACCAAGTCTGCTGGGTGCGTGTGGCATTCCGGTGCCGGATTGTCTACAGG
>CAYYGZ010000161.1:0-11011 GCA_964471275.1 uncultured bacterium | reverse complement strand
GTAGAATTGCCGCCAACACCCACTAAACTGGAATCGGACGGCCTGGTTGGATGATTCGAGAATCCTGCTCTTCTCGCTCGCTCGGATTCCCACGATCCAGAGAACCTCGTCCCGATCTGCCAGAACCGGGATTTCATCTCTGATAAGGCAAGGGACTTTACGATCGATCAGCACGTCGCTGACCTTTGTCGACCCGGCAGAGCCAAAGGGCCTGATCCGATCCCCCGGTCTTGCTTTTCTCAGGACCAGGTCTTGGGGGAGGCCCTCTCGATCGAACCACAGTTCATACGGCGATGTTTCGGCCAGATTCTCTGGAAAATCAGGTCGCGATACGTTGTCGACTCGGAGTTCCGCGTCGATGGATTCAATCCGGTTGGGGCCCGGTTCGATCTGTTCCTCGAAGCACGGTGCGTTGGTCCCCAAAAGAATCAGCCGCCCGGTGGAGCAGGCGGTCATATTGGGTGAAACCTCCATTGTGCCCGGTCCTCGTCCGAACCGGGTCAGGAGACGGTCGATAAGCCGGAATTCGATCTTTCGAGGGTCCAGCCCAAGCCGGGTTAACAGACCCCGAATCAGCCGTCTCTGAACGGCTACATGATAACCGAAAAAACACGCCTCATCAAGCGCAATCTTCCGATGAGAATGTGCGCAAATTACAGTTTTTGAAGCGTCTAGCGTGATTGACTCGAGGAGATCATCATCCGATTCTACGATCTCGGCCGTTCTGCTCAACACCTCGGCTACGTGAGGTCCATAATCTGATCTCAGAACAGGGAGAAGCTGGTGTCTTACCCGGTTTCGGGGGATATCAACATTGAAGTTGGTCGAGTCGATTCGCCAATCGAGTCCGCTGCGATCGGCATAAGCCTCTATTTCATCACGTGTTACGGTCAGGAAAGGACGGATCCACGCACTGTCTTTGCGTGATCGGATGCCGCCAAGGCCCGTCGTTCCCGTTCCCCGAAGGAGGCGGAGTAGCATCGTTTCTGCCTGGTCATCCGAATGGTGTCCGGTCGCAATCTTCGTTGCACCGATTTCCGTGGCGACGGCCCCCAGGAATGCACGTCTCTCGTCCCTGGCGGCTACTTCTACCGACCGTCTTGTCCGGTCGGCGATCTCTCCACAGTCGGTGCGTCGTGTGTGGAATGGGAGGCCCAGATCTTGTGCAAGATGCTCCACAAAGTTCTCATCTGAGTCGGAGTCTTCCGACCTCAGACCGTGGTTGAGGTGAGCGACGTGGATCTGGAGATCCCGGTCAGCAGCAAGCGACCGTAGGACGTCCAGGAGCACGACTGAATCCATCCCCCCGGATACGGCGACAATGACTGTCTCGCCCGGAGTTAGGAGTCCCTTCCTGTCGACATAGGCCTGAATGTGTCCTTGGAAGGACTCTCTAGTGTTTTGTCCGGATGGGTTCATAGAGCCAAATATACAACAGATCCGCATACGGATCGCATCTCGATACGGGATATCTGGGCGGGGGGAGGCTTGATGCCGCTCAGGGGGCCTGCTATATTGCGGCCCAACACAACAGGATGTCAATGGGAGCAGAGAATGGTCGGAATCGGCGTAGTGGGAATCGGGTTCATGGGCATGACGCATTACCGTGCGATCCGGAAGGTGCGAGGTGCCCGTGTAACGGCCATCAGCACACGCAGCCCGAAGAAGCTGGCGGGCGACTGGCGAGGGATACAGGGCAACCTTGGTGGGCCCGGAGGGATGGAGTCGCTAGAGCGTGTGTCCACCCATCCCTCCATCGAGACGCTTCTAGACGACCCGGCAGTCGATCTTGTAGATATCTGTCTCCCGACTGCCGATCACTGTCGTGTGGCCATCCAGGCGCTCCGGGCGGGCAAGCACGTTCTGGTGGAGAAACCGATTGCCCTGTCGTTGAGGGATGCGGATCGGATGCTGCGGGAAGCAGAGAAGGCGGAACGTCTGCTTATGGTTGCGCACGTGCTTCCGTTCTTCCCGGCCTATGCCTTCCTTGCGGAGTGTGTTCGATCCGAGGATTACGGGCAACTTCTCGGCGCCCACTTCAAGCGGATTATCTCACAGCCCGGCTGGTCGGCCGATTTTACGAACATGGCTCGTAGCGGGGGGCCAGGCGTGGACTTGCATATCCACGACACGCACTTTATCGCGACTACTTGTGGTAAGCCCGATCGTGTGACATCGACAGGACGATTGATCGAGCAGAAGTATGCATCGTATCTTGCGACGACCTATCGATACGATGATCGGCCCGAGTTGGCGATCACGTGCACGGGCGGCGCGATTTCACAGGGCGGAAGACCCTTTGCGCACGGATTTGAGGTTTACTTCGATACGGCAACCGTGCTGTATGAGTTTGCGACGCTCAGTGGTAAACCCCACCTTTCGCAGCCATTGTCTGTCCTGACGGCTGACCGGAAGGTCAAGCGGCCTCGTATCGGGAGCGGGAACCCTCTTGTTGCCTACACGAAGGAGATTCAGGCTGCTGTGGATGCGGTCCAGAGCGGGCGGTTTTGCCGCGAACTGTCGGGGTATGTCGCAAGGACTGCGCTGGCGCTTTGCTTCAAGGAAGTAGACTCGGCAAGGACAGCCCGTTCGGTGCGCGTATGATCAGGACTCTCAATCAGAGTAAGGATCAGGTTGTTACAATCAATTTCAAGGTTGATGCTGACACCCTGACCGCAAGATCTCTGACTCAGGGCGAGGGTTCGACGTCGATGCAGCACAAGTAGAGGTCTCCGAGGGGAGACGACAGGGCGACGGAAAGCGGGGTTGGGGGTTGAAGATTATTGAGGAGCTTATGGACGAAGTTCGTGTTGAGTCCGGATGGATTCAGGGGACGGCGATCACGCTTGTCAAACATCGCTAGGGGGAAGGATGTCCGGAAATCTGAGCATAGAGAGTCGTCTGCAGGACGGACTGGCAGTCGTGGTGACTGAGGGTTACATTAACAACACTGCCGCTGAGGCGATCGCTGAGGTGTGCCGGGATCTCGATTCTGATGGAAGTTATCGAGAGGGTCAGGTTGGCAGGGGGTAGTGTCTTCTTCTGTAACGTGACGCCGGCCACCGGAAAGACATTCGGGATCATGGGGCTGTTCAACACGAGTCGTCTCTATGACGCGGAAGCCGAGGCGATCGCAAGCATCGGTAGTTGAAGGGTTGTCGTCGCGTGCTGCTGGGCGTGAGTTTCCCTGGGGTGTTTTTTTATATGCAAATCCCAGATATTTCTTCACTGTAGAACCTCTAGAATTCCCCTGAAATTCTCCAGGTCGCGAGACGACAACCAGCGATTGACCCAGCAGATCCGCGTGACGTATTCGTCGCTCTGTGCATTGGTTTGGCTTGCGCGATGGGATGCATTTTGCAATTATGCCGCCCAAGTATGTAGGCATATCTGCCAGAACAACCCTAGGAGTCCTTTGATGAGCGAGCATATGCCAAAAGATCTGAGGTCACAGGAGTGGTTCAACAATCCCGATAATCCCGGGATGACCGCCGTCTATGTCGAGCGGTATATGAACTATGGAATCACACGTGAAGAGCTCCAGTCTGGACGGCCGATCATTGCGATCGCGCAAACGGGGAATGACCTTTCTCCCTGCAATCGGCACCACATCTTCCTGGCACAGCGGATCAAGGAGGGGATCAGGGATGCGGGTGGCTTTCCTTTCGAGTTTCCCGTTCATCCGATCGCCGAGCAGGGGAAACGACCCACTGCCGCGCTGGATCGCAATCTGGCCTATCTGGGAATCGTGGAAATCCTGCACGGATACCCCATCGACGGCGTGGTGTTGACGACGGGCTGTGACAAGACAACTCCGGCGTGCATCATGGCTGCTGCCACGATGGATATCCCCTCGATCGTTCTGTCCGGTGGACCCATGCTAGATGGCCACTGGAAGAATCTTCTCGTCGGGTCGGGCACAGTTGTGTGGGACGCCCGTGAGGAGTTTGCGGGGGACAGAATCGACTACGACGAGTTCATGGACATGGTTGTGTCCTCTTCGCCGAGTGTCGGTCACTGCAACACTATGGGAACGGCACTTTCGATGAATTCGCTCGCTGAAGCGCTTGGCATGTCTCTCACTGGCTGCGCGGCAATACCGGCTGCTTACCGGGAACGGGCCCAGATGGCCTACTACACGGGTAAGCGGATCGTTGATATGGTCAAGGAGGACCTGACCCCGTCGAAGATCCTGACGCGTGAAGCGCTTCTGAATGCAATCGTGTTGAACTCTGCGATCGGCGGATCGACGAACGCACCGCCGCATCTGATCGCGATCGCCAAGCACGTGGGTGTGCACCTGGAGATCGATGACTTCCAGAATCATGGGGCGGACATCCCGCTGCTGGTGAATTGCCAACCCGCTGGTGAATGGCTTGGCGAGATGTTCTATCGGGCAGGTGGGGTGCCCTCCGTGATGTCCGAACTCCTGAAGAAGGAGAAGATCGACGGGGGCTGTATGACGGTCACCGGGAAGACCATGGCCGAGAACCTCGATGGCGTGGAGATCAAGGACGAGCGGGTAATCAAGACATATGATGAGCCACTCTTAGAGAACGCCGGGTTCATTGTGCTGAGCGGCAACATCTTTGACTCTGGTCTTATCAAGACCTCAGTGATCGGGGAGGACTTCAGGAAGAAGTATCTCTCGACACCCGGTGACGAGAATGCGTGGGAAGGTAGAGCGATTGTCTTTGAGGGACCGGAGGATTATCACGACCGGATCAACGGCCCTGACCTGGACATCGATGACACCTGTATCCTGTTTGTTCGGGGCTGCGGACCGATGGGATATCCCGGATCTGCCGAGGTTGTGAACATGCTGCCACCGGACCGCCTCGTAAGGCTGGGTGTCCCGGAGCTGCCGTGCGTCGGAGACGGTCGTCAAAGCGGTACATCGGCGAGTCCCTCAATCCTGAACTGCTCGCCTGAGGCAGCAGTCGGCGGGAACCTCGCAATCCTGCGGACAGGGGATCAGGTGCGTGTCGATCTCAACAAGCGCGAGGTCAACGTGCTGGTAGATGCTGATGAGATCCAGCGACGAAAGGGCGCCCTGGAATTGAAGGTGCTGGAAAATCAGACACCGTGGGAAGAGATCTATCGGTCGACGGTTTCACAATTGTCGGATGGCGCGGTGATGAAGCCGGCGGTGAAGTATCAGAAGGTCAGGAACGTGATTCCCAGGCACAGTCATTAGGCAATCGTAAGACTACCACCGAATGGCATCTGGGAGGCTAGTTGTTGCAGGGGCGCGGAGGGGCAAGGGGTGATCCGGCGACCCGGTAGCCATCCCGAATCTGGTTCCCGGCTTTGTCCGGGAACCTTTTTGTTGGGGGTAGAATGAAGATTCAGGAAATCACCCTGTCGGTGTTCGAGACCAAGTCAAATACCGGCCTGTTCGAGATGCACGAGGGTGCGGAAGGGGCACAATCAGCCGGTTCGCGAACTGCACGTGCTGCACGTTCGAACGGATGATGGGATCGAAGGGGTGTGTACGGTTGGTGATGCGCGCTACACACAGATGCGAACGGAGGATCTGGAGCAGCTCAGGCTGCTTGCATCAGGAGAGAATCCGACGGACCGCGCAAGGCTGTACTCGAAGTGCAGGGCAGCGTCGCGGGGGATGTTCACGATGTATGGCTGGCACGGCGCATTCGACAACTGTCTTTGGGATATCGCGGGAAAAGCAGAAAGTAAGTCGGTTTCTGAGCTGATCGGTCGGGCCCGGTCGAATTGCCCCGCATACTACAACTTTGGTGGCGGTACAAAGGATGCTGCGGCGGAAGATGCAAGGCAGGCCGTCCAGAAAGGCTTCAAGGCTGTCAAAGACCATTTTCGAGGCACGGGGGAAGAGAACGCGCGGTGGTTTGAGGCCGCTAGGGATGCAGTTGGACCTGATGTCGACCTCCTGCACGATGCGGCGGGCTGTGACTACTCGCCCGAGGAGGCGGTCGGAGTCGGAAGGGCTCTTGAGCGGCTGCAGTTTGGGTGGTTCGAGGAGCCACTGGACGATCGGAATCTTGTCGGATTGCAGAAGCTCTGCGACACGCTCGAGATTCCTATTCTGGCACCCGAGACGCTGATGAACGATGTCGACCTCAGTCGTGTCTGGCTGGAGACGGGTGCCGCCGATACACTGCGAGCGAACGGCCGGATCGGGACCACGGCCTACCTCGAGTTGGCGGCTGCCGCGAAGATACTGGGGACAACCGTCGAACCGAACGGTCCGGGTGGTCTGTTCGGGCACGTCCACGCTCATCTTTGCTGTGCCGTTGAGAACACGACATACTATGAGTACTTCCCTGGCGGATCGCGAGACGCTGCGGGGAAGGAGCTGATCGGTCTGATGAATCCGCCTGTGCCCGTGGAAGGCGAGATCAAGCCATCCAGCTTGCCCGGCTGGGGGGCGGAGTGGGATTGGGTGTATTTTGAGCGGAAGCGGGTGGCGGTGCGGTAGAGGTTGGCAGGCGAGACAGGGCGGGAGGGTGTCGATGGCAAGTCCTCCGCCCGCCCGACTTCGTCAACCGCCCTCTCTCTTGGGACGGGAGAGGGTAAGGGCAGAGGTTGTTGATCAAGGAAATAGAGAGGCAAGCTTATGCATGCAGAAGTTCGGTCGGAGTGGCCGCTTGTTGAGGTGGGTGGGACATCATACGAGATGGGGTATCTGCATGGTGAACAGGCGGCAGAGCTGATACAGAAGTACCTCGTATGGATCGATCGAATAACCGGGGAGTCGCGAGACGTGCTTTGCCGGAATGCGATGGCGTTTCTGCCGCTGATGGAGGAGTTGAGTAGTGCATTTGTGGAGGAGATACGTGGACTCGCCGATGGGGCGCAGATCAGTTTCGATGAGGCGGTTCTGTGCCAGGCGAGAGGAGAGGCGACGAAGGTCGGGGATGAGGCGTGCACGGCTTTTGCCCTCAAGGGGGGGGCGACGCAGGGCGGCGTCACGCTCGCGGGGCAGAATCAGGACCTGGCTCCCGAGTATGGTGATTTTGCCATTCTCTTGCGTGCTGCGCCATCGGACGGGCGACCGCGAGCCCTGTTGTTCACGTTCGCCGGGCAGCTGGGGTATGCCGGCATGAACGAGCACGGGCTTGCCCATTTCGCCAACGCCCTCTACGACTGTCCGTGGCAGATGGGCCTACCGCATTACCCGATCAAACGTGTGTGCCTCGAGCAGACCGACCTTGATGGAATCGTGCGGGTTCTTAAAGGAAATGCGACCTGCTCTGCGGGCAACATGGTCGTATGTATGCCTGGCCAGATCGCGGACTATGAGATCCGGCCGGAGGGCACGGTCGAATATCGCAGCAGCGATCCCGACTGCATCATCCACGCAAATCACTACGAGTCACCGGACTATGCTGGATACGAGACGAATTCGCTGGCCGATTCGTGTCCACGGGCAGATCGGATGCGCTCGCTCGTGCAGGAAGCATATGGCGAGATTTCGGTCAACTCGATGAAGGGGATTTTGGCGGATCACGAAGGCGATCCTGCTGCCATCTGCAGACACGGCGCAGAAGACATGATCTCGGTATCCGGCTACGTGGCGGATGCGACGAATCGGGTGCTTCACGTGAGGCGAGGACACGGTTGCACCGGGACTTGGACGGAGTACGAGGTCTAGGGGAGAAGGCGTTCCAGGAGAACATCCTCCGACGCTGAAGCTTCGGAGGATAGGGCGGCGTTTCACGTTCCAAAGAGCATTTCACCGCTTTTGGTGGCGGCGGGCAGTATGATGGTACGTCTTTGCTGGTTGTATCTCGATCTGTGGAGTGTTTGGATTAGCTGATGGAACCGTTCGAGAATGCGCCCTTCTCGAGTTGACGATCGATTTCGGCATCAAGCTTTGGTCCCGGGTCTTCCCAACCCTCAGGTTTGAGAATCTTCCCATCGTCGCGGCGTATGACCTTGCCGTCGACGATTTTTTGCATATTCGCACCGTGAACGATGTCGAACAGCGGGTCGAGGTTGATTCCGTGTGTCGCCGCGAAGTCGCATATATAGTAGATGGCGTCGACGAGCGCATCCGCCTGCTCTGTGATGGTTTCCGACTGTTCGAGCTCCTCCATCTCATCATTCACCATCTGGCGAATAAACGCAATCCGTTCGTCGGATATACGCGTCGGGTGATCCGGGAGGTTATCCTTGCAGGCAACAGTGAATTGGTGGACGTCAGTGGTATAACCCATAACGCGAGTCTCCAAGCAGATCGTCAGTGAACGCGTCCGGGGGGAGCGAGAGAGGAACAGACGACAAGTCTCTAGAGGTATGGCGGCGTACTGCCAAGATAACGTCGAGGGTAAGGAGAGATCAAGATTCAGGATCGGTGTCTTCTGCGATGGGGAAGTCGATGACGGCCGACGTGCCGTTTCCCGGACTGCTGGCGATATCGAGTTTGCCCCCCACTCCCTCAGGAGGCCGTTGATCGCCGAGAGCCCCAGCCCGGATCCGATATCATTTTTTGTCGTGAAGAACGGGATCATTGCCACGTTCAGGGAGTCGGCGTCCACGCCGATGCCATCATCTTGGACGGTGAGTTGAACGCAGGTTTGGTGAGCCCTGGCCGATATCGAGATCACGCCGCCTTCGGGCAAGGCTTCGTTAGCATTCTTGACGATGTCGATCAGTCCCGTTTCCGTTGTTCGGATCCGAGGTAGTTTCTCGGGAACGTCGACATTCAAGACGATGGTTCTTCCCTCCAGTGCTGACTCACCCTCCTGCGTGGCGCGCGAGGTTTCCACACCATCCTCAACCACCGTTTTGAGATCGATGGGATGCGGGATGGCTGGCACATTCTTCCGAAGTGCCAGTCCCAGACGGGCAACCAATTCAGCGCCACGCCGTCCTGTGTGGATGATATCAGCGACGCATTCGAGCACTTCAGGTTCCGCTGAAATCGACTCGATCAACTCAGCCTGCAACCGCATGCCCGTCAGCAGGTTGTTGAGATTGTGACTTATCCCCGAGGATATTTCGCGAAGAGCACCCTCTCGATGGTCATCGATCGCCGCCTTACGATTCCCCTCGAGGGCTCTCAACTTCGATTCGAGCGTCTTGATCCGTGCCAGAAGCTCTTCTGTGGGTGCGTTTTTGTCCATTTTTCTCAAAGAAATGGCCGCATGGTTTTATGCGGCCGACGGCGGGGAGAATGCTTGCGCGAAGAAGCAAAGTCAAGGTGAGATTTGCCGTGGCGGCGGTTTGCCCTCGCTTTCGCTGGCTTCGAGTGTCTCTCCGGATTGCTACCTCACGACGATTATCCCCAGCACGTCCTGAGGCAATATATTGTTCCGAGAAGCACCACTAAAAGTAACCCCACCAATGGAATCACATCGTCGCAACTCTAATGAAGTCGAACATCAAGCAGTGGGTCGTGGGATGTCTTAACATCGCGTTCTCTGTCCTGACCAGATGATCCGGTGCTCGTGTTTTTTTGTATAATAGTGTGTGTCCGATCGACCACCTGACAGAACCGGGAGCAAGAATTGGCAAGAGCAAACGGAAATACTGACCCCGTTGACAGCAGACCGAAAAGACCGGCAGGTCCCCCGAGCTTCGACTTCGATAACGCCCCTTTCCTCGTGCTGTGGGAAGTCACACGCGCTTGCGATCTGGCGTGCAGGCATTGTCGTGCGGAAGCACAGGAAGATGCGCTGCCGGGGGAACTTTCGACCATCGAATGCTTCCGGTTGCTGGACAATATCAAACTCTTCGGTCAGCCGATTGTCGTGTTGACGGGTGGAGACCCCCTGAAACGTCCCGACATCCTCGACATTATCGAGTATGGAACGAGAATCGGCCTGACGATTACCATGACGCCCAGCGGCACGCCGCTCGTGACACGAGAACGCATTTCCCAGATCAAGGAAGCGGGACTCAGCAGGCTTGCGGTCAGCCTCGATGGCGCATCGCCGGAGACACACGACGTGTTCCGAGGGGTAGACGGTTCCTGGGACTGGACGATGAAATGCATAAAGTATGCTCAGGAGTTTGATCTACCGGTCCAGATCAACACCACTTTTGCGAAGTACAACAAGGACGATTTTCAGTCGCTGGTCGATCTGATGATGAAGCTGGGTATCTCGCTCTGGAGCGTCTTCTTTCTTGTCCCAACGGGCAGAGGTCAGATCGAAGACGCACTGACCGCCGACGAGAACGAAGCGCTTTTCGAGCAGTTGCACACCCTGTCAAAGTCTGCCCCGTTCGATATCAAGAAGACGGCCGCGCCACAGTATCTTCGCCTCGTCATCCAGAAGACCACAGAAGCTCGGAAAGCAAGCGCAGCGGCCAGCGGCGAGGCATCCCGTCCAGGTGCTGAACGACCGAAAATCGGGTCTGGTCGTGCACCAGCGGGTGTCACCGACGGCCGCGGTGTGGTCTTCGTCGCCTTCAACGGCGACGTCTTCCCCAGTGGTTTCCTTCCGGTAAAGGGCGGCAACGTTCGCGACACATTCTTGATCGACATTTATCGCTCCTCGAGCTTGTTCAAGAAGCTGAGGGATCCCGAAGCACTCGGCGGGAAGTGTGGTCTGTGTGAATTCAAGACGGTCTGCGGCGGGTCCCGAGCACGTGCATACGCTCTGACCGGTGATTACACTGCTGAAGACCCCGGCTGCTCATATGTCTCGGTCGCCGCATCCGCGCTCGGTCTGGACTGACGGTCCTGCCTCGTCTTGCAGCATCTCCGCCAGACGGGCGAAGTTCGTAACGACCTTCATCAATTGTTCTTCCTCGCCCTGTCCTCAAGGCGCAACCTTCACTGTTCCCGTCCGCAAGGGGCGAGCGTGATGTGGGTCTTCGAGGTAGGGTATAGTTGTGCCGAAACTCAGGCCTCTGCTCCCGGTCGATGATCTGGACTGCTCTCAATACACCTATGCCGTTTCGAGCGTCAATCGGCCCGCGTCGTTGATGCCAACGATAATGCGTTGGCAGAGACGATCATCAGTCTATACATCACGCCTCTCAACCTGCACGAGGGCGCAGGGCGTTCGTGGTAGTGTCCCGG
>CAYYGZ010000160.1:2785-11066 GCA_964471275.1 uncultured bacterium | reverse complement strand
TTGCAGCTCTTGTGTTGAGATAGCCAATCTGTCACCGTCTTCAGCGGGTTGTGGGAAGGCTAGAAAGTAGGTGACGCGGCTTTTTTACGCAAATACACGCTAGAATCAACAGCACGTCCTTCAGGATAGATGGTGATCTCACGTATGCCGGGAAGGCGGGCCCCAAGGGGGCGAAGGCGCAGGGAGCGCGGGAGAGATTCTGGATGTACACGCTGCTCTACCAGCATCTCTGTCTCCCCTCTTGGGGTGAACGCACTACACAAACGAGGTAATTATGTCAGATAAGGTCAGAATTGGAATTATCGGTGTCGGTCAAATCGGCAAGAGCCATCTTCGTAAATACCGTGACATCGACGCCGTCGAAGTCGTGGCGGCTGCTGATGTCAGCGACCCGGAACTTGCCCGTGTTGCAGACGAATACACGATTCCGAACACGTATGGCGATTTTCGAGATCTTCTGGCGAGGGATGACATACAGGCGGTTGATGTTTGCATGCACAACAATCTTCACGCGCCAGCCACGATCGCGGGGCTGGAAGCCGGGAAGCACGTGTTCTGCGAGAAACCGATCGCGGGGTCGTATGTCGACGGGAAATCGATGGTGAAAGCCGCCGAGGAGACGGGTCAGATGCTGAGTATCCAGCTGGCGACCCTGTTCGCGAAGGAGACTCGAGTTGCCCGGCAGATGATCGACGAAGGACGCCTGGGTCGGATCTACCATGCTCGCTCAACCGGCTACCGACGACGTGGACGGCCATTCGTGGATGGGTATGGCACAGATAATTTCGTGAAGAAGGAAGTTGCGAGCGGTGGAGCGCTGTTCGATATGGGCATTTACCACATTGCTCGGATGCTCTATCTCATGGGTGTCCCCGAGATCGAGCGTGTATCCGGGAAGACCTATCAGGAGATGGGCATGTATGCCGACCGGCGCGAATCCAGCGGCTACAATGTGGAAGAACTGGGCCTGGGGCTCGTGCGGATGGCCGGGAATGTAACGCTCGATATCATCGAAGCCTGGGCAATCCATCTCGACGCATTCGAAGGGAGCTATGTGGTCGGGTCGGATGGCGGTATTAGACTCAATCCGTTTGGTTACTTTGCGACGATCGATGATGTAGAGATCGAGGCAACGGCGGGGCTGAACTCGGCCGATACGCGCTGGCACCGTGTCCGTGAAAACGAAGATGCCTACGATTCGCCGCAGGACCATTGGGTAGGCGCGCTTCAGGGACGTGTCGAGCTGCTGCCTACAGCCGAACTCGCGCTGAAGACGATGTTGATCAGTGAGGGAATCTATCTGTCGAATGAGTTGGGGCGCGAGGTCATGGCTGAGGAGATCGAGGAGCAGTCGGTGTCGAAGGCGCTAAAGATCTAGCAGGGGTGCAAGGGAGCAGGGCGCACGGGGGAGAGCGAATCCTGAACGAACCAATCAATATCGCGTGTCCGCTTCTGGAACCGGGCTGGAATTCGGGGAACGCTATACCCCGGAGCGCATCGAAAGGGGTGTGCGATGATTGATCGGCTTGTCCACGTGTACAAGGGGGTGCCTGGGGATCACTGCGTCTGCGATCAGGCTCTGCGGATACTACCCAGTGGTCAGTGGATCATCGTGTTTATGACCGGCGGAGATCACGAGCCGCGAAGAGAAAACTATATCGCTCTGGTCAGGTCGGACGATGAGGGCACAACGTGGTCGAAGACAGAGACGGTGCTGAGGCAGGAGGATCGTGGATGCCTGCTTTCGGAAGTCACCGTTCAAAACGGTGTGATCACGGTCTACGGTCACGACCACGAGGGTTTCTTCGAGGATTGGCGATGCTTCACGATACAGAGCACTGACGAAGGGCGCTGTTGGGGTGAACCGGTCTCTTTCGATCCGATGCCCAGGAGGACGTTCGTCCGGAATCTCTACATCAGCACCTGGGGGACGTGGTATCTCCCGTTTCAGACGTATGACGTCAGCGACGATCCCGGGCCGTCACACTTGAAGGATGGTTCGTTCAACAGGGGAATGAACGGTGTGCTGATCAGTGAGGATGACGGGGCGAGCTGGTCGAAGTCCGAGTTGATTGGGCCCCAACGGGGCTGGAACGAGAACAACGTTGTTGAAAGCAGAGACGGGAGGCTCATGATGCTGTGCCGGGCCGATGGCACCGGACGTCTCTCCTACAGCGAGTCCTCAGACAAGGGGTTGATGTGGTCTGCCTGGTCAGATACCGACATCCCGAATCCCGGGACGAAATTTCGGCTGCACCGACTGAGCGGTGGACGCATCGTGCTGGTCCACAATCCTAGCCGAATGCCGGGAGCCCGTAACCCGCTGGCGCTTTGGGTATCCGACGACGACATGCTGACCTGGTCGTATAGACGCACGATCACGGACTTTCCGGGTCAACTATCCTATCCGGACGGTGTTGTTTCGGCGAACGAGCAGTTCGTGCATTTTGCCTTCGACTACAATCGGCACGATTTAATTGCCGTGTCGTCGTCACTTCCTGACTCAATCAGTCAAGTAGATCGAGGTCCTCAGATATAGCCAGGCCGATTCCGTTATCTGGTTCGGGAAGCGGCTCATCGGGATAGCGGAGGGCCGCATCGTGCACGGTGGCCCGGCCATTGTAGTACAGGAGCGTTTCGCCTTTCCACTTTACCGGTGGGCATATACAGAAGGTCATCCCGCAATCGAAGCTGCCTCGACCTCCCAGCGGCACGATGGGCTGCCGGTCGAGTTCATGCTTCCATTCCCAGCCATCCCGACTGGTCACATACTGCACGTCCATCGTCTGATCCGTGGTGTGGTGACAGTTCAGCAGTCCACCATATCCACTTGAGGTCAGGAAGGGCGTGAGCCAGTAATGCTGAAGATCGGGTGGGTCCTCGGCATCCGGTTCCAGTATGGTGATAGGGCCAACCCAGCCTCGGCTCATCGTTCTCATCGAGAATTCAGGACTATACCACAGCGAGATTCGACGATGCAACCGCTCGAGGTTGTCACGATCGACTGGGAGGGCGGGGTTTTACTTCCACGTCTGCTGATACAACAGGTAGCTGCCGTTTCGGATCGGCTTGGCGTGGTTCGGATGAGCGCACGTGAATGACGCCGCGTCGTTTGCGCTGTCGATCAGCGGACGATCGCTCATCGGCTGCCATTCGAGTCCGTCGGCGCTCGATGCGAGGCAGATTCCGACGGGTGCGTCCTCGCTCGGCCGCTCCCAGTAGATCATCTTCCAGGGGGCAAGCTCATCCGTGGGTTCGTGGATGATTCGCTTGGGCATGAACGTGCCCCATTCGGTCGTCAGACCCGATGACCGCATGACAACATTGTCGCCGCTTCCGAGGTCTGGTCTCTCCCAGGTTCGGCCATCTTCAGACCGCGCGACACAAAGGAGATTCTCGGTTGGGCTGTCACTGAACCGGATGAGGTAGTAGAGACGGAGCGCGTTTCCATCTGGCTCCCTGACTGCGGTGACAGCGCAGAGAAGTCCATCCAGTTCCCAGTCGGCTTCCGGAACCAGGATGGGGTTGTCAGATCGTGAAGCGGTCAAAGAATACCTCCAATAATGGGAGTGAAATCCTCTGGATTGCGTGCACCAAGACATCGGATAAAGGAAAAATTGCCGCCAGAGGCGATCCAGTCTTATTTTTGCGGAATCGAATGCTCGTGCAAGGATGATAAAGGGGCCAAAGAATGAGAACCAAACTGCTGCTGTTCGTTGTTGCTCTGATCGGCGCGGGGCACGCACGATCAGAGACGCTGACTCTGAGCGACATACAGATCTACGACGTAAAATCGGGTAAACTATACCCGACAAAGACGACATTTCGTGAAGCCGATATTATCGTAGCCGGAACGAACCCGGATTTCGGTTTTATCAACGTGATCGGCTATGAGAATGTGATTGCCATCGACGCCGAGGCGAGTTCCGGAACATCCGTCACTGCTGAATCACTCAAAGGCATCTCGACCGCTGCAGCACCCATAGGAGACGCGCACACCTGGGTGTTTATCAAGTATACTGACAAGAAGGGAGCGGAGATGTCCGTGCAGTTGTATGCGGGTCAAAAGGAGGATATGACACTCTTGGTCGGTCTGGCTGCCAAAACGGGCAAAGCTGTGGCGAGATATGGCAAGAGGGGCGGCGGGTACCTGGTGCCGGGGATGTCGGCTTACAATCTGGTTCGAGGAATCGGTGAGCCCTCCGGTGTAGTCCAGTATGGACAGCGTTTGATATTGGGTTACGGTCCGGAGACACTGGGTGTCAGTGTGAAGTTCGTCTTTGAGAATGACAAGCTGGTCGACGTCCGATAAGCTGGGTTGTCCCTTGGTAGGTCAAGAAACCGCCTTCAGCGATTTGCTGAGGGCGGTTTTGTAATTGCCTGGTGGCACGCAGGGGATGCTTAATCTGGGAAAGCTTCCAGTTGGGTATCGGAGGACTGACAAAATCTCCTGTCTCTTTGCTTCGGTTACACCGCCCCACCTTTCAATGCGATCTTGATCGCGTCTTTTTCGTCCAGATGGTAGCTGTCGGCCAACGCGTGGAACCCCTCGGAGATTCTGTCGAGCGGCAGGACATGACTGACCATTTCTGCGATGGGGAAATCGCCTCTCTCCATCACGGGAATACCGCGCATGAAGTATTCGGCCCGCCCACCCCAGATCGCTTCCATCCGGATATTCTTCCGCATCAGCTGCGTGTTCGGGTTGAACTCCATCGAACCGATGTCCACAAAGTGCCCCATCTCAACATATGTCCCCGACTGCTTCACATACTCGAGTCCCTCGGTAATGGCCGGGAGGAAACCGGCGCATTCGAAAACGACGTCCGCGCCCTCACCGCGAGGGGTTGCGTCTCTTACAATCTGAATCCGTTCCTCGGCATCGGGCATCTCCGCAATGTCGATAACGACATCGGCACCAATCTTCCGCGCCAGTTCGAGACGCCCGGGGGGCCCACCGACGATGATGAGCCTGCCTGCTCCGCTTGCCTTCGCGCACATCAGTGTCACGAGCCCTATCGCGCCTGAGCCCTGTATGGCGACCGTATCACCGAACTGTATCCCCGATCGCATCACGCCGTGCACACCGATGTTGAACGGCTCCGTCAATACGGCCGTTTCCGCAGACATATTCACCTTGAAGATCGAAGCCTTAGCCTGCTGCAGGTTGATGTAGTCCGCGAACCCGCCACGTAGATGGGGCGAATCAGCTGGATCCATGAATCCGTAAATGCCAACTGGTGTGCGGGGGAAGAAGACCACGCGATCGCCCTCTGCGAGAGGGTTTCCGAAGAGATCCTCTTTCACGTTCGATCCGATCCTGTCGATGATGCCGACATTCTCGTGACCCAGCAGGATCTCACCCTCGAGACGTTGATACTCCCAATTGTGGAGGTCGGTCCCGCAGATGCCAGCCAATTCGGTTCGAATCAATACCGCATCGGCGTCAGGATCGAGCACCGGATATTCGCGGATCTCAAACTTCTCACCGACCATGACTGCGGCTTTGGATGTGAGGCTCATCGAGCTAACCTTTCGATTCCAGAATCAAAGAGCGTTCCAAAAGACCAGGGGCGTTCCAGGTTCCACGTAGGGGCGTCGGAATCGGGTGGATTTAGATGGGACCTGGTATGTGTCAGCCGCTTAAGAAAGCGTCTGTTTAGCGTTTTGTGATTCGCATGATTCCTGCATATGCGTCTACGGCTACGTGGTCTCCGGTTTCTACGGATGAAAAGGGGTCTGCTTTCAGCTCTGACAGCATCGGAATCTCGTTTACGATGCAGCCCAGCGCGGCGAGACCATCGACCTCCACATTCACGAAGGCAACCGGGGCGTTTCCTTCCAACTGGGCCAGATTCAGGATCATCGGTGTACCGGATGAACCTTTCGTCGAGCGAATGACGAGCACACGATCCTTCAAGCTCTCGCCCTCCAGCGGATGGCCAACGGCGATGATCCTGCCGGTGACGGCGTC
The DNA here is from genome assembly GCA_964471275.1 of uncultured bacterium. Lineage (GTDB taxonomy): Bacteria > Latescibacterota > UBA2968 > UBA2968 > UBA2968 > UBA2968. The sequence goes on along the minus strand of CAYYGZ010000160.1, from coordinate 5,092 downwards.
GACTTCTCCCCAGAATGAGAGTGTCGCATCCGCGACCAGTGCTTCGCCTTCTGCTTTGCCCTTCACGACTCCCTTGCCGCGGATTTCGATCGTCTCACTCATCTCCCACCCACTTTCCGGCGATCGCTGATCTGACGCAGAGCTCCGTTTTCGCGATGATCGACTCACATTCCAACATACCCCGAGAATAATGGGCCTGCTTGAATCCGTGCGTGATGATCCGTTTGTAGGGTATCCGAATATTCGTCGGGCAGGTGTCACACAGGATTTCTCCACCGGCTTCTTCTATGATCTGCGTGTAGCCCATGGCGTCAGCATTGCCTTTTGTGCCCCTCGCCGTGTCGACCCAGAGCTTGACAGATTTGGCGATCTTCTTGCCTTTCAACAGATGTGCGATCTCGGCGATCTCGCGGATCGAGGCGTGCGGGCAACCCAGGATACACGCGTCGATCTCATCGCCAGTCACCTGGCGTAGTGTGTCGTACTGCGCCTGGAGCAGCTCCTTGTCGAATACGACGTAATCTTCCGGGACGTCGTCGTGGAATGCGTCGTCGAGGGTCCTGGCTTCAGGTGTTGCACCCACGATGTGTGCCAGCGTAACGCCTCCCGAGGTGGCCAGGGCCGCACACAGCTGTTTGGCTTCGTCCTGGCTGGGCCTGCCGCAACCGTTGAAGACGGGAACGCCCAGTCCTGCGATCTTGCCGGCGAAATATCCGAGTGCTCCCCAGTCCGTTGGGTGTGTCAGATCGGCGGTCACCTCGACGCGGAGGGTACCCTTGCGATTCTCGTTCAGGATTACGCCGAACTCGGGGACCAGACCCAGAAGCGAGGCAGCGATCGCGCTCTCGGTACCGTGACGCGTCGTGCGGGCCCCCAGTATGGTGTTCGCATAGACGACGGCGGATGATTCCGTCCAGGCGCAGATTTCACCACGTATCGGCACGTTGCCGACCAGATAGGGTGCACATGTAAACGTGGGTATGAACCCGGCATTCGCAGCCAGGTCGGAAAGCTCCTTCTGCATCGCGACCTGTTCCGGGTCGTTTTCCGGGACGCCGACATCATCGAGTGTCACGAAACTGGTATGCACCGTGCAATAGCATCCCTCGGCTGTGCGGTGCGAGCAGGCTTTGCGAAGCTCGTCCATATACTTGCGCATCGTCTCGGGAGACGCGTTCCTCGCCATCAGGTTCGGTACAGGGAGCAATGCGTGGGTGTTGTCACACTTGATCAGGCGCCTCGCGCCCATAACATCACCCCACTGGACGAGCCAGCCCATGCACTTCGCCAGATACTCGCCCCTGGCCCCGTCGAGTACTTCCTGTTGTTCGGTTGTAATTTCCATTTACGGTTTTCGTCACCATTCACACTGAGTGAGGTTATGTTCGCCTCCGGTAGGTCTGATTTCGGAACAAGAAAAATCATCGCAAGGAGATCTGCAATGGCTTTTGGTATATGGCATGGGGGCTGTGTAGCGATCAGGCTGATTTGCCCTCCTGCTCGAGTTCCTCCCGCAACGATGTCGATCTACGATCCTGACACCCTCCTTCGCCTGTAGACCGCACGTGGGGTCGAGATCCGTCGCTGATGCCTTTGTAAGCGTATGGATCCGTCCCAGCGATCATCACGATGTCCCTGTGATCTGCACGCGCGGGGCCGATGCCATTCTCTGCCCGCCACGGGAGGAGTGACTCTGCGCTCATGTAGTGATTCACGAGCGCGCGCCGGTAGCCGGACGCCGTCCGGTTGGGGAGCGAGCGATGGAGGAGGTAGCCGTTGAAGACAACAACCGTGCCCGCACTTACTTCTACCGGAATGGCGTCATCATCGGTATAAGGGAACTGGTAGGTCTCGCCCGCGCAATCGAAACGCCGATCATCGTGCGCACGTTGCGGCCACAACACACCGGACGCGTGGGACCCCGGGATGACCCACAGGCAGCCATTCTCTACCGTAGCATCGTCCAGGGCAATCCAGCCACCGGTCAGCGATCTGTCCCGGGTCGGTATGTAGAACTCATCCTGATGCCACGCCTGGCCTGGTTTCCCGGCTGCTTTGATGAAGAGCATCGATTGCATGCACTTGACGTTGGGTCCTATGACTTTGGTGAGGGCGTCCGCCAGTGTGCGTTGCGCAAGGTATCGGTGCATGATCGGCGAGATCTTGTGGATCTGGTGAATGCAGAGGATCTGGTTCAGGATTTCGTCCTCCGATTCGGCACCGTCGAAATCCGGAAGATTGCCTACCGAACCCCACTCTTCGCGGCATATCGCGACGGTGTCGGTCCGCATTTCCTCTATCTCATCA
>CAYYGZ010000160.1:0-2775 GCA_964471275.1 uncultured bacterium | reverse complement strand
TAAGACCAGTCGGTCATCTTGTCTCGCTATTCTGGCGTCGCACGCCAAGCGTCGTGTGTGTCAAGCTCAAGCTAATATAGCAAACTGCGGTCTGGCTGCAGACGAGAGTCGAGCCCGAATCGTTTCGCTTTCAGTCTGCACCGTCTCGCATTAGTATAGGATGCGTGACTGTTTTAGCTCAGAAACCAGGTCCTGTAATAAAAGGAAATCGCCTGGTTTCTTGTTTGCTGTGTTTGCCCTCCGCATCTGAAGACCTTTCTGGACAGGAGATCCACGCGTGCCCGCTTATCCCGGGGTTAAAGCCCTGACGTTCGACCTCTTTGGTACCGTTTTGGACCTGGGAGGCAGCCTGACGCCCTATATCAGAGAGCTTCTGAAGGAGAGGGATTGTCAGACCACAGCCGAGGATTTCTGGCAGCAGTGGCGCTATCGTCAACGTTTGGAGCAGTATCAGGACACGATCATGGCGCTCGGTCACGGCGGCTACCTGGAGACCGTCCGTCGTGCGTTTGTCTACACGCTAAAACTGAACCATATCGACCTCGCACCTGACGAAGTGAAGTCGTTCCTGGAATGTTGGCAACAGCTTTCACCGTTCTCGGAGGTCGTCAACGCACTGCCGAAGCTTCACGCGCATTACAAACTCGTCGCGCTGTCCAACGGGGATCCCTGGTTCCTGGGTCATCTTGCCAAGAGCAGAATCCAGTATGACTTCGATCGTGTCATTTCTGTCGAACAGGCAGGCGGCGCCTTCAAACCGCACCCCGGTGTCTACAGACGCGCGGCAACGATGATCGGCTTGGAGGTCGGGGACTGCATGATGGTGTCGGCGAACTCCTTTGACGTCGTTGGCGCGCGAGCCTGCGGCATGCGGGGCGCCTGGGTGAACCGCTACGACCTTCCCTATGAAGACACGCCCTACCGGGCAGATGTAACCGTACTGAATTTCACTGAGCTTGCAGCGGAGATCGCGTAGAGTCAGGAGCATAACCGCAGAGAACGCAGAAGACATAGAGGAGAACCACGTGAGAGAATCCTCGAGGGCCCTGGCGTTCGGGTCTTCGAGAAGATGTCCTTGGTAGAACCCTCCGCGTCCTCAGTGTCCTCCGTGGTTTCACTGGTCCTGCAATTCTGATTAGAAAGGGATAGGGGGAATGCCGAAGATCACATTCATGGGTGCGGGGAGCAGCGTTTTTGCGAAGAGTATTCTGGGTGACAGTATGCTCAGTCCAGCGCTGCACGACGCGCAAATAGCGCTGTATGACATCGACCCGAAGAGGCTTCGCGAATCGAAACGGATGCTGCAGTTCATCAACAGGAACATCAACAAGGGGCACGCGAAGATCACGTCGTATCTGGGGAAGGCGAACCGGAAGGCGGCACTGAAGGACGCGAATTACGTGGTAAACGCGATCCAGGTCGGGGGGTATGAGCCGTCGACGGTGATCGATTTCGAGATTCCGAAGAAGTATGGGCTGCGTCAGACGATTGCAGATACAATCGGGATTGGTGGTGTGTTCCGTGTGCTGAGAACGGCGCCGGTGATGATGGCCTTTGCCGAGGATATGGAGAAGGTCTGTCCGGATGCGTGGTTCCTGAACTACACGAATCCGATGTGCGCAGCCACGGGGGCGGTGCTACGCGGGACGGATATCCGGGCAGTCGGGTTGTGTCACTCTGTGCAGTCCTGTGCGAGCGGTTTGCTCCGTCGCGTTGGGATGCTCGACGATGTGAAGGATCTGCAGTGGGAGATCGCCGGGATCAACCACCAAGCCTGGCTCCTGGAGGTCACGGATGGCGGGAAGGATCTGTATCCGGAGATCAAGAGACGAGCGGCTAAGATGAATCGGGAGGCGCGAAAAAAGGGAGCCGAGAAGCACACGGATATGGTGCGTTTCGAAATGATGCGCCACTTCGGTTACTATGTGACGGAGTCATCGGAACACAGCGCCGAGTACACGCCTTACTGGATAAAGAGCAAGTATCCGGAGTTGATCGAAGAGTTCAACATTCCGCTTGATGAGTACCCGCGACGCTGTGTCCGCCAGATCGAGGGCTGGCGTGAACGCAGCCACGAGCTGGTCAGCAACAAGAAGCTCACGCACGAGCGGACGCACGAGTACGGCTCTTACATCATGGAGGCGATGGAGACCGATGTTCCCTTCCGAATCGGAGGCAATATCCTGAACGATGGGAACTACATCACGAACCTGCCAAGCAATGCCGTCGTCGAGATCGCCTGTATGGTCGATCGGAACGGTGTCCAGGGAACGTACGTCGGGGACTTGCCAGAGCAGCTTGCCGCACTCAACCGTACGAAGATCAACACGCAGCTCTGTACGCTCGAAGCCGTGTTCAACCGCAGCAAGGACTCGGTGTATCAAGCGGCAATGCTCGATCCGCACACGTCGGCCGAACTGTCGCTCGATGATATCCGGAAGATGTGTGACGAGATGATCAAGGCTCACGAGATGGAGAGCTTCTTCAAGAAGGGGAAGGCTTTCCGTATGCCGAGGATGTGGAACGCGTAGTGCAACGCCCTTCTGGCAGAGGAGCAAGGGGGGCAGGGGCGCAGGGGGGGCTCTGCCCCTCCGCTCAGGGCGAAATGGTATGAAGTCACGTCCCAACATCGTACTGGTCTGTTCGGACCAGCATAGCTGGCGATACACCGGTTACGCCGGACATCCGCTTGTCAAGACGCCGAACCTGGATCGCCTTGCTGCGAGAGGAACGGTGTTTGCGAATGCGTACTGCGGCAGCCCGGTGTGCACGCCA
>CAYYGZ010000159.1:0-11108 GCA_964471275.1 uncultured bacterium | reverse complement strand
ATCGTCATTTATGGAGACAATCGCTCCTGCCATGGCTGCTGATCTGGCCCCGGAGGGCTCCGTAAGCATGACCAGTCCCGATTTATGGACCGTCTGAGCGGAAGCCACACCGGTCGCGTTGACCAGCAAGGCCAGAATCGGGATGATGCCAAGGAAAGTCGTCACCTGAGAAATGCTCCTAATTTCAATAAAACCAACAAGAAATCTACAAAACAGTAACCAATGGGGTGGGTGGAGTCAACCGGCATCGTGAGCGCTTTCGGGCAGCAATGCGAAAGAAAAGTTCAATATAAAGAATAAATTCTGTGTATTGATTAGAAGCGTCCTCAGGAACTTGTCCACGGAGAGATCAAAATGAAAGCCTTGCGCAAGATTGCGGCCGGACCCGGACTCGAGGCTGTCGAGATCCCCAAACCTATGATTGGTCCGAGGGACTGTCTGGTTCGCGTCGAAGCTGCCAGCATTTGCGGCACAGACCTCCATATCTGGCATTGGGACGCCTGGAGCAGTCAAAGGATTCGGTCGCCTGTGACGCTGGGTCACGAGTTTGCCGGAACCGTGGTCGAGGTCGGTGATCTCACCTCCCAGGTTCACATCGGCGATTTCGTGTCGGCCGAGTCACACGTTACCTGTGGACACTGCTACCAGTGTCGAACCGGTCAGGCGCATATGTGCCCGGAAACGCAAATCCTGGGTGTCGACCGGAATGGTGTCTTTGCAGAGTACGTCGCCGTGCCTGAATCAGTTATCTGGCAGAATGATCGCACCAAGCTTCCGGCCGAGATCGCGACGCTGCAGGAGCCGTTCGGGAACGCCGTTCTCGCCACCCTATCGCACGACCTCGCGGGTCAGACCGTCGGTGTGTTCGGGTGTGGGCCTATCGGTCTGTTCAGCATCGGTATCGCGAAGGCCTCCGGGGCCTCAGCCGTGTTCGCGATCGATCCGGTGCAACATCGTCTGGATCTTGCGAAACAGATGGGCGCAAATGACGTGTTCGATCTTTCAGGACCGGATTCGAGTGCGTGGATGCGGGAGGCGAACGAGGGCTATCCCGTGGATATCGTGCTGGAGATGAGCGGAGCGGCGCCAGCGATCACAAGCGCCTTCATGGCGGTCCGGAACGGCGGACGAATGACCTTGTTTGGGATCCCATCGGATCCAGTCGAGGTAGACATCGCGCAGAACATGATCTTCAAGAACCTGACCGTCTTTGCGATCAATGGTCGGCGGATCTGGGACACGTGGTTCAAGACCCGGTGGCTGCTGGAAGGGGGAGTGGTGGACCTGCGTCCTCTGATCACGCGCGAGGTCGGGTTTGATGACGTCGTTGATGCGTTCAGCGATCTCGAACGCGGCGAAGCCTGCAAGATCGTGCTGCGACCGAACGAAGGCGTCGATTTCAGTGATGTCGAGAGCTCGAACACAGCCAGGCACGGGCGTCCTGACGATCGTACTCCCGTTGCCCATCACTGACCCCGAGACCGGTCTTGCTGATGAACCGAACGTCCTCGCGCGCCTCTTTTCCCCTCTTCTTGTGTCTACCGCATCGATGTGCTCGACGGAGTCGGTGCCGGGCATTCCCACGGGTGTTCTGAGCGTGCTGCCAGCCTTGACGGAGTGACGACGCCATCTGCGAAATGCCTGCGAGCCAACGCCCGCCCTGATTCCTACCCCTGTATCCCTTCCGAAGAGCACTCGATCCCCGATTTCAATCACCGACAGAACGTGTATGTGCCCGTATCTCCTTCGAAGTAGAGTAAATGGTCATCATTTTGGACCTTGAGGGCGTTTCGGTAGACGCTGCCGTCCTTCAGGATCTGCCAGGTTCCTTCGCGTAGATCGCTGAGGAGTATCCTGCGGCTTCCGGAGTCCCGGATCGTCAGAGAGAAAGGACGGTCGATGATCTCGGCGGATTTGCTGAATGTCACGATGCGATCCTTGATCTGTATCCCCAGGACCGTCTCTTCATCGACAAGGTCCACATCCAGTAAGGCCTCATTCGTGCTATCGGTTACCTGCAAGACGTTCATGAATAGATCAACTGATTCGGGCCTGGCTGGTGTGATTTCGATCCGCCAACTCCCACGTTCATTGGCTTCATCCGGGCGCTCGTCCAAGCGTGTGTTTGCGTAATTCGCACCGAAAACCCAGAACTCCTTCCCCTCACCCCCTACAGACACGATTTGCACGTTCTCCCTATCGGGCAGGAGCGTCGTGTTGATCAGCTTCCCTGTATCGCCGTTCATTGTGCGGGTGATTGTGGATCGATTTCCATCTATGCTAGGCTCTTCGATGCTGTGTAGAAGCCAGTATTTTGCGAACGCCGGATCGGCGGCGACCACACGGTCGAACACGATCAAGGCAGCCGGAATGTCCGAATCTTCGAGGTTCAGGAAGCAGAACGAACGTCGGACGCTCTCTACCTTGCTGCTGTATGCTTCGGTGATGTCACCTTTCAGGTAGGTGTAGTCAGGTGTCTTCTGGTCAGGACCCATCCCATGTGCCAGGATTTCTCCTGTCCTGTAATTGCCGTCCAGAAGGTCTTCGAGATCCTGTGGGGCGCCCCACTGCGGTCCGTTCAGCCGCTGTCCGCCATCGTTGGCGGCAAAGGGCGTCCGATCGCGTCCACCATACGCGCCGCTCTCGAATACTTCGGCCGGATCGTACACCAGCAGGCTGTTGTGTGCGATCGTGCGTTTGAAGTAGTTCTTGTTGTGCGGACTGTTGTAGCCACCGGAGGACCCCGTGTATGCGCCCGAATCAATGGCAAGAGGACCGCGATAGTAGATCTGGAATGCCCCGGCGTCGTGGTGCTGATGGTTGATGAAGTTGTAGACGTTGATCTTCATTTCGGCGACCACGCTGTTTTCGTCCCACCCGGTGCGTGCGATCGCCCAGCCAAAGGGGTATCCGAAGTATCGTGACAGCGGCAGATCGTCCGACGGACGTTCGCCAAGCTGCGTGTCACGCCAGAGGAACTCGAAGAATTTGTCACGACTGTCGATGGAAGGACGCTGCAGGAATTCGTGGTTGATGTATTCGTCCCGGTAGTAACTGCCCGCCAACATGCCCAGAAGGCCGAGCGGCGCCCGTCTCACCCGGGTCGGGTTGACGTCCCCGCTCGGGAGAAACTGTCCGTCACCACGTCGGCGATAGAGAAACAGGTAAGGGATGAATTGCTGGCCGGGGTGATAGATGTTCCCGGCTCCCATCCGGTCGAATATCCAGAGTGGATACAGGTCGGAAGAGAGCCGAGTCCTGTCATATCCGGTTCCCTGATGATAGGCGTGGCCAGGGTAAAACCAATTGCGCACAGGAAGGTGTTTTCCGAAAAAGCGAGCGGACGTGAGATGATACATCTCCGGGAATTCATCGTAGATCGCGATGGCGGCCGACAGCAAGTCCCTTGAAATCATCCACTCAGCAGAATGGCCGTTGATTGAGCCCTGTCTGACCGGTGGATAGCCACACTCGAGCGTCTTCGCCAGACGGATGAATTGCTCAATGTAGAGCTTCTTCTCTTTCTCGTTCAGGAGATCGTGACACCAGTCGTAAACGATAGCGCCCGTGACCATCAGCCGGCCCGAAGCGCGCGCAATGTCCTGAACGTCCGGCCAATCCCCCTCTTGCATCAATCCAAGCGCCGAGTCGATGGCCTGTCGGCCTGTTGCCTTGTCTTTGTCCACGAGGTATCTAAGCGCATCCATTTCCGCCTTCACCGAGGCTCCCCGCTGTTGGACGTAGTGACGCCACGTTTTCTGTCTCCCGTCGTCGACACCCCTCTCTTTGCTCATCTCGACGAGATCCTGCCAGACTTCGCTCAGTATTGGGTCAGACAGGCGCTCCTTGAGCGCAGGGATATGCTGTGCGCGGAGATATAGACGCGGATGTTCGGCTGGTGGAATAGGAATGGCGACACCATCGTGTTTTTCCCATCTGAGGTCGGGCTTTTGAGGAAGGGCAGTCGTCACGTTGGCAACCAAGAGGATCAGGGTTAGAGCAATCAGGACATCTGTCAATCGACTCGTCATTGTGGGTGCCCGGAGCCGACTCTAAGGTGAGCTGCAGACGTAGCCACCATCCAGCCAAGTGGCATTCTCAAAGTCCAGCTGGTAGGGAGGGCCGGTGAACATCAACTTGATCACGGGTGCCAGATCGTCTGCGGGGCGAACCCCAGGCTATCGGCGGTCGCCCCGTTCTGGGGCTGAGAAACCTGCTAACGATCAGTTGTCGAAATCGGGATGGTAAGTCAGGTTGACACCTTTGGGCGCTGTTCTGCCCGACAGATGTATCACGACTTCTCTATCCACCATTTCTGACGATGTTGTTCGGCGAATTGCTTCAGCTGATCGGCGATCTCCGGGTGTTGATCGACAACGTTGGTCGTTTCGTATGGATCCCTGTCCATGTCGAAGAGGGAGAGGTCGATGAAGGCATCTTCGTAGCGACCGGGCTGGCCATCATATCCGGCCTCAGCGAGGGTCCTGTATTTGTGCTGCAGATGCAGCTTCCACTTGCCATCGCCGCTGACCACCCCATTGAAGTTGCGACCCGTCGACACCGGGTAGTATTCGTGCGGATTTGAGGCACCTTCGGTACAGGTGATGATGTCCCAGACATCAACGCCGTCAATCGGGTTTTCCGGAAGGTCAGCCTCCGCAAGGCCGGCGAATGTCGGGAGGAGATCGACGGAGCAGAATGCCTGCTGTGAGACCGAACCTGCCGGAATCTGACCCGGCATGCGCATGACACACGCGCTGCGTGTGCCCCCGTCAAAACCGGTTCCCTTGGCTTCGCGATACGGCGTCGCACCGGCATGGTTTCCGTAGGAGATCCAGGGGCCGTTGTCGGATGTGAAGATGACGATCGTGTCATCAGCTATTCCAGCAGTCTCAAGCGCCTTTGTGATCTGGCCGAGTGACCAGTCGATTTCCATCATGACATCGGCATACAGCCCGTGACCGGATCTACCGTTGAACCTGTCACTGCAGAATAGCGGGACGTGCGGCATGTTGTGCGGCACGTAGAGGAAGAACGGCTCGTCCGCGTGACGCTCGATGAAGTCGACCGCGTGCTCCGTATACCAGGTGGTCAGTGAGCGTTGCTGCTCGGGTGAGACATCATCGATTTCAATCTCACCGTTTCTCCAAAACTGCAGTTCCCAATTGTCAAACCGACGCGACTCCGGGTGATGTTTCCACATGTCGTTCGAGTACATAAGGCCTGATGACTCGTCGAAGCCTCGGGCAGGCGGACGTGTTTCAGGATGATCGCCAACGTGCCACTTGCCAAATACTCCGGTGGCGTAGCCCGAAGGCTTGAGCGTTTCCGCGATGGTCGCAAAGCCCGGGTCGAGGCCCCGTGAGCGCGGCGATATGGCACCGTAGATCTTGTGGCGACCGGGGTAGCATCCCGTGAGGAGTGAGGCCCGAGAAGCGGAACAGATCGCCTGAGGAACGTAGAACTGGTGGTAACAGCAGCCCTCCCGTGCAAGCTGTTCGACGAAGGGTGTGGGGTATGGGGTGTCGCCGAAGGGACGGAAGTCTGCCCATCCGGAGTCGTCGAGGAACATGACTACGATGTTAGGTTTGGATCGCATATGTGACTCCTGAAGGGCGAAGGCGTGCACCAACAAGTGTATGGTGAATACCAAGAGATACAGTCACGTGCGAGCGAAGCTCTCAAGACGGGACAGATGCGTATCGAGCAGCCCTGAAGTGTTGGTGATCGGATACGAAGTATTGAGCGATTGATCTGGTGTCGCGTTCCAGAGCGATCCCTCACGCGTTTGCACGATTCGCGTCGGGTGCATTTCTTTTCGGGTTCCGAGAAATCATCGCGACGCAGCTCACGATCGTCCGTCCATCCCTGGGACTTGCCCCGCAGTCCGTCTTTGCTCCGCTCTCGACGGACAGGTCGCGCGGCCGTACCCCAGGCTACCGACGGTCGCCCCGTTCCGGGGCTGAGACAGATCCAGGTTCGAGCCCGTGTCATCAACAGCGTGTAGAGAAAGCTGCGATCCCAAATTAACCCTACGTACTGGCTCAATGTGTCAACGCCACTATGACACTGGACGCACTAGATGCGGGTCAGGTAGGCTTCGGTCTTCAGGGCGCTCTTGTTGTTTCCGCTGATTCCGCCGGCATTGAGGCCGCGCGTGTAGGTCAACCAGTGACCATCGCAGCAGCAGACTTCCTTGCGGTTCCAGTCCCACTGTTCCAGAGCGGGAAGCCAGTTGGCCGCTCTGGCGTCGGGTCCTGTGAGTCGGGCGCAATGATGATCCTTACCGTTCTGGTCGAAGGACACGTGAAAGATCTCGAGAGACGGGTCGAACCAGGCCGTACGGCTGCCATCGCCGCTGGTCCCGAAGGTGAGATGAATCCTCCCGTCCGGATCCTGTGATAGCGAGGATGAACGTCCGCCTTCGAGGTTCAGTCCTCCCGTCATGGCGCCCAGATCGAATTCACGCCAGCCACTCGCGTCGCGACGGTATATGATGCCACCCTCGGCATCCTGGATCTGGGCGAAGAACCAGACACGCTCCTGTGCATCGACGATGTGGTTTGCTACCCGAACCGCGTGTCGATCGTCGCCGCCATCCGGGACATACCGAATGGCCTTCATCGATTCCAGCGTTACGGGCAGGACCGCGATTTCGTCGGCATCATCGTACCACGTGTCGCCACCGTCGAGTGATCGCAGATATACGGCCGCTCTTCCCCTGCATTCAGCCGCGTTTCCAGATTCTGTAAAATGAAACTGGAAGGTCAGGTGCAGGACACCCGACGGACCGATCGTAAGGGACATCATGTAGTGGTTATATCCCGGTGTCGGGCTGATGGCGATCGCCACCGGTGTTTCCCAGTCCTGCCCTTGTCTCTTACGCCGATACCACAGTTGCCAGCGATCGGCCTTCTCCCTTTGTGCCAGGTGGAGCGTCCCTTCGTCATCGATGGTCAGTGACGGGTAGGTGTCGTAGGGACCAAGCGGGACAGGCTCGCACCAACTTCCCGGATCCGCAGGACTGTCGCTCCAGCGATACAGGAAAGGTCCGTGGTGGTGACCGATGATGGCGTGCATCCGGTCATCGCGATCCATCGCGAGTGCTGCCCCACAATGGTTATCGATGCCTTCACCGAGCGTCTGGATAGACCGGAGCTCACCGGTGTTCGAATCGTGCGTGCCCAAGCGGATTTTGGCGGTATCTCCGGGTTCAGAGGGGGCATCGAGCCAACTCACATACAGCGCATCGGACGTCCGGATGAGCTTGCTGCTCATGTTGTAGCCAGTGGCGCGGTCGGATCCGTCAGACGAGATTAATATGGGATTCATAGTTTGTCCTATGTAACTGTGCGGGATCGGGGTGGTCAGTTCGGCCCCGTCATTCCTGAGAGTCGTGGATCTGGATGGAGATCTCGGGATACTCGGCAGATGGCCCATCCAAGATCGGTTCGACGGTTCCCCTCGTGAGATGCTTGTTGAAGAAGGCGCCCAGGTAGGCGCTCGTGATGCGGCTGCCCCGGTATGGATCGATGCTTCCGAACGAACCCAGCGCGGGCATGAGTGGAGACAGGAGTGCGTCATCGCCGAAGTTGCCGGTCAGCATTCCCCGGGCCGAGACCACATAGGTTGTGGCAACCACCTCGGTGAGCGGCCTACCCTCTACGTCTTCAGGTCGGAGGTAGAGGAACGGCACATCCGGGTTACCCAGCTCTGTCCGTGAACCGATGACCGCGCCGGCTCGGAATGTTCCTCCTCTGCACGCATCGATAACCGTCTCACCCGCGGCATGGAATCCGTAGATGCCGACGCGTGCGAGATCGAGTCGGTCGGCAAGCCAGCCTGCATTTCCCTGTGGATCGAGGGCCTCGAGATGCTCCACTATTGCCTCTGCTCCCACGGTGAGGGCACTGTCCGAGTCGCTGACTGCTGAGCCGAGAAGACTGATGACGACGAATCCGTGACTCGCCAGGTCGTCGGCAAGACCGGTCGCGTGTGTGGATGGACGACCGGTCTCGGGTTCACCGATCAAGAGGCGGTAGCGAGGCAGCTCATGGGAGAGAGATGCTCCGGGAAAAGCGTAGGTTCGAACCTGTGAGAGATGGCCCAGAAGCGATGGTGGGATGCCAAACCGGTCGGCCAGGTAGACCCGGTGTTCGTCGAGGTTGCCCAATCCGTAGGGTGCGCGCATACCGGCGGGTTTGTCCGAAGGATACCGGACACGGATGACGATTCGCTCGCTGAGGTGGATGTCACGAAAGCCAACGATATAATCTCCTGTGGGGGTCGGCATGTCAAAGACCGGGAGTGCGGTGCCACAGATCATGCTCAGAGCGGTGAGCATGATCTCGACTTTCCCGGCAAGACGAGAGCGTTTGCCCGCGCCGAGGGGGATCTCTCCGGTCTGGAACGCGCGAACGAGCAACATCACAAATGTCGACACTACGGTAAGGTAGACCGGGAGCATCTGCCAACGTGCCCCTTCCCCCGCGACGTGGATGATCCCGCATAGAAACGATACCAGCGGGATGATGCTAATCCAGATCGGTCTTCGGTCGGCGAACCGGATTCGGGAAAAGCCATCGGACAAGCAGAGGAGAATGAGGACAATCTCGAAGAGACGCATGATGATCGGCCAAGGGTCTGCCACTGAAGAAGTGACGCGCTGGGTTTATACAATGTTCCGTTCGGCGCGGGTGGTCAGACGCCGAACCTGCTCACCTGCAGCCCCACAGAATCTAGGCGAGCGAGATATTGAACCGGCTGTTGTCTGCGGCTTCCTGGACCCGGATGGCCGTTCTCGTGGCACGGATGACTTCATCCGTCGTCAGACTCCCGCTGGATGGTGACCCGTCCAAATCGGCCAGAAAGCTGGACAGGTAGTTCTCGGGCTCCGTTCCCTCAGGTGCAATTGAGTTCACGATGCCTTCCACCGTCAAATCGATGGTATCCGACACTGCCGAGATCTCGGCGATCGCTTCTGATCCGAAGAACGTGGTGCGCCAATAGTAGGGTAAGCTGTAGCCCCCCTTGGAGGGCATGAAATAGGAGACGTCTCCAATGACGCCGCATCCGTTGTCGAGCGTGACCATCAACTGTGCGCCGTCCTCGAAATGCGGATACTGAGGGGCGAGTGCGTTCCAGCATCGCGCGGCCAGCACTCGGTCGAACGCGTGTCCGGTGATCCAGGGGATGCTGTCCGCGGCGTGGACAAATATGTCGGTAATTGTCCCACCGTGTCTGCCCGGCTCGAAGTACCAGGAAGGTCGCGAATCCAGATTCAGCGGGTGCTGACCTCCGAAGGTGATGGCGTGAATATCGCCAAGCCTCCTCTGGCTGATGAGCCGGCGCAGTCCATCCGAAGTTTTCGATCCGCGTTGCGTGAGCATGCACCCAAGTCGGAGTCCCTTCTCTGATGCCAGCCGCTCGATTTCGTCCAGCTCCGGTCCTCGTGTGCACAGTGGTTTGTCCGCAATGACGTGTTTCCCCCGCTCCAGGGCCTCGATTGCGAGTGCCCCACGGTCGCCAAAAGCGGCGCCGATCGCGACGACGTCGCAGTCCACCGTATCCAGCATCTGTTCTAGAGACTCGTATGCGACGGGGATTCCTGCCTTCGTGACCTCGGACCGAAGGCCGTGGTCTGGCTCGGAGGCGCCAGCGAAGCTCAGCTGCTCCATCTGTGTCACGAGCTTGTAGAGGCTCTGGATGTGTGCGTGGCCGAATCCTGCAAAGGCGAAATTCAGCATTTCTGGTATCCCTGGCCCCTTCTAGCAGCGCAACGTGCGCCGAAGGTGTGTGATCTGCCATCCGTTGGGGTGTCGCGGTGCACGGTTCGTTGAGATGTGTATCCTGGGGCACCCGTCTCGCTTTCGAGAGCGATGTATTCGGACGGGGGCCTCGGGCAATTGTCGGTCGTCCCTGCGAGGGAGGATTAAAGGCGCCGATCTCATTTCTGAACGCTATCCCGGCGATGGTCGGCCCCCAATGGCGATCCATATGTATTCCACACGGCTGCGTGCTGGACGGTCTAGTTGTCGGTCAGCCGGATGCTTGTGGTGACACGCACAGGGACGCGCCGGTTGCCCTTCTGAGCCGGAACATAAAGCCACGTCCCCACGGCATCTGTGATCGCCTCGGTGTATGACGACGGGCCAGATACGACGTGAATCTTGCTCGATCTCCCATCTGGTGCGACGATGAACTCCAGATCAATTCGACTCGATTCAGGCAGCTGAGGGAGACTTCGCCGGATGGCGTAGGCTTCTTGATCGACCTCATTCTGGGCGTAGACGCGGTTGCGTCCGCTCGCCGGTGCCAACTCCTCCTCGATGCGGGTGCTCTCCTTCTTGAGATCTGAGAGCTGTCGTTGGTGCTCCTCTATTGCCGACCGAATGCTGTCCATCCGTGTGATTACAATGGCCGCTCGATTCTCCTGATCGTGATCCTCAGATGTGATCTGACCCGCGATATCGGGCGGAGTCGGTGGGGTCGGGAGTGTGGGCACGGTGATTTCCGCCGTAACCAGAGACGGAATACAGAGAGCCAGCATCAACGTGATCGCACGCATCGGTTTTCCTTTATCAGTTGATCTTAGAGCAGCAATACCTCTACCGCCCCTGGCTTCGCTCGGGACGGGTGCCGGACGCTGCGAGCTCCCGGATGGTTGCGCACGCAGTCCCGGAGTTCATCGGACAGGCGGTCTCGAACCTTCGTGCTGGCCCGTTCCGACGGTTGGCCGGAAGTCTCCTGGAAGCGGCTGGCGGGTATCGTCTCAGCACGTAATGGCTTCCTAGTCCCACCGCACGAATATAGCGTGGATCGACCGAGGTTTCCCAAGTAAATCTGGCCTTGTGATGGTGCACGAAGCAGTGAAATTGTCGACTGAAGCCTGGAAGAACAACTCAGAGGCAAGTTTGGCCGAACCGGACCGCAAAGATGAGGAAGTCGTTGAAGTCTGTGGCACCGTCAACGTTGAAGTCCGCGCGGAGATCCTGGCTCGAAAACATTTCCGCGAAGATGAGGAAATCCGAGAAATCGACGGTTTTGCTTCCATCGAGGTCCGGAGCGCACTGGAGGTTAGTTGCAGAGGATAGAAACTGACGTGTTTC
>CAYYGZ010000158.1:0-11163 GCA_964471275.1 uncultured bacterium | reverse complement strand
GGCGGGGATGCCCTTGCCGGTATCACTCACAGAGATGACAAGGTCCTCGTGTTCGCTATGCGAACATCGGCCAGCGCCCGGCGCGAGACAACGATCCCGCGTGTCCAACAAATGGTCATCAACCCGCTGAGCAACGCCGTCAAGTACACAGAGAGCGGGACCGTAACATCGGAGACTCTTCGATCTTTCTACCCGGTCTGTTTCGATTGCCTCTTCCCGCGCCTCGCACGCTCGAGAAACTCAAAGCTATCCACTGCCGTTGACGAGTCGACTGGCAGGGGATAATTTAGCTACACATCCCCAAGAAGGACCAACACGAAGGAGATTCGATGTCATCCTCTGGCAGAATAGATAAGATCGAGAAGATCACGCTTCCATTTAAGCGTCCACGTTTTATAGGCAAGAATGCCAGAAAGGGCGATCACGGCGATACGGTTAACGACCGGCTTGTTCGAATACATACGAGCGACGGGGCTATCGGTGTCGGATGGTCCCGTATCTGTGAATCCGAGGCTAAGGAGATCGTCGGACAAGACGTCGACACCCTGTTTGAGCCGGGTCAGGGCAGCACTGACCTCGGTCTGCGGATTGATCTGGCGTTATGGGACCTGTCTGCGCGGCGAGAAGGTCTCCCGCTCTACAAGCATCTCGGAGGAAGGGGCAGCAAGGAAGTCGAATTGTATGACGGCTCAATATATATAGATGACCTGGACAGGACCGATCAGGAAGCCGTCGAAATCTTCCAGAAGGAAGTCGCAACCGGTCACACGTTTGGATACACTAACTTCAAGATCAAGATTGGGCGTGGTGCTCGCTGGATGGGCATCCGAGAAGGGACCGATCGGGACGTTCTGGTCATCGAAACGGTTCGAGATTCCGCGCCAGACGCAAGAATCATGATCGACGCAAATAACGGCACAACGCTGAACATCGCGCTTCAGATTCTGGAAAGAACCAAAAATGTAGGCATCTACTGGTTCGAAGAACCTTTCCCGGAAGACCCTGAGTTCAACGAAGCCTTAAAAGCTTTCATCATCGAAAACGGTTATGACACGCTTGTCGCTGATGGAGAATCCGGTCCTCCCCCGCCCACCTATTTCGACATGGTCGAAAAGGGCTGGATCGACATCGTTCAACACGACTTCCGCGGAAAGGGACTGACCTGGTGGAAAGAGACCGCCGACCGGATTGCCCCGTGGGGAGCGAAATGTGCCCCGCACTCCTGGGGTAGCTTGATCGAGCGCTACACCCACGCGCATTTTGCGGCATCCATCCCCAATTTTTCGATGCTCGAAGCAGCTCCTGCTGACTTACCCGGTATTGTATTGGATGGCTGGGATCAACGTGACGGCAAGCTCATTGTACCAGACACACCGGGCATCGGGTTTGACGTTGAGCCGGACATACTTGCACGAGGGATTGAGTCGGAGGGTGGATTCGTGGTAACGGTTTGAGGACCAAGCGCAACGTACGCGAGCATCGAGAGATTGGGCCCCTGGAGCACGCCCCGAGAGATGGAGGACGGAAGCCTTTTCTACTGACGGTCGAAGTGCCGGCCTTCTTTCGCCGCGCGCCATTGCGCCTCGGTGTCTATCGCCGCCCCCGGATCGCCCTGTTCCTTCATCCATCGATCGAGTTCCTCAGACAGGCGCTTCATTTCCTGGGCGTGCACCGGACCATCCGCCAAATTCGTCATCTCGTAAGGATCCTCATCCATGCGGTAGAGCTGTTCCGCGGGACGATGCATATATCTGTTCACGATGGTTCGTGTCCGCTCGCTGAACGTGGCATCCACGACCCACGACGGCCAGTATTTGGTATTCTTGTTCACACCCATCAGATGTTTCTCGATATAGATTGCGTCCGGCGTCAAGTTGCGGATATAGTGGTAGATACCGTCCGTCACCGACCGGATCGGATAAGGCGGCCCTTCGGGAATGTTGTTGTGTATGAAGTAGCTGTATGCTCGGTGTTCGTCGGTGCCGTTTCGAAGGGGCGACAGGAAACTCACACCATCGAAATTGAACGTATCGGGATCCCCTCCCGCTGCCTCGATCAGCGTGGGAACGACATCTTCATACTGGACAACCGCATCCGTCCGTCCTGCTGCAACCTGGTCCGGCCAACGAACGGCGAAACCTGTATGGATTCCCGTGTTCCAGTTGGTCCACTTGCATCCTGGAAACTGTGAGCCCTGCTCGGACGTAAAGATGGCCAGTGTCTGGTCAACCTGACCTGTCTCCTCCAGAACCTGAAGAATCTCACCGATCTCCTGATCTAGAACCTCGATCTCGGCCAGATATTTGGCATAGTCCTCTCGCGTCTCCGGCGTGTCGGCCATATAGGGCGGCAGCTTAAGTTCGTCCAGATCGAAGTGTGTGTAGTCTCCAACAGTCCAGGGCGCGTGCGGTTCGATCAACCCTGTCACAAGACAGAACGGCTCTTTGCGGTCGCGTGTCATGAACTCACGGATTCCGTCGACACCAAACTCAGGATCCGGATGTGTGCATCTGGACTCAATGCCCGGCACGTTCTCGAACGGAAAGCACTCGTCTGGCATCACGTGCTTCTTGCCACACAGTCCTACCCGGTAGCCGAGGTCGCCCAGATAATGCGGAATACTCTTTGTTCCCGGCCGCGCAGCCGAGTGGTTCCAGCATGAGCCATTCCGGACCGGATGCAGGCCAGTGTATAGCGCCGTCCTACACGGGTTACACATCGCCATCGGCAGATACGCTCGATTGAACACCCGGCCTTGCTGTGCGAACCGGTCGATATTCGGTGTTTGCACGTTGTGGCCGCCATACAGCGCCAGGTCATTGTATGTCGCATCGTCCGCGGCCATGATCAGGATATTCGGTTTCATCGGTTGCTCCAGTCAGGCTAAGACAATATATGCATGAAGAATCCCTGGATCACAGGTGGCCGATGCCTCTACCGCTTCCGTGTCCACCCGGCAGGAATCTCATAACGGATGACGCGCTGCTTTGCCTGATCTGTGATTCGGCCCAACCAATTTCGAGGCGACAAATCTGTGATAGCAATATGTGCAATGTACCCGATCAGAAGAAGTTGATTGCTCTAGCCGTCGGAACCATGGATGTCGGTTCGCTACCTAAATATAGAAAGTAATCGCTCTACAATTGACTGACAGGAAAGGCGTTATCTATGCTAAGGCCCTCGATGGTGCGATATGGCGTGTTGGCCGTGTTGGTGTCGGCTGGTGGCGCAACCGCTGATGTTGCGCGCGGTCGCGTGTTCAACGACACGAACGGCAATCGTGTGATGGACGATGGTGAGCGGGGCGTAAAGAACGTGTGCGTGTCCAACGGACGTGAGGTCGTGAAGACCGATGGCAAAGGTCGGTATGAATTGTCCGTGGGCGACGACACAGTCCTCTTCGTGATCAAGCCGAGCGGATGGATCACCGTCTTGAATGACGACATGATATCTCAGGGCTATTATCTGCACAAACCGGCGGGATCACCCGAGACCAAGTACCCAGGGGTAGACCCGACAGGGCCATTGCCCGAGTCGGTGAATTTTCCGTTGTCCCGGCATCACGAACGGGATCGTTTCGATGCGCTGTTGCTTGGGGATCCCCAGCCTTACGAAGAAGAGGGCGTCCTTCACTATGGGCACGATATCGTGGAGGAGTTGGTGGGAGCAAACGTCCTGCTCGGTATCACACTGGGTGATATGGTAGAGGATCGTCTCGACTTGCTCGACGACATCAACACGATGACCGCCAGGATCGGTGCGCCCTGGCACTATGTGATGGGCAACCATGACCTGAACAAAGACGCGACAACCGATGAAATGTCAGACGAAACCTTCGAGCGCATCTATGGCCCCCCTTACTACGCATTCAACTACGGTAAGATGCATTGCATTATCTTGGACTCGGTGTACCGCGAAGGCGACAAGAATCGTCCTAAGCTCGGTGCACATCAACTGGCGTTCATCGAAAATGACCTGGCACACGTCCCCGATGACCACCTGGTGGTGCTGGCCATGCACATCCCAGTGGTCGAATTCAAGGATAGGGATGCACTCTATGCCATCCTGCAGGATCGCTCTCATCTTTTCATGATTGCCGGGCATTGGCACAGCATCGAGCAGTTCTACCTGGGTCAAGACGACGGATGGCACGGGGAGAAGCCACTCCATCTTTACGTGGCTGGCGCGACGTGCGGACCGTTCTGGACCGGTGCCAGAGATCCTGCGGGCATTCCCCATTCGACTATGGGCGACGGCTCGCCCAACGGCTATTCGGTGATGCGTGTAGATGGAAACGAGTATTCCTTTCGCCACAAGGCAGCACGGCGCCCTGCCGACTACCAGATGACTATCACGGCACCCGATACAGTCGCAGCGACGGAGTCGGCGGCGACTGAGATCGTGGTCAATGTATTTGCCGCATCGGAGCGTGCGGCTGTCGAGATGCGCCTTAGTGAGGATGGCGCCTGGACCTCCATGACCCGATGGCGCGGTTTGGATCCCTTCGTTATTGCCCTCCACAAGCGTGAAATGGCGCGCGACCCCAAGGAAGCGAAATGGGGAAAGCCGAAAGAGACCAACCATCTGTGGAAGGCGGCTCTGCCTGCAGACCCGCCGGCCGGAATGACAGTAATCTACGTGCGCGTTTTGGATGCCTTCGGAGCCACGCATACCGGACAACGTTTGATTCGGATCGAGTAGTAGATCCTTAGATCGTGGGCGGACTCTAGCGTCCGAGATACTGCCCTTTGAGTTGGCGAATGCGATTACGACCTCAGTGCCTATTATTGAAACCAAATTGATTGACAGCAATCAGACAGGTAATGATCGACCCCAGTGTCGACCCCCATTCAAGGAGTAAGACGATGCCCGAAGCAAGACCCGACATCATTGTCATAATGGTCGACGATATGGGCTACTCTGATCTCGGCTGCTACGGCGGCGAGATCGACACGCCGAACATCGATGCCCTGGCTGCGCGCGGTGTTCGCTTCACACAGTTCTACAACTGCGGACGATGCTGCCCGACGCGGGCCTCTCTCCTCACCGGCCTCTATCCTCATCGCGCCGGCATCGGGCATATGACGCACCAAACCCAGGATGCGATGAATAAGGGCCGGGCAGTAGGGCGAGGTCCCTACCAGGGCTACCTGAGCAACAACACGGTCACCATCGCCGAGGCACTTCGAGGAGCCGGATACCAGACCTTTATGTCAGGCAAGTGGCACGTGGGATCCTTTCGCCCGAACTGGCCCAAGGATCGTGGATTTGATCACTACTACGGAATCCTCGCCGGCGGCTGCAATTATTGGGCGCCCGAACCGCATCGCGGACTGATGGATGAGGATGAGCCCGTCACCGAACTACCCGACGACTTCTACACGACAGACGTCTTCTCCGAGAAGGCCGCCCAGTACATCGATGATGCCGATCCTGACAAACCCTATTACCTGCACCTGATGTACAACGCCCCCCACTGGCCGCTCCACGCCTGGCCCGAAGACATCCAGAAATACAAGGGAAAATACAAAATCGGCTGGGACGCAATTCGAGAACGCAGAGCGGCGAAGCAGAAGAAACTTGGGTTGTTCCCGGGCGACCTTCCCCTGTCTCCACGGGATCCTGAATGTCCCCCGTGGGACCAGATCGACACCTCGCCGGACAAGAAAGGCAGAACGTTTACCGAAGACGAGTGGGATCACCGAATGGCCGTCTACGCCGCAATGATCGATCGGGTCGATCAGGGCGTCGGGAAGCTGCTCGACAAGATTCGCGAGAAGCGCGACCTCGACAACACCGTCATCGTGTTCCTGGCTGACAACGGCGCCTGCGCCGAATCTCACGACCTCATCCCAGACGTGCCGGCCGGCCCGAAGGAATCCGACACCGCTTGCTTCCTCCCTTGGGCCAACGCATCCAATACACCTTTCCGCCTCTTCAAGCACTGGCTCCACGAAGGCGGATCGGCCACGCCCTTCATCTTTCACTGGCCAAAGGGGGTCCAGCAGGGCCACATAGAAAAGGATTACTACGCGCACGTGAAGGACGTGATGCCCACGTGTCTCGATCTGGCCGGTGCGGCCTACCCGCTGGATCACTGCGGATATCCTGTCCAGACGATCGACGGTCGATCCCTGATGCCGAACCTGAACGGCGATGTCAGGACCAACACCGAAACGCTTTACCTTGAGCACGAAGGCAACCGCGCGGTGCGCCGTGGTAAGTGGAAGTTGGTTTCCTACTACAGTGAACCCAGGGGATTCACAACTGGCCCGGTCGGCAAAGGGGATCGGACCGGACCTTGGGAGCTCTACGATATGGAAACCGATCGTGTCGAGTTGAACGACCTGTCGGATCGGAAAACAAAGATCAAGGATGAGTTGATCGAGGCGTACGGGAGGTTTTCCGAAAGAACAGGCGTGTCAGAGTGGCAGGAGATTCAGCGAGATCTGGAGAAGGTCTACAAGGAGTAAGGAGTCTCACTCCGGCATCAATCGGGAAACGCTCAGGTTCGGTGTGGGCGATCGTTGCCATTACACGCTCGTGGGTAGGCGTCTGAAATCCAGGTTCACCTATCATCTCGTCTCCGTCGAAGGGGATGCCGTGCCGGCTCTCACGTTGAGTCACCTTCAGAGAACGAACCGTGGGGGCGATCCGCGCGCGTGAACGAACGGGAGTTCAGGATCGTAATCGCATTGCACTCGATCGCAGGATAGTCCCGTACGGTAATGGATCTCTGTGTTGCCGATTCGATCTCGAACCCGGTTCTCGCGATCTCTCCAGCCAAGAGATACGATCCCGCTTCGGGCAATCTATCCAGCTTCTCGCCGAGATGGAACGTACGATCTTCCACTGAAATCACTTCCAGGTTCCGGTTGGGTTCGGAACTCTCCAGCGTCATATCACCGCACGAACACCGGGTCCCGTTCAGGAGATATGCCTGCATCACGCCGCCGTCGTCATCCACCGACACCACGGAAAACTCTCCGGAAACCGTCACCGGTCCCAGTATTCTCTCCTTCCGATCCCTGGTGGAGATGATGTAGTCCGTTCTCCCCTCCAGCCTCACCTCGATGGCCACCATGCCTGAATCCGTGTCGCTCTCCAGAAGACTCGCCTGGATTACGGGCGAATCCTTCTCCTGGCTAGCGGCGAGCACTGCCACAAACTGACTGGTCAGCGGAGTATCGTGATCCGCAGCACGCCGCTCGACCATGAGCTTCCTCACGGCAGGTTTCTCGATCTCGGACAGAGGATCCGCCGAACGCCACCCCGGCGCGTCGGCCTGGATAATCCGGTCCGACTCGCCAAGCACCGTGAGATCGAGCCCGATCGCTCCAGATTTCCAGGAATACACCATCGGACCCTCCGGGCTCACGGCCTCCGCACTTTCCACCCATGTTCGCCAGGCTTCCGACAGCTCTGTGGGGCGGGGCATCGGACTATCTGGACTCATTCCCGTCATCGATCCGCTGCCGTGGAGGCAGTAATGGTGAACCTGTCCACCCTTTACACGAAAGAGATCCACCACGTAGCTCTGACCATTCGGGATCTTGACCAGCACACAGGTCCGCCGGTAGTCCTCACACTGCAAGTAGACGTTGACCGCCGCCGCCTGAACGACTTCAACGCCGGGCGCGGTCCCGAACAGCTCCAGATCCGACCCGCACTCCTGCACGAGTTGGCTCTCCTCGTCGACGACGACCAGGTTGTGAGACAAACTGCTTCGTGCCCAGGCCTGACCGCTTCGCCCGTCCGGAAGAAGCTGACTGCTCCCGGAGAAGTATCCCAGGTCGGGAACCACCTCCTGGCCGAACGCGTAGAAGCTCATACTCAGGATATCCGACTGCCGGTGACCCGTCCGGACCGTCCAGTTGTGCTCGTTTCCATTGAGAAAGAGGGCAGTATCGTTCTGTTCCCCACGACCGCCACGCAGGACTCCGACGTGCCAGCCCGGGAACCACTCGCTACGCAGAGGTAATCTTCTCGCACCTCCGCTACTCAAAGCCGGCGGGCGATACCAGAGCGAATACTCACTTCCTTTCTCCGCCAGGGAACCGCCCTGCAGGCTTTCCAGCAATCCCGAGAATTCGCCTCCCAGTCTGGCCGCAAGGACTTCCGCACACAGGATGTTCGGGCTGCCCGGGTATTTCGTGTCTCCGATGATCGGCATCCGCTGCCCGGGTGCGAGCTGTCGAACGAGAGACAGAAGGGAAAGGTGGAAACGACCGCTTGAAAAGTAGTCGACGTTGTCGACTCGATCACCCTGTTCCGATCTGTAATCCGGCGGATCGCTATAGCTGTGCAGCAGGTCGGCCAGATCGTGCACGTTGCTGAAATTGTGGGCGGAGTATCCTGGTGACTCCGCATAGAATCCGTCGTGGTGATAGCGCTCGAACAGCATCTGGTCAAACATACGGATTCCCCGCCGGACCCTCTCGGGCTGGCCCAGCAGGATCCCAACGGCGGCACTCAGCGCATAGACGGCAGTCCCCTTATTGGTCAGGGACACCCAGCATTCCATCTCCGTGCAGCCATTCAGGATCAGATCCTTCAGAATGCGGCGCTCCGTCGCCGCATCCAGAATTGCCTCTCCCCCTGGCCGTTCCGCCGCACGAACAAGGTCGTACGCAATCGTAAAATCCAGAATCGGTCCTGCGTCACTTCCCTTTCCGTGAACACTGATCCGCCCGGCCCCCCAGAACCCGTTGAACAGTTCCGAGTGATCGTCGTATGTGTTCAGGCCGTAAGCGTGCTTCACGACATCCCTCGGGAAGCTCCCGCCTCGTGGGCCATCACCCGATTCCCGCTCCCCCATGTTTTGGGCAACATCCAGAGGAGGCCAATCCGCGATACTGCCGTCGTAGGAGTGGAACAGGTAATTCGGGAATACCTTCGCAAACCGATCCAGAATCCAGACGACCCGCTCGGCGCAGGCAACATCCTCCGTGACGGCATAAAGCTTCGCCAGGATGATGGACTGCCTCCAGGCCCACGCCGCCCTGCAATATCGAATGTGCCCGCTGAAACTCGTCATAACCGGGCGGTCGCCGAGCCAGCAGAGCGCGTGTTCGTTTCTGCGATCCGGATTCTCAAGCTCTCCCGGAGGCTGGTAGTAGGTAAATCTCTGCCCCATCCGAGGGCACTCGACGACGCCCGTCTCCGGGTAGTCCGCGTGCGGGTAGACCGTCCCGCAGTGGCTGCACGTCAGTTGATCCGGCGCATCGATCAACCAGTCGAAGCTCCCCCCGCCCATCAGTGACTTTTCCCCGACGCAGTGCGGACAATTCTGTCCGTAATGGGTTCCCGGTGTCAGTTCGGGAATGAACGCATCGAGAGACTCGCGGTCCTGCCGTCGCGCAAACGCCGTCGACCGACGCCAATCCTCCACGATCTCCTGCGCCCACGCATAACGCTCGAGATTCTCGCGGGCATACGCGATGTTTCCCTGCTTATAGAGCAAACAGGGCTGAACGGGATTCGGCATAGAAGACCTAACTCAGATTGTGGAACCCGGCAAGGGTGGCCGAGAACGGGGAGGATGAAGGAGGGGACATCTCCGAAGTCAAGGCATCACCTTCGGAATCGCCCCCAGAGACGCCTGAAAGCTTATGCAGGTAAATGATACTGTGAATTCACCCGGAAATGGCCACGTCGGCAAATCGAATGGCCGGCATCAGTGACTCTTTCTGCCAGTCCCATTTCTGCGTATCTCCGATAGCCGCAATCTTCATCAGCATCTGAAAGAAATTGCCCGCCACCGTGATACCTCGAACCGGCTGCACACGTTTACCATCTCTGCACAGATATCCCGATGCGCCAAGACTGAAATCTCCCGATATCGGGTTCGCCCCGGAGTGCAGCCCTGTTAAATCCGTCAATTCGAGATACTCCCCTGCTCCCAGAGAATCATCGTCATCCGGACCGGCGGCAATCTCCATCTGGTGCAGTCCCACCCCGAGTGTCGACCTGGGCCCCCGGCTTGCGTGTCCCGTCGTCTCGAGACCAAAGTGAGATGCGGTTGCGCTGTTGTGCGCCATCGTCTCCAGCTTCCCCTCCAAGATCAGGGACGTCGTATCCGTCGCAGTTCCCTCTGCATCAAATAGAGTGTATCCGAACCCCTCCGTGAGAAGCGGGCTGTCGTGAATCGTCAGACGTGGATCGGCGATGACCTCGCCGACCTTGTCCCGCATCGGGTTGACGCCGTCTTTTGCAGATTTCCCTGAAAATATCGATGCAAAGATGCTGAACATTGACGGCTGGCACTCCTCATCGAAAACAACATCATAGTGCTTGCTCGGCACAGGTACCCCGTGGAGAATACCCAGGCAGTCCCTGTGTACCTTGTCTACAACCCGGGCACCATCGAGTTCACCGAACAGGCGGCTCGCCACCCCGGATCCTTCCATCGCGTTCTTGTCGCCCTCCTCCACAATCGCGTAGGCATAGCACAGGCAAACCCGGCTTCTCGAGAAAGCGGACATACCTGAACTGGTGAAGACCTGGCGCTGACCGGAGCTATCGAGGACACCGTTGTAGGGAACATTCTTGATCTTGTCACGGGATGACAGCTCACCCTCCAGATACAGGGCCATTTCGATCTTCTCTTCAATAAGAGAACCATCCTCCGGATGCAGCAAGGCGTCATCTGTTTCCAGTTTCCCAGAGTTCGGTAGGATCATCTCGTGCAGCTCCTCACCAGCGAAGCTCGCATTGGTGAGAGCCTGCCCCACGATAGAGGAGAGTGCATCGGGATCGCTGTCCTCACTGTAGGCAGTGCCTACTCTGCCGTCCTTAATCACCCTCAGACCGTACACCTGGCTGGAGCTGGCCTTGTGCTCCTCGAGGTCGCCATCTCTTGCCTTCAGGGACAGGGATTGCCCCTCGTCGACAATCAGATCCCCCGTCGCTCCAGCCGCTTTCACCTGATCCATAACCCTGGCCGCGTGGTCTCGTGTTGTCATCAGGCATTCCCCCCTACCAGGATGTCATCGACCTTGAGCGTTGGCTGCCCCACCGTTGTCGGAACGGATCCTGATACGGATCCGCACATCCCGCACGCCAGTGAAAAGTCACGTCCAATCATCGAGATCTCTTTCAACACGGCGGGACCGGTGCTGATCAGCGTCGCCGCCTTCACCGGATACTGTATCTTGCCGTCCT
>CAYYGZ010000157.1:1076-11215 GCA_964471275.1 uncultured bacterium | reverse complement strand
AAAGTGATCTCTTCCCCTGATTGGTGGGAGGAACTCAAGTCCCGGGGGGTAACGGGAACTGGCGTCGTAAGGCCGCCAGAAGCATGACAGCGGGTTTGAGTGAAGTGTGCACCACGATGCCGCCACAGCCGATTAGCACCAGGTTGACTTTTTTCTTGGGCATGTTTCAATCCTTGGTATTGCTATTGGCGTGCGTGATACTCCGCGATGGCTTCCTTGTAGTAAGGCGAAGGAAGAGGGCCTTTGAGAGAAGGATCGCCTACCGATTCCATCCATTTCCACAGACGATCGTTCAAATCCTTTCGGATATCGGCATAAGCAGGATCTTCGGCGACGTTGTCGAATTCAAGCGGATCTCTCACCAGATCGAACAACTGCACCACCGGACATTTTTCCCTCCCTGCAGGTTTGTGCGTCATATCGACGGGGACAGGGATCAGGCGGCGAGGCTCGAAATTGCGGATCAGTTTGTAGCGATCCGTGCGAACACTGCGGATGTCTTTCCCTTGGAAGACGGAGAATACAGCATCTCGTTTTGGCTCTGCCGTGTCATCGACCAGATAGTCCGAAAAGCTGAGACCTTCCACATTCTCCGGGATCGAGATACCGGCGAGATCCAGGACCGTCGGGAAGAGATCGACGTTGCTGAGCAGTCGGTCGCGTTTTGCCCCACCCGATATGCCTCCGTTCGGCCAGCGCACGATCAAGGCAACTTCGATGCCGGGGTCGTAACAGAACCATTTGGCTCGCGGGAACTCGATCCCGTGGTCAACGGTGAAGATGAAGATCGTGTCCTCGGTCAGTCCCGCCCCGTCAAGTGCATCGGAAATGACCTTCACCGCCTCATCGACCCTTCTACAAGCCCCCTGCTGTACCGCCATTTCACGCCGGGCAGTCTGGTCGTCGAGCAGGTATGGTGGGATGTAGACGCCCTTGCTGGCATCCGGTTCGACTTCACCGAACTCGTGCGGCCGGTGCGTTTCGAAGAAACCGATCTGTGCGTAAAAGGGTGTCTTCTCGGCCCCATCAGTCTTGCAGAAGTCCGCAAAGGCGTCGGCCACATCAAGCGCCGTGGCACGGCGACCATCCGGACCCCGTTGGGCGCGTGATTCAATAAATCCCAGGTTGTCGGTGTCTCCATCTTCGTGCTGCAGGCCAAACAGTCCCGTGCGATAGCCCGAGTCCCGAAGAACGCGTGACAGGTGTCGCTCTCCTTCATTGAACGACCAATCCCAGGGCGAATGGGTCAGGCCGATCAATCCGTTCGATTGTGGGTAGCGACCTGTCAACATAGCCCCACGACTGGGGCTGCAGACCGGACTCGCTGTAAAATAGGTGGTGAAGAGATGGCCGTCCGCCGCGAGTGCGTCGATGGCCGGTGTGTGCACCGTCTCTATACCGTAACAGCCAAAATGGCGGCCGGTATCGTGGCACGTGATTACGACGATGTTAGGTCGCGTTGACATGTTCCCTCCTTGATGGCGCCTAGTATAGATCGCGTCAATTGAGGTGTCAAGAAACCCGCCTGCAGCTTGACACGTGTTGCCCAAGCGATACCTTACACGCTTAGACAACGACCCATCAGGAGGCAAGGAATGGAGCTCGCATATTTCGCGGATGAGGTAAGCAGAGAGGACTTCGACGAGGCTGTTCGGCTTGGCGTCGAAGCGGGCGCAACGGGTGTCGAATTGCGCGGTGGAATCTGGGGCAAGCGCGTCCAGCAGATCGACGACGATGATGTGAAGCGCGTTCAGGACGTGTTGGCCAAGCACGGTGTAAGAGTCTGCTCCGTCGGGTCACCTGTGGGAAAGTGTGATCACGCGGATACCGCGGAGAAGGATGAACACCATCGGATGTTCGATCGTATGGTCGAATTGGCGCACGCTTTCGATACCAAAATCATCCGGGGGTTCGCACTCTGGAATCCAAGAATAAAGGATGATGGTCTCAAACGGTATAATTTGAACAAGCATCGTCCTGATCTGGATCGGTATCTGGACACGATTGTTGCGTTTTTGGCTCCGATTGTCAGGACGGCCAGTTCCGAAGGGGTTACGCTCTCGCTCGAGAACGAAGGCGCGACAATCGCGGGTTCGTGTGACGAGGCCAAACGTGTGGCCGATGCAATCGACCAGGAGACAGGCAGCCCGGATGGGTTCACGTTTTGTTGGGACGTCGTTAACGGCATCGAGTGCGGAGAGCGCCACCTGCCGGAAGGTTATGCGTGTCTGCGGGGGCGTGTGACACACCTTCACGTCAAGCCGAACAAAGACAAAGAGATCTTTCCGATTCTAGGGACGGAAGATGGCGCCTATTCGGATGTGATCCGTGCCTTGCTCGCCGATGGCTACACGGGGTGCGCGAGCATAGAGCATTGGGGGTCTCCCAAGCTCATGCTTGAAGGAGTACGGCAACTTCGCAGGATTCTGGACGCACTATAGAAAGGAGAGGCCGATCTGTCGAGGCCTTGGTGCCCGACGGCAAGTGCCCCCCTTGAAATCACTCATTGACGAAAGCAAGATTGCCTACTTCTCGATGGAGATCGGGCTGTCTGCAGACCTGCCGACCTACAGCGGCGGGCTCGGCGTTTTGGCTGGTGACACGATCAAGTCCGCTGCTGATCTGAGTTTGCCGATGGTGGCAGTCACGTTGATCCACCGGAAAGGGTTCTTCACCCAGACGCTGAACGATGAGGGGTGGCAGGTCGAGGATGACGTTGACTGGTCACCCGAGGACGCCATGACCTTGCTGGCCCCCCGGATCGAGGTTCAGATTGAGGGGCGATCCGTTGTGGTTCAGGCCTGGCAGTATGATGTCGTCAGCCCTGCAGGAGGCATCCTCCCGGTCCTGTTTCTGGACACGAGCTCGGATGAGAATGAACCACACGATCGGGCACTCACGGACAAGCTCTACGGTGGCGACCACACGCATCGCCTCAAGCAGGAAGTCGTGCTGGGTATCGGGGGTGTCCGAATGCTGGGCGCGCTCGGGGTCGAGGTAAAGAAGTTTCATTTGAACGAAGGCCACGCGAGCCTGCTGACCGTCGAGCTCCTGCGTGAGACGAAGCGTGACATCGAGCAGGTCTGGGACGAGCGGCTGCAGTGGGATGATGAGTCGGTGCGCGAGCGATGTGTTTTCACGACACACACACCCGTCGCAGCGGGCCACGATAAGTTCGGATACGACGTGGTCGAGCAGGTCCTGGGCGATACCATAGATATGAACCTGCTGCGGGAGTTGGCCGGGGAAGACGGCCTAAACATGACGATGTTGGCATTGAACCTGAGCCGCTACGTGAACGGCGTGGCGAAGAAGCACGGTGAGGTGTCCCAGAATATGTTCGAGGGCTACGCGATTCACGCTATCACAAACGGTATTCATTCATATACGTGGACGGCGGAGCCCTTCAAGCAGCTCTACGATCGCTTTATCCCGGGCTGGGCGAACGAGCCCGAGCTGTTTGTCAGGGCCGATAATATTCCGGACGAAGAAATCTGGGAGACCCATCAGACGTGTAAGCAGCATCTGGTCGGATATTGTTACGAACATACGGGTATTCAGCTGGACCCGGACGTGTTGACGATCGGGTTTGCCCGGAGGGCTGCGACCTACAAGCGTGCCGACCTGATCTTTACTGATCTGGAACGATTACGGGAAATCGGTTGTGGGAAGCTTCAGATTGTGTACGCCGGTAAAGCACACCCCGCCGACACGATGGGGAAGGAATTGATCCAGCGTGTCGTCCACAGTCTGGAGGCGCTTTCCCCGGACATCAAGGGTGCTTATTTACCCGGATATGACATGAACCTGTCCAGTGTTCTGATTCCGGGTGTGGATGTCTGGCTAAACAACCCGATCCGTCCGCAGGAGGCCTCGGGCACGAGCGGAATGAAGGCCGCTCACAATGGTGTACCGAATTTCAGTGTCCTGGATGGTTGGTGGATCGAGGGGCATATCGAGGGCGTCACCGGATGGTCGATTGGCCCGGAGGCGAAGGAGGTCAGCCTGTCTGAGCGACACGAGGCCGAGGACTTGGAGAGTCTGTACCAGAAGCTGGAAGAGGTCCTTCTGCCGACCTACTGCGACGATCGACATAGATGGATCGCGATCATGAAAGGCGCGATCGGTAAGAACGCATATTACTTTAATACACACAGGATGATGCGTCGATACGTGACTGAAGCCTATCTGCCATAAGTTCGCGACTTCCTCCTTTTTGCCTGCGACACACGCAGAGATTCTGAAGCTCGCCCACAGCGAGGATTCGACCAGTGATGAGATCGCGGATAAGCGTTAGCTCGATTCCGGGTTGCTCGCCACGATTTTTAAGCTGGTGAACTCATCCAGCTACGCTTTCAGGAAGAAGATCGATTCACTGAAGCTGGCCGTGACGCTCCTCGGGCTCGAGGAGATTGCGAATCTGGTGATGGCCGCTCAGGTGTTCGAGAAGCAGGGAGATTACGAGGATGGTTCGGGTCTGGATGCCAATGAATTCTGGCGGCACTCGGTCGGCGTCGCGTTTGCGGCTCGTGCGATTTTCAAGAAGCTGCAGGCGGAAGCGGAATCTGCGTTCCTGGCGGGCATGCTCCACGATGTCGGCAAGATCGCCCTCGACTGATACTTCGTCGACTACTACCAAAGAGTGAGATGGCCGGCACACGATCACGTGACCGGCCTCTTTTTATGTCTGCGATCGAACAACAGAGGCGTGGTGGGCAATATTACTCGAATTCCAAGGAAGGACAGGCATCCGTTCGCTTTCCCACAAGCAGGAGAAGCACGACGATTGTGGTGATGCCGAGCAGCAAGCCGACAGCAGCGGGGTATGTAGTCGCCGTTCCCAGGTATCCGAATACCGCGGCGATTGACATGGTCGTCAGTGCGTAAGGGGCCTGAGACTTGACGTGATCGAGATGATCACACGATGAGGCGATACTGGACATGACCGTCGTGTCACTGATCGGCGAACAGTGATCTCCGAAGATCGCCCCGTCGAGGACGGCCGCGGCAGCAAGTATCGTGAGGGGCATACCTCCCAGACTGTGAGCGAGAGGGACAACCGTCGGGATGAGAATGGCCATGGTCGTCCACGACGTACCGATCGAGAAAGCGACGATCGAAGCGAGCAGGAAGATCAGAAGGGGCAGAAGCACCGGCGAGATCACGGGACTCAGCAAGGTTGTCAGGTAGTCCCCCGTTCCGACGTCATCGCAAACCGCCTTGATCGCCCAGGCCAGGATCAGTATCGCAAAGGCATACCATACCCCCCATACCCCCTTGAAGAACGTCTCGATGGCCATTCTCAGTGAAATCGGGTATTGCCCCGTATCCTCGTTGCGTCTCGTGAGCGCCAGGACGAATGCAATCAGGGCACCCAGTATCGATGCATCGAAGAGTACTCTTGCCGAGTCTGCGTTCTTGAATGCGGCCGACCAGTATGTCGAGCTGAAGTAGCCATGTGCCGCTTCCGAAGCAACCTCTGGATTACCGCGTGTGTTGTATCCCATACCCCCGATCACACAGGCGACCACCGTCAGCACCGGCAAGGCGGCTACCCACCATCTGGGTGCCACGCCCTGCTTCGGGAGGACCTCAACGTATTGGCCTGTCATTGGACGTGAGCCCTCCGCGAGGACCTGACCCGTGTCTCCTGCACGCCGCTCCGCGCGCAGCATGGGCCCAAAGTCACGACCCAGCAGAGCTGAGGCTAGCACGAAGATCAGAGTGAAAATGCAGTAGAACCGACAGGGGAGTGCGGCGAAAAAGAGCTGGTAGCCTGAGTAACCGGTTTCGAGGTCCTTCATCAAGTCCTCGAAGAGGCCGACCTCGTAGCCGATCCACGTACTGATGATCGCAAGACCAGCGATCGGGGCTGCTGTTGAGTCGACGATGTACGCAAGCTTCTCTCGGGAGACTCGGAACCGGTCGGTGATCGGGCGCATCGTGGAGCCGACTACGATGGTGTTTGCATAGTCATCGAAGAAGATTGCCATACCCATCAGAAATGTGGCTAGACGACTGGATCGCGCCCCGCCGGCGCCCCTTGACAACAGTTCGGCAATCCCACGGTTCCCACCGGCGAGCGAGGTGACCCGGACCATACCGATCAGACATGCGGTGAAGGCCAGGATGTAGCCGGAGAAGGAGTTGAAGACCGGCTCGTACATATACTCGAACGCGACCTTGGCACTGGCCGTCTGGAGGTATGCGATCGCGGGCTGGCTCGGCGTGCTCAGGATGCTCCCGGAGATCACGGCCAGACTGAGGCCAAGGATGAGCCTGCGGGTCAATATGCCCACGGAGATTGCGAGTATCGGTGGGAAGAGCCCCCACCCGCTGGCTGTCCCCGCGTCCGGTAGAAGCGCACACACGACCAGAGCCAGACTGACTGACAGGCTTACCTTCACCCAAGATGACTTGGTGGATTCCATCCGAATACATCCTCGCTCGTAGAAGTGGGGTGAATCTCTGCAGTATATTTTGACTGTCAGCGGCTGTCAACGTAGCTTCTGATCACCGTATCCATCCATACGATCGAGAGACCCGTGAATATCAAGCACCGCACATACGAGATCATGGAGCGTGCCGAGAAGGGCGACAGGGCGAGTCGTGCCTTCGACACGTTCATCGTGGCTCTCATCGGACTGAACGTTGTGATGGTGATTATCGAGACCGTCGATTCGATCGCCGCATCGTACGGTCCTTTCCTCCAACTGTTCGAAGCCTTCTCCGTCATCGTATTCTCATTCGAGTATGTGCTGCGGCTCTGGTCGTGTACGTCGGACCCGGAGTTCCGATCAGCAATCCGGGGTCGAATACGGTTCGCACTCAGCGGGTTCGCGTTGATCGATTTTTTGGCCATCGCGCCGTTCTACCTGCAGCTCTTTCTGCATCTGGATCCCTCCCTGGTCGGTGCCGTAAGGCTTCTCCGTCTCTTCCGGTTGTTCAAGATGGGTCGGTATATTCAATCGATTCGAGTCCTTGGCTCCGTGGTTCGCGAGAAGCGAAAAGAAATGTATCTCGTGGCAACGGTTCTGCTGATCGTGTTGATCATGATCTCCAGCCTGATGTATTACGTTGAGCACGAAGCTCAACCCGAGGCATTTTCGAGTATACCGGCCGCCATGTGGTGGGGTATGGTCACATTAACAACCATCGGATATGGCGATGTGTTTCCTGTGACTACGCTGGGAAAGTTCTTCGGCATCCTGATTGCGATGCTGGGTATCGGTATGTTCGCCCTGCCCGCTGGGATCTTGAGCTCCGGGTTTATCGAGTCCATCGCACGTGAGAGTGAGTCGACCGTGGTGTCAAGCGAGGAGACGGTGCTCAAGTTTGTGGAGGCAATAAATCAGCACGATGTGGAGGCGATTGTGAATCTGCTCGGCGAGGGCCACCGGGCGCTCGGCCCGGATGCGGCAGAGCAGGCAGGGGTCGCAAACGCGCGAGACCGGTGGAAGCGAACCTTCTCCGTGTATCCCGATTACACGATTCTTGTGAGATCCATCACCTCGAAAGAGGATCGGGTGCTGCTTGCCGGATCCCTGAAAGGCTCGGACAGTGCCGTCGCATCGGTGCCTGCGGCCTGGGAAGCACGGATAGAGAACCGGCTGATCACCGAATGGCGCACATTTTCGAACACGCACACCGGGTAGTGCAGGACTGTATCCGTACATAAAGGAGATTGGCTTTGGCTGAGCACGTTCTTGGAAGTACGACCAGACCCTACAATCAGTTGTCCTATTCCGAAGCCTGCCTGCGGATCGCTGCGGCCGGCTACACCGATGTTGCCGTTTTCGCGCACAACCGTGAGATGCCCGTCGATGCTGCGAGTTCGGACCAGCAGGTCAACGCTGCACGGAACGCTTCGTCAGATGCGGGACTCTCGCCGTCCATGGTGCTTGGGCGCACGCACCTTGAGCTGGGTCTGGACGGAGCGACAGATGACTACAAACGTTTGATCGACAACTGCGGGTCTCTCGGCGCGAAATGGATTCTTGAACTTGGAACGGGCAAAGAAGAGCATTATGCAGACTATCCGAAGTTGATGAGTGCGGTTGCCGATCACGCTCAGGCAGCCGGGATCGGGATCTCGCTCAAGCCGCACGGTGGGATCAGCCTGACTGCGCAGGAACTGATCGATTTGCACGATGAGGTAGATCATCCGGCGTTCCGGATCTCGTATGATCCGGGGAATATCATCTATTACACAAAAGGCGAAGTACGTCCTGAATCTGAGGCCGAAATGGTCGCGTCACGAACGTCGACGCTGATCATAAAGGACTGCATGCTCAACAATGACAAGCCGGATGTGATGGTGACGGCAGGGGATGGCCTTGTCGACTTCCCGTTTGTGATCGGTCAGTTGGAGGATGGCGGGTTCTCGGGACCGATGTACGTGGAGTGCGTCGGTTCCTCAGAGCCAGACGCCGTTGATGGTGACTTGAAACGCACACACGTATTTGTGACGGCGCTGTTCTAGCTACAACCAATCCACACGACAGGGAAGGAGTACAGGGATGGGGAAGTACAAGAAGGCAGGTGATATAAAGGTCGGTGTGATCGGGTATGGCGGCGCTTTCAACATGGGGCGCCGGCATTTAGCTGACATGAAGACGGCAGGGATGACCCCTGTTGCGGTTGCGGAAGTTGATCCGGAACGTCGGAAGGTGGCGGTCGAGGAGTTTTCCGGGATCGACACATACCCAACCGTCGCGCAGATGTTGAAGAAATCTGACGTGAACCTGGTGGTCCTTATCACCCCGCACAACACCCACGCGAAGCTGGCTCTACAGTGTTTGCGGGCCGGACGCAGCGTGATCAGCGAGAAGCCTCTCGCGATCACGACCGCAGAATGCGATGCGATGATTCGTGAGGCGAAGAAGCGTCGATTGCTGCTTACGACCTATCACAACAGGCACTGGGACGGTTGCGTGCTCGAGGCCCTCAAACACATCAAGCGTGAAAAGGCCATCGGAGACGTATACCGTGTCGAAGCGCATATCGGTGGATACGGCGTGCCGGGGGCGTGGTGGCGGTCAAGTAAATCGATATCCGGTGGAATTATGTATGACTGGGGTGTGCATCTGTTGGAGTACGCGCTGCAGATCATCGACGATGAGATGACTGAAGTGACCGGCTATTCAAAGACCGGTTTCTGGGCGTCCAAGACGGTCTGGAAGAAGGACACGAACGAAGATGTGGCCTCAGCCGTCGTACGGTTCAAGAGCGGAAAATGGCTGACACTGACGGCCTCCACCATCGAGGCCAATCCGAAGGCTGGACAGCTGGAGATCGCGGGAACAAAGGGCAGCTACGTCTTCGATGGCGGTACGTATGAGATGATCCAACAGCAGGGAGACCTGAAAGTGATTACCAAAGGGAAGAACACGGCGAGTCTCTGGCCCAAGTTCTACAAGAATATGGCGGATCACCTGGTGAAGGGCACCAAGCTTGTGATCACGCCGGAGTGGGCGCGGAGACCGATCCACATACTGGACCTGGCCGGACAGAGCGTGAAGAAGGGGAGTGCACAGAAGACGAAGTATCGGTAGTCGACTCCTTGCAAACATACAGTATCAAGACCGGGCAGCTGCAGTTCAGCTGTCCGGTTTTCTGTTCCTGCTCTAGTCAATTGTGGAAAGGAAGCTCTACTCCGGCCCCCAAACTCCTCGTCGATCCGGATTCGCTGACTGGGGGATATCCTCGATATGATTTCGATCAGTTCCTCACCATCGCGCGTGATGATGACTCGCCAGAGGTGAATCCCATGCAATCGCTTTACCTCGTCCAACGTCAGATGCAGTGACCTGGGTCGACGAATGCGAGTCACTATCTCGCCGGGCCTCGGGAAGTTTTCCGATGTTTCGAACGTGAGGTGCGAGATTGTGATCCCGTTGCAGTTGAGTAGAAGAACCAGAACTGGAAAAGGAAGAAGAAGCTGTAGAAGACGAAGAGCAGAGGAAATGGACTCACAGCGAAGATAGACCAGCCAACTCCCACGCTGGCGAGCACGAGGCAGAGGAGGAGAAACGGCCATTGCCGGACCGGCCAGAACGGTGCGCTATGTAGTGGGTTGTCTTTCCGTTTGATGATGAATTGGTATTCGATATAGCAACCGATGAAGATGGGTGCAGCAG
>CAYYGZ010000157.1:0-1066 GCA_964471275.1 uncultured bacterium | reverse complement strand
AGATCCAGCTACGGCGAGCAAGAGTGCCGGATGTCCCTGAGTATCGCGCAGGCAAGCACTTCAATCATTGCCAGAATGAGGTTACCGTGAAAGAAGAGCGAGGGGAGATAGACAGGTCCCAGATCCTCACCGGGCTCGGCTTGAAAGGTCCGGTCTTGAAAGGCATGGTGGGTCGCCTAGCGGGCACCGAGAAACCAGAGAGCGAAGAAGAGAATCCAGAAAAGGTAGGGTACGAAGGTAGTCTGTAGTGGGTGTATGTGGGTGGGCAGATTGAGCGGTTTGGCTGCGTCCCTTACCACCTCTCCTGATCGGTCCTGACAAAATACTCTTCGAGCTCAAGGTGGAGCCGATGCCTGGCAGAGAGGCCTGCGGTCAATTCGATCGTAGTCTGATCGATCTCGTCGATTTTAATGTCGTATATGCCTCGGCGGCGTCTTCGCATCTTCATCTTCAAGTCTTTCGTGCGGGGGCGACGATGCGTAAAGGTGCGCAGTTTCGGGAACCCGCGCACATACTGGAAGGCCGTTGGTGACACCGAGATCTCGTTTCCGTTCTCGAAGTAGAACCAGAAGGTGGAGAAGAAGAAGACGCTGAACCCGACAAGCAGGAGTGGGTAGCTCGTGGCCGCAAGGATCGACCAGATGGCACCGGCAACTCCGATGCTCAATCCCAGGAGGGCGAACGGCCACTGCTCGGCGACCCAGTAAGGAGAAATCCGCCTGGTCCTTGCGTCCTGGTGGGGCGTTTTCCGGTCGAGTGCGATCGTCGAGCCCTGTATGATCGGTGCAAGCAGACCTGGCAAACCAAACCAGAGGATCTGCGTGTCTTCGAAGACGCTGGTCAGGAGAAGCACCAGCAGAACAGAGGTCAAGCCGGTATGAAAGACGATGGTCGCCGAGGAGATCGGCCCATGGCGGAAGGCCAGTCCCTGCATCCGTGTCTGCTCGATCTTGAAGGCGCGATGTGTTGCCCGGTAGAGAGCGAACAGCCAGAATGCGAAGAAAGCGATCCAAAGTATGAGGTCAGTAGGCATATTAGAAAGGGTACCGACGGATTTGGTGTCTTA
>CAYYGZ010000156.1:0-11442 GCA_964471275.1 uncultured bacterium | reverse complement strand
CTTTCCGTAGGTATATGCCAGGCTCGTCTTCTGTTCGAAGTGTCTCGTCAGTTGCTGCACCCAACTGGCTTCGAAACCAGTCATCAGGGCCGATGCGATGTTGGCATACCGCCGTACACCCGGATTCGAAGGCATTTTCGGAGTAAGATTGGGGTCGATCTCTGAAGATATGTAGTCCTGGAGGAACGCAGAGAAGATAGAGATGTCGAGAGACGTCCGAGAGGTCCGGTAACAGAACGTCAGATCGATCTGATTGTTGATCTCAGGATTCAGCGATGGATTGCCGAGCATCTCGTAGGGGTCGGCGCCAACCGGCAAGGAATTGATGTAGGATTCGGTCAGGCTTGCACTACGCTGCGCTCTGCCGAGCCAGAGGCCTATCGATATTCCGTTATCGAGATATCGGAGTCCGCCGAGACTGATGCTCGGGTTGAATTCTGACCGATTTGTCCTCTGGTTCCTGCTCGCAAAATCCGGATCCAGATTACGTGCCGTCGCGTCGGTGTAGTCCAGTCGTCCGGATACCACCATTCGTGCAGAATCGTAGGATCGGTGGAGTTCCGCAAACAGGCCACCCCTGAAGATCTGACAGCCGTTCCAGACGTTGTCACCTACGGTACGTCCCTTCATCGGGCCTATGAGAAAATCTCGTGATCGATCGCCCTCCGCTCTTTCCAGACGAAGACTCATCCCGGTGTAGAGCTTGATCGGATCGAGGGACCAGATGCCCTCCGTTCTCATACCCAGGTTCACCGTTTCTGCGTCCGTCGTAGCGTTCAGCATCCGGGGAGCGAGTACCTTTTCCAGGTTGTCCATCATGTGATCGACACGCGTCAGGTAGGCAGTCGTGTTCCAGGTGTCCAGCCGTTCACCTTCCACGCGAGCTTCGTGCCGCAGGTTGAGCAGCCAGGTCTTGTCGCTCCGCAGGTCCATCGGCAGAGCCGCAAAGCGCGTGTCATTCGCACGATTATGGGTTGCGGAGAGGGTGAACAGCTGGCTGGTCGATGGACGCACGCTTACCGTGGCTCCGTAGCTGGCTCGTCTGAAGGACGCCGGCACGGTGACACCCGACCCATCCTGGTAGTCGTTTCCCTGGGAATAAGCGCCAAGCAAGGCGATATCGTAGGCCGATCCGCGGACGCCGATGAGGCCCTCCGAACGGTAGGCGCCGTCGTTGCTCTCCGCGCTGGTCGAGAGCCGACCGTAAGTGTCCGACTCATCGACGAACTGAGGACGTGTGGATTGAAAATTGATCGTACCGCCGAACGAGGGGCCATACCGAAGTGCGTGCGGTCCCTTCAGGATCTCGATCTCGTCAACCATATTCAGTGCGATCTGGCTGGTTGGGGGATCCATCCGGTTCGGGCACGCGGCCGTCGCACACTGTGCACCGTCGATGACGACGTTGAGCTGGTCGTATTTGAAGCCCCGGAGGACAGGATCAAACCCGTAACCGCCACTCTTCTGGATGCCGCTGATCGCTGTCACCTGGCTCAGGACAGTTCCGGCATCGTGAGAGAGACGGTCCTGCGTACCGAGACCAAGCTCTTCGACGATGCCCTGACCCGGCCGAAGGGCGACGACAGTCACCGGTTGCAGCAGGATCGTCTGATTGAGGCGGTAGGCGACACCGGATTCGATGGCGCCATCGAGCTTTGCATCGGTTAGGTGCCACTTCCCATAAGTGACGTGTGACAGGAAGAGCGTGTCGCTTTCTGCACGGGTGAATCGCGCGGTTCCCTGCGAGCCCGTGATACCCGTCTGTCCGCCGATGGTGTATACGGCGCCGACGATCGGGCCTCCCTGCGACCGATTGAGGAGTTGTAAGGTGGCGGTTTCAGCTACTATAGTCTGGGTAGATACAGCTCCGAGCAGGAGTGCTCCTGCCAAGAGACGGAATTGTCTTCCGATCATGGATTCCTCGTGTTTGCCGGTGGTTCGTCCATACCCCGGGCGCGATCTGTGTGTCGGGCGAAGGACGAGCTAGCGAGCAGACCGGTCCTGTTTACTCAAACAATGGGTCTGGCTCGGATGGGTTGCGTATTCAGCTGGTGGCAAACCGGAGATGGATCGGGACTTTTTCGGGTAGGTCGGGATGGATAAGCGGTAGGCGGTGGTTCGGGATGGATGAGATGGTCGCGTGTGCGACATCGGTCGTAAAGACGTAAGCGGTTGGGAGGTGGATCTGGGTTACGAGTTCGTCAATCTCGCCGCCCGTAGAAGAACAGACAGGGCCCGGTAGGAAGGAGGCATCGATTCCCAGGTTCTTGTTGCTGCAGAGGGCTGCGAGAGACGCTGTACCGGCACAGCAACAGGGGCCCGCTTGTGCAGATGCACAACATTCCTGTGAGGAGCAGGTGTCACCGTCACTTTCCGTCCTAGGTGAGAGAGATACGGCCGACGGCGTTGCTTGCAGTGCATAGCACAGGAGGATCCAGAGGGTCAGGAATGTCTGGAGCCCACGCTTTGTAGGATGTATTGTCATCTGTCTCTGTAGTGGAAGAAAGTCGCTACCCGGCAACTGAAAATGGCGGCCCGGCATCCAAGTGTCAAGTCAGACGCCGGCGCAATGTAGCGAATGGCGATCCGCACTCAAGGGAATGCTCCATTTTCAGGATGTCAAGTGAGTCTCGTGATGGTGAAGGCTCGGCGAGATTCATGGTAACGTGGAACAGACTTGGGTGTGGCTACGCCAAGATGATTCTCCGATAGCCTGCGGTGAAGACCAGGGCGAGGCCGAATACGCATACGATCGTCGCCCCTGTCGGGAGGTCTGCGTAGTAGGATGCGGCGCAGCCGATAGCGCTTACGGCGAAGCCGATCCCCCAGCCCGCCGCAAGCCGGGTTCCCGGTCTCGATGCCACAAGCGTTGCACACACCGCGGGCACGACTAGAAATGAAAAGACGAGCAGAACGCCTGCGATCTGGACAGAGCTGGTAATGACGATGGCGAAGCCAGCGTAGAAGAGGAAATCCCAACCGCGACGTGACCCCTGCGCAATCCCGGTAGGCGAGGTAATTCCAGATAGCGCGAGGAATCGATTACGGTAAACGTAGTGCATGGCGCCGATCGGGACGTAGATGGCTAGCGTCTCACCCACATCCACCCAGGTCACCCACAGGATCGAACCGACAAGCAGGTGTCTAATGTGCTCGGCCCCGTGCGGTGCGCGATCAAGGACGAGAATGCCCGCAGCGGCAGACACGGCGTAAACGATGCCGATGATAGCTTCCTGCGACACGTGGCTGCCCTCCGACCGGGTGAACGTGAATACGCAAGCCCCGACCAGTGCAGCGATCAGGGAAGACACGTATGCAGCCGTGCTGTGGAGCTCGTGCCCGAATACGATCGCAATCGTGCCTCCAAGGGCGGCGATCTGGGCAAGGGAGAGGTCGACGAAGATGACTTCCCTGGCCAGTACGTGTATACCCAAGTAGGCGTGTATGCCGACGAGGATCAGACAAGCCGCGAAAGGTGGGGCCATAAAGGTCAGGAATTCGGTCACGGGGCACGGTCTCCAAAACTCTCCACAAGTCTGGTGATCAGGTGTTCAAAGAGATCGATGTAGTCGTCGGTGTCGACCTCGCCGCCTGGTGAAACGGGGAGAACGAGGTGGACTGCACCCGCTCTCACTGCGACCTGCTGAGCTGCTCTTGGGTCGAGGTAATTTGCGCAGACGAGGATTCCTATGTCCTCTTTCCGCATCCGCGATACCAATGAAGCCAC
Organism: uncultured bacterium; assembly: GCA_964471275.1. Classification (GTDB taxonomy): domain Bacteria; phylum Latescibacterota; class UBA2968; order UBA2968; family UBA2968; genus UBA2968. The sequence goes on along the minus strand of CAYYGZ010000156.1, from coordinate 7,715 downwards.
GTGACGCGGGCTTGCCGGTATGCCTGGTTTGGTCTCGACGCTTTCGACGATGTCGATTCCCAGCCAGTGCATCAGATACTCCCACTGAGCGTGGTAGGTGACGATGGCTCTACCTCGTAGATGCTCTGTACGCCGCTCCCACAGAGCGATGCGACTGCCGAGTTCGGCGGTGTAGGACTCCAGGTGATCGGCGTAGACAGATGCATTGTCGGGATCCAGCCTGGCGAGACGCCCCGCGATCAGCCCTGCTACCCGCGGGCCGTTCCTGGGATCGAGCAGGTAGTGCGGATTGCCCTCCGGATGAACATCACCCATCGATCGATCGACGGGCCCCTCAGGCTTCTCCAGGATTGGCAGATCAGCCGTAGCCGCGTTGAGATGGCCCATTGCACCGACGGCCACAGCGGGATTCCGGGCACCCCGTATCAGGAGTGGCAGCCAGCCGACCTCGAGTTCGAGGCCCGTATAGATCAGGAGGTCGGCACGGTTGAGCCGACGCATAAAACTCGGTTTGGCCTGTACGGTGTGCGCATCCTGGTGACCGCGCGTGATCGATTGGACTTCGACAAGGTCTCCGCCGACGGAACGTGTGATCGATGCAAGATCGGATGTCGTAGTGACGACCCTGAGATCGGCAGCAGTCGGGCAGAAGATCAGGACGGCTGTGAGGCATCCGATGAGATGGATCGTGAGTCGTCTTGTGTGTCGGGGATGAGGTCGTCTGCAAGGCACTATGTGATGGAAGTCGTGACTAGTAGGCATGAGCAGGATGTGATCCGATTGTGAAGTTGATCTGGACCGTCATTTGATGGGTTGTGACGCCCCGTTCGCGACACTGATTATACTGTGCTCTAAAAGCCGAGTACTCGCTCAGGACCATTGCAACGAGGGCGCTGTATCGGCGCTGTCTGAGCGCCGTTGATCCCGGGATGCCGAACAGGTCGTAGCGCCCCTGCAGCCACCACCTGCGCGACATTTGCAGCTGAGCGTGGGCAGACAGCCCGCCGGCCTCTTCCGTATCCGTGCTATCGGATACACGAGCCTGCAGATACTCGGTCTGCAGGCTTAGCCTCCGGTGAGACCCGCGCTTCGAGGATCGCCACTTCAGGGCGAGGTTTGACCCGATCAACTGCGTCAGCTCACCCGAGCCGTTTGTGCCGGCGCCGTATGATCCGCCGATTTCGAGTGTCGTGTCCTCGTTCAGATCCCACAGGTTGTGCCAGTCGGCGATGTATGCGAAATTGCCGCTGTCTGTCGCGGCGAACAGCTCGTTCGCCCCATCGAGCAGTTCCAAGTTGAGCTCCGAGAACCACGCTGTGGGGAGGAGGAGGCTGGCACGGATACCGACTTCGTTCATCCCCTCGTTGCCGAGAAGACGTTCGTTTGCGATCGCGTTATCGATGAAGGGGTAGGCGTGCGTGTGCAGACTGTTCTGCACGCCGAAGGTGGAGAGGAACTTACCGGCTCGAAGCGTGATGTTCCGGAGATCGATCGACTCGATGTAGCCTTCCTCGAGCTCGAGTCCTTCCGTTCCCGGGATCGCGAGTGTCGCCACGGCGCGGAGGTAGGCATCGACGTTGGCGCTCAGTCGGATCTCAATCTCCTGTACGCTCAAGCCGCTTTCATCGGGTAATCCGTGAGCGTGCCCCTCTTCGTGGGCGTGCTCGACATCTGCTTCGGTCTGCTCTTCGAGCTCGTTGTCATGATCGAACGCAGGTTCGAGTGAGAAGGGGGCCGAGGTGTGAAAACCAAGGAAGAGACCGTTCAGGCTCAGGGCCGGATTGAACGCATTGGATGTGCCCGTAGCCGTGTTCTGGCTGGCGGGTTGGGCGTCTGCGTTGGCTGTGTTGGTGACTGCCAGCGCAAACACGAGCAGAATTGCCGGCGTTCGCATTGTGTTTCCTTCGTTAGGACGTGTGCACACGGAACTTTACCTTAGTCTGGGTGATCTGACTGAGGCTGACGGATGTGTGATCGAGTGACGTCTATCGAATAGGTGGCGAACGGCCCGGCGAACAGAGGTGTGTTGGTACCGGCAGGATTGTGTCTGCGAGGAGGTAGCGGAGGCTTGAGAGGAGAACACGTGCGATCAAGACCGTGGATACGGCGATCGTGAGCGTGCGGGTCCATTCGCACTCGGCACAACCAGCCAGGTGCGATTCGTGATCGGGTGCGGCGCTATGAGCGAAAGCAAGGGCGAATGCAACGAGCAGCAGCCCGAGTGCAAGTCGGATCAACGGCGACCGGCTGGCGTTTTGTAGGGTCATCGTGTGATCAGTGATCGTGAGATTCGGTGATGGCGTCGTGATCGTGGCAGTGATCGTGACTGCAGAGACGCTGGTTGCGGATGTGACTGAGGATCAGGAAGCCTGATCCCACCATCGTCACGACCCGCTCTTTCATCTCGTTCAACAAGCTGTGACCGGTGATGGCAGTGACAAGGATCAGGCCCAGCCCGATGAACCCGTAGACGAACACACGTAGGTCCTTGTGCGCACGACATCCGAGACCGAGGGCGATGAGGCTGGTTGGGAGGATGAACCAGAGCAGAATCGTGTGGAAGCCCGCATCGCCGAGGAGTGTGGAGGCGAGGACGGGAAAGGCGACAATGGCGATCGGAAGCAGCAGGCAATGCACCGTGCACGCTGTTGAAATCAGGATCGCGGCCTTGTCGCTTAATGTCCGGGCAGTCTTGAGCATTGGTTTCTGTTCAGTATTTGCGATATGGTTCAGGTGTGTGTAAACCTACCAACGTTGCCTAGACTCGGAAAGGTGGGAGGCGTTTTCTTTGTAAGCCTAAGAAAATAAGCGGCTTAGGCCTCTTCTGGTGTGACGTTCTTTTCCACACATTCGTGACAGTCCAACCAGTGTTCCTTTGGGAGGTCGGAGAGTGCCCGTGGGCTGCTCCCCCTCTCGAAAACGGGGTGAAAGAGGACATCCCCTTTCTCGTGATGCGTGCCGCAGGTGTGACAGTCCGCTTCCTCCGTCAACTCCACCGGTGCGTATCCGGCGATGACCCAGCCGTCGTGTCCCATGTGGGCGGCCAGGCTCTGGAGGGCCTCTCGTATCGTCCGCGATTTGTTGCTCTGATAGTATTTATCCGCCAGCGTGTCGAGTAGATCGACGGTCGAGTTGTCGAGCGTAAAGTTGAGTCGTTTCATCCGTGGCTCCGTGGGTAGTGTGTAGAATATACATACTCGTGGCGTATGGGGCAAATGCGCGAGGTGGGGAGATTCTGGAGAGGCGCAGGGAGGGTGGGGCAAGTGGCACGGGGCAATCGGCTATTCTGCGCGTACAGCCGGGGTTGGAGATGCCTATCTGAGATGTTGCCTTCGGATGCGCGGCAGGGCATACTGAGAATGATTCCTAGAGGCGGGTCTGCGGGATTATGGCCGTCTATCTGGCTTGATCAGATTACCGAACAATTTGAGCGCTCAGGTACCCTGACCCCTGCTCTACGCCCCACGCGCCCTTCAACCGATCAGTGATCGTATTCGAAAATGCCCGAAGAAACCATTTTCAGCAAAATCATCCGCAAGGAAATTCCTGCTGATATCGTCTACCAGGATGACCTGGTGACCGCCTTCCGTGACATCAGTCCGCAGGCGCCCACGCACGTGCTGGTGATACCGAACAGAGTGATTCCGACGATGGATGATGTGACGGAGGAGGACGAGGCCGTGCTGGGCCGGATGCTGACGGTTGCATCGAAGATCGCGCGGGATGACGGCATCTCCGAGGATGGGTATCGGCTTATGGTCAATTGCAGGGAACACGGTGGCCAGGAGGTGTTTCACATTCATCTGCATCTGTTGGGCGGTAGATCACTCGGGCCGATGCTGAGCAGGAGGGACTGATCGTTGCGTGGGGCGGTGATCGTCCTTTCCGCTGCTGCCTGTCTGGCGGCTTGCTCGGATCCTGAGGAGCGTGTCGCTTCCTGTGATCAGGTGGCTGCAAGGGGCAAGATCCTGTATGCGCGACACGGATGTGCCGTTTGCCACGGTCCGGATGGGCGGGGCGATGGCCCCGTGGGACGCTCGATGAAGCAGAAGCCGCGGGACTTCCGCGATGTCAATGCTTTCAGGAACGGGCGCTCATTGGGTGCGATTTCAGAGACGATTCGGCTGGGTGTGGCACACCGGGGTGTCGGGATGCCCGCGTATCCGCACCTGCCGGAAGAGGAGAGGAGAACGCTGGCAGCGTATGTCGTGTCGATTCATGAGATGGATTAGCCTGATCGGCCTGCTGCTTGCGTCGTGCGCGTCCGATCATCCGATGAAGGTAGAAAACACCTGGGTCAGGAAGGTTCTGCCGTCACAGTCGGTGACCGCAGGGTACTTCACCGTAACGAACACCGGCTCAGCTGATGACCGACTGCTTTCCGTTTCGGCTGCCGGGTTCAAGACTGTCGAGCTCCACGAGATGGCGATTGACGACCGGAGCGTGATGCGAATGCGAAGGACCGGTCCCCTCGTGATTGCGGCAGGAGAAACGTTGACACTGAAGCGTGGAGGATATCATCTGATGTTGATCGAACCGCAGTATGCGATCGCGGTGGGCAACGACATCCCGCTGACATTGACCTTTGAACGGGCGGGAGAACTGGCAATACCGGCGAGAGTAAGGAATGAGTGAGGGACACACAGGCTGGATTGCTCGCTCGATTCTAGCGGTCCTGATTGCGGTTTCCTGCAGTGCAAAGCCGTCGGGGGACGACAAGACAAATGGGGTGTCGGAGCCCGTTGTGCTTCCGAAACTGAGGAAACTTGAATTCGGACGCGACTTCGTGTTGACGGATCAGAATGGTGCGTCCTTCGATTCTGCGACGCTGAGGGGCGATCTTATCTTTCTTTTCTTTGGTTACACGACCTGTCCGGATGCGTGTCCGATGACCCTGTCCAAGCTGGCACGGGTGAACGCCCTGCTCGGAGACGACGGCCAGCACGTTCGGACCGTGTATGTGAGCGTCGATCCAGAGCGGGATACCGTCGACACGATGAGGGAGTATCTGTCGTACTACACGCTGTCCGTTGTCGGTCTGACGGGGTCGGCTGAAGAGATCAAATCGGTGGCGGCTGACTTTGGCGTCTATTACAGCAAGTCGGAGGAAGAGACGGCCGTCGGCTATCTGGTGGATCACACGACGCTCGTCTACGTGATCGATCAGGAAGGCACGTTGCGGTATCTGTCACATCCCGAGGATTCGTCCGAACTCCTGGCGGGTGTGGCGAGAAAGATCCTGGCTGAGTAACCCGATCTTGAGTGGGGGGTAGGAGAGCATAGTTACAGAAATCGCCTCCGGACGCTGTGGTCACGGGGGCGATTGTCCAATCGGGTTGGGTGGCCGGAACCACCCGTCTTGCCAGGGAGCTGCCAGCAGTATCTAGCGATCTTCCCGGTAGACGACGTGCTTGTTGAGCTTCGGATCGTATTTCTTGATTTCCATACGGTCCGGATTGTTCTGACGATTCTTCATCGTGTGGTAGTAGTGGCTGCTTTCGGTGCTTTTCAGCTTTACGAGCACCCTGTTGCCCTTGGCTTTTGCCATCTGTCTGTCCTCCGATCAGGTCCGGTCGAATTCAGCCGACCTTCAATGGTTCTCTCCCTAACCGCCACAATCTACAATATCGGTCTCTCACGCGCAACTAGATGGTTGAAAGACAAGCAAATACAGTAATTTATGGTTTCCCGTCATTCGACTCGTCCATCACGACCAAATCATATACCTAGCATACGGTGGCATCACCGTGCAGGAGCACGGCGACGAGCGCGGCGGAGAATAGAGAGAGATCACCGGGTGTCGCGCGGTAACAGAAGCCCCTGGCGAACCTTCGCCTCCGGGCTCTGCCCGGTGGCGTTCGGAATCCGGGGACAGCTAACCCACGCAGGTAGAATGAGATGCATTCACTGGAATGGCTTGCCCTGTCTAAATGGTTGGAAGATAGAAGATACAGGAGTTTACGTCTCCTGTTCCCCGGTTTGCCCATCCCGGCCGAAGCCCTGTTGAACGGCCCGCACCAGGAGAACGAGGCCTGCGACAATCAGCGGGACGCTCAGAAGCTGCCCCACGCTCAACGGCAGGTCCAATGCGTAGGAGGCCTGACGCTCCTTGACATATTCAATGAAGAAGCGGAACCCAAACACGGCAGTCAGAAAGAGTCCGAAGAGGAAGCCTCCAGGCGTTCGGCTCCCGAGTTTGTCGTAGAGCCGGTAGAGGCCGACGAATATCGACCCGTATGCGATCGATTCATACAATTGGGCTGGATGTCTGGGCGTTGAGTCGATTCGATCAAAGATGATCGCCCAGGGCACGTCCGCCGGGATCCCGAGGATCTCGGAGTTGAAGAAGTTACCCAGCCGGATGAACAGACCCGCCAGGGCGATGGTGATGACCATACGGTCCAGGAGCCAGAGATAGGGCTGCTCAGGTCGCTTTCTGGCGTAGACATACAGCGCCGAGAGGATGCCGATGGCCCCGCCGTGGCTTGCGAGCCCGCCCTCCCACACCATCAGGATCTTCAGCGAGTTGCTGAGGTAATATACCGGATCGTAGAATAGACAGTGTCCGAGGCGGGCGCCGGCGATCGTTCCGACCATCATATACGTGAGGAGCGTCTCGAGATTGGATTGTGGCTTTCCCTCCCGCTGATAGATCGACCGCATGATGTTGTAGCCGAGGAAGAACGACAGCGCGAAGAGGATCCCGTAGTATCTGATGGTGATCGGTCCGAGATGCGCAATGTCGGGGTCGACGTTCCAGACAATTGCATTAAATTGGATCAAGGATTTTGACCTTTATGTCAGGTGAACAGCGACGTCGCCCAAGAAGGCGGTGCTAATCTACAGCTTTTTAAACGTGTAGGAAACGAGGACGATGCTCAAGGATATACAGCAACTTCCGGATGATCGCGGGATCGAAATCGATCAGGTGGGCGTGTCGAACGTCCGCTATCCCCTATCACTGCCGCTTCGCGACGGCGGCGAATTCTGTACCGTCGCCGAGGTGTCTATGACGGTGAGTCTGCCCCATTACCAGAAGGGCACTCACATGTCGCGGTTTATGATCGCGCTGAATGAACGGAATCACCATTTTCACCCCGAGAACGTCCACATCGTACTGGATGAACTGCTCGAGCGGCTGGATGCGGCTGAAGCCTATGTCGACCTTACGTTCCCGATCTTCCTGGACCGCGCCGCGCCCGTGACCGGTCAGAAGGGGCTGATCGACTACCGATGTGTCCTGCGAGCAATGATCGACAAGGATGGTCAGCACGACAAGCTGATCGGCGTGAGGGCCAACGTTGCGAGTCTCTGTCCCTGCAGCAAGGAGATCAGCGAGCGGGGGGCGCACAACCAGCGGTCCGAGGTTTCGATTGATGTTCGACCGGCCGAAGATGAGCACATCTGGTTCGAGGATCTGATCGATATCGCAGAGAAGTCAGGCTCGTGCGAACTCTACCCGGTGCTGAAACGTCCCGATGAGAAGTATGTGACCGAGCGCGCGTATGACAATCCCAAGTTCGTCGAGGATATCGTGCGCGATGTCTCCGGCAACCTGACGGATATGCTGAACCTGGGCCGCATCGCCTGGTACTACGCGGAGATCAACAACTTCGAGTCGATCCACAACCACGATGCGTTCGCGAAAGTCGAGCGGGGTGAAGGGGGACGCCTGGTGAGTCCGAAGCGCGGGAGTTTTGTGGAGAGCATTAAGA
>CAYYGZ010000155.1:0-11793 GCA_964471275.1 uncultured bacterium | reverse complement strand
TACTTCTTCCTGCAGGATCGAATCGCCCGGGATCGCGAATACGGCGAGACCAACGTCGTGGAGAGCAATCAGCGATGGCAGGATCTCCCGGTTGTCCACCCAGAATCGTTTACACGCGAGTTTGCCGAGTACTGCCTCGAGCACGGTGTAAAGGGCAAATACAGTGTCGTGCCGTTTCCTGCCGCTCTTGGACGGATCGATGAAGGACTCGACCTGTTCAGCAAGCAGCAACAGGAATCCTGGCTGCAGATGTGTCGGGAATTGATCGTGCCAAACTACGACATAACACCTGAAATGATGACGCATACGTATGTCGTGGATCTGGACACGCTGAAGCCGGTCGACCCGAACCTCTGGGAACAGTGGGGCTGGAACCAACTGCCCGTCGACCAGGAAGAACTCGTTACACGCTACATCGCGACGGCCTGCCGGATCCTCGACAATGTCGGACTGACACCAGACGGGGTTACATCACCCGGTGGCTTTGGCAACCCGCTCGACTTCTACGCAAAGTGCGCGGAGCAAGCCGTTCGTTCCGTCACCGGAAACCCCACCCCTTACCTGTTCAAACGCGTCAGCGCCGACGGCGCGGTTGAAACACCCGTCTGGTATCCCGATCGGGAAGCAGAGACGGCCATGGGGGAGATCATCGCGTGCGTCGGCGACTACACTGGATCGTGGACCGGATTCGGTGAGGTAAATGTGTCAAAATACATAACGGAAGACCTGCAGGGCGGAAGATTGCCGGCCGTCATCGACGCGGGGGACCCGTGTGTGCTCATCAGCCACTGGCAGGGCTTTTACGGACTGCACAACGAGGACCGACGTGGATTCAACGCGTTCAAGACCATCGTCCGGCGCCTGGAAGCGCGCGATCCGAACGGTGAGAGGACGCGCTGGCGAAAACCGAGTGAGGTAACCACCTACGCAATTGCACGCGAAATGGCCGACGTAACAGCCAACGGATCGACCTTCTCGATCGACCTTCCCATTCAGGTTCCGGAGTTCACGCTGCGACTCACCGGAACCGAGGTCAGGTCAGTGTCTGTCGACGGGGTTCCGCTCACACTTGCGAACGGCCGTGCAACCTTCGAGAACAACTCCTACTATCACGAGGGAGACGCGACGCTTGTTGCTTTCACACCAACCAATCGCACCGTCTCACTCACCGTTTCCTGACGACCACGATACATGGATTGCCATCCGAACACATTCCTGCGAGAATGCGCCCTTGCCTTGCTCGGCGTCTGTGCCGTCTGGTGCGGCCTGACCCTTCCGTGTGCTGCCCGCACCTACGGGGTCGGACCTGACGTTGAATTCACGAACATAGGCGACATCCCCAGGGAATCGCTTGCTACCGGTGACTCCGTCTGCATCTACTGGCGTCCAGAAGCCTACCACGAGAAGTGGGTTGTCTGCGTAAGAGGAACCCCCGAGAAGCCGGCCACGATCAGCGGCGTCCCGGGATCTGATAGCCAGCTTCCCGTGATCGATGGACACAACGCGGTTACGCGATCTGTCCTAGGCTATTGGCACGAGCCCCGCGGCGGCGTCAAAATCGGGGGAGCGAGCGTACCCGCCGACGTCCTGCCCGCACACATCACAATCGAGAACCTGCACATTCGGTCCGGGCGACCACCGTATACCTTCGAAGGCCGAGACGGGGAAGGATGGCATGATAAGGGCGCCGCCACCATCTTCCTCGAGAAGGGCGAGCATATCACGATGCGGAACTGCATCCTCAAGGATTGCGGGAATGGCTTCTTCTGCGCTAGCCAATTGAGCGACGTGCTCATCGAACGCTGTTCCATTCGCGGCAACGGTATGGAAAACCGGATCTACGAGCACAACAGCTACACCGAAGCCAGAGGCATCACGTTCCAATACAATGACTATGGACCGTTGAGGGAGGGATGCCGCGGGAACAACCTGAAGGACCGATCCTCAGGCGCTGTCATCCGCTACAACCGGATCCAGGACGGCAATCGACAGCTGGACCTGGTCGACAACAATCACGAAGCGCAGCTGACAGAACTTTTACTGGCCGTCGCAAGATCCGAAGCCTTGCAGCCAACATCATTGATCGTATCGTTGACGAGGTGGCTACCTCCCACGGGTCAGTTCTACCAACGAACGACTCGACCGATATCGTTTTGAGAATGGACTGAAAGACGAGACCACGATGGCAAGACAGCGACTACAGAAGGAACTGCGTCTCTTCGACGTCTACGCCATAGCCACCGGTGCGACGCTAAGCTCCGGTTTCTTCCTGCTGCCCGGCCTGGCGGCCCAAGAGGTTGGATCCTCCATGATCCTGGCCTACATGGTTGCCGCCATACCGTTGATCCCCGCGATGCTCAGCATCGTCGAGCTTGCGACGGCAATGCCGCGTGCCGGCGGTGTCTACTATTTTCTGGATCGAACGCTCGGGCCGATGGCGGGAACGGTTGGCGGAATCGGCACCTGGCTGGCCCTGATCCTGAAGGCGGCGTTCGCTCTCGTGGGTATGGGCGCTTACCTGAGGATATTCTTCCCGGAGATCGAAATCCAACCCCTCGCGGCAGGGCTTGCCATCGCACTGGGAGCCCTGAATCTGTTTGGCGCCAAGAAGAGCGGTGCCTTCCAAGGATTCCTGGTCGTGGGTCTGCTCGTGATCCTCACGGGCTTCATCGGGAGTGGTGTCACCAACCTGAACATCGCGAACCTGCGTGATGTCTTTATCGTAGACATCTCATCCCTCCTTGGAACCGCGGGTCTGGTCTACATCAGCTACGTCGGTGTCACCAACGTCGCGAGCCTCTCCGAAGAGGTGCGGGATCCTGAGCGCAACCTTCCGCTTGGCGTTTTCCTCGCTCTCGGTTCGGCCATCGTCGTCTACGGGGTGGGCACGACCGTGATGGTCGGCCTGATTCCGCCCAGTATCCTACCTGGGGACATGACACCCGTCGCAACAGCCGCACACCACCAGTTCGGCGAAATCGGTGCGGTCATTCTCTCGATCGCCGCATTACTGGCGTTCATCTCCGTCGCGAATGCGGGCACACTCAGCGCCTCTCGATACCCGCTGGCAATGAGTCGTGACCACCTGCTTCCGAGGTTCTTTCAGCGCATCGGAAAATCCGGAACGCCAGTTTACGCGATTGTGACCTCCGTGGGCACCATCGTTGCAATCATCCTCCTGCTGGACCCGACACGAATCGCCAAACTCGCCAGCTCGTTTCAGCTCTTCATGTTCGCCCTGGTCTGCCTTGCCGTCATCGTCATGCGGGAGAGCAAACTCGTCTCCTACGACCCCGGTTATCGTACACCACTCTACCCGTGGCTGCAGATATTCGGGATCGTCAGCGCCTTCATCCTGATCTATGAGATGGGAAGCTGGTCACTCTCCTTCACTCTGGGCCTTGGACTGGTCGGTGTCGTCTGGTTCAACCTGTATGGACGTAAACGCGTCAGCCGCACGGGTGCGATCTTCCACGTATTCGAACGACTTGGCCGATCAAGATACGAGGGTCTCGATCACGAGCTGCGTGGCATCCTGCGGGAAAAGGGACTGCGTGAGGAGGACCCCTTCGAGGAAATCGTCGCACGGAGCCTGGTGATCGACCTGGACCATCCCGTGGAATTCGAGGCGGTTGTCGAGGATGTTTCCAGATGGATGGCAGGCCACACGGAGCATACCGCGGAAGAGATCCGCGATCAGCTCCTTGAGCGGACCCATATCGGCGCAACACCCGTCACGCACGGTGTAGGATTGCCGCATCTGTGGATCCAGGAGCTGTCACATCCGGAGATGGTCCTGGTCAGATCGCGCGAGCCCGGCATACACATCCAGTATATGCATCCCCTGACGGACGAGGAGACTGAGGAGAATCTAAAAGCGATCTTCTTCCTCTTCAGCCCGGACAACGACCCCAGCATGCACCTGCGCATTCTCGCTCAAATTGCAGAGCGTGTCGACACGGAGTCATTCGAAAAGAACTGGAACGCCGCCTCGAACGAACAGAAACTGAAGGAAGTGCTCCTGCACGATGATCGATTCATGTCCCTGGTCGTCGGGAGAGACAGTAGAACAAGCGATCTCGTCGGACACAGGCTGCGTGACCTTACCTTGCCGGACGGGGTTCTGGTCGCGATGGTCCGTCGCGGCAACCACGTGTATGTACCGGGCGGCGACACATATCTCAAGGCCGGAGACAGCCTCACGTTCATTGGAGACACGATCGGTCTGGAAGCGCTGCACGAGAGGTTCGATCCGGCCAGATGACCTATCTCGCGACAGCCATACCGCAGGATTCCTCTGAGGCGGACCTGAAAGCCGTCATACCCGATTACACGGCCATTTGTGTGACGGTGATGCAGGCGATTGCCGATCGGTACGACCCCGCCTACCCTTTCGTCAACACAAAGCTGGACCTGATCACGGGCTTGGACTTCCCGGACAGCGATCCCGTTCGCGGTAAGCAGGCAGTCTACGGCTGGATACAGGGACGTGCGCTCGAGGCACTTTCCGGTCACGCGAGATGGCTCGATGGACCCGATCACAGCGGCCTTGTCGGCAGACTCGACGCGATCACCCGGAACGTCCTCGATCAGCTACGCAGGATGCGGGAGCGCAACGGGGGCCATCTGTCCTTTTTCATGCGTCCCGACGGTGTCCCCTTCCGGCTTGATGCGGATGGCAATCCGATTCCCCTGGAATCGGACACGCAACCCTACGGATTCAGCGACCTCTTCGCCAGCAAGGGCATGTTGGCCGCAGCACGCCGCCTCGGTGATGGCGAGGCCGACCGTGAAGCCCGTGAATACATAGACGAAGTGGAAGAGGCGATCTGGGACAACACGTTCAGGACAGACCAGATATCGCTCGATTCCAAGAACCCGGTCGAACCGCAATCCGATTACCACGCGCACGGACCTTTCATGATCCAGATCGGCAGCGCCGCCCTGCTCGTGCAATCCCGACATCCCACCGCGATCGAACGTGGACTCGCGATCATCGAACATGAGCTCTCTTCCTACGTATGTCTCGACGACCGGGTCCGGGGTCTCCAGGAAGGGGATTTCTTCGAAGGCGTCGACTCTGAGGGTCAACCCTACCGGGATGCAGCAGACGTCCTGCTCTCTGACCCAGGGCACTCGCTCGAATTCGTTGGCCTCGCCACAAAATTCATCCACGAGGCCGAGGAGTCGGGCGATGCCGACACAGATCAGACCGAACGCATCGCCGAAGTCAAAACGCAGCTGCCCGTCGTCCTCCAACGCAATTTTGAAAACGGTTTCATCCCCGATCCCGGCGGCATCTCCAAAGCCTTCGACCTCGTTACACGTAGACACCTCAACACCGACATGCCCTGGTGGAATCTCCCTGAAACCATTCGTGCCGCCGCGTATTGTCTCGTATCTGCTGAGGATAAAACAGAAAAGGCGCTGTGCCGTCGCATCTTCCGCGACTGCCACAACGCCTTCCTCAGTTTCGTCCGGCCAGACCTGCACCTGATGGCCTATCAGACCCTCGACGCCTCAGGCACTCCCATCTCCGCCATCCCCGCCACCGCTGACGCCGACCCCGGCTATCACACCGGCCTTAGCCTCATCGACACCATCGCCGTCGTTGAGAACCTGTAATTTTGCCCCCTCTGGTCTCTTCTCCCCCGCTTCTGATCTGCCTAAGCACGACAAACCAAGCACCGCCTTGTTCTGATTCTCTACTTCGCTGCCTCATTGAACCTCAACACATACCCATTTACATCCACGACATCTATGTCAACGCCTCTCCTCGCCGAGAGCTGCAAAACGACGCCATCTCCTTCCCATAGTTGATCCGAAACCCGACGCCACGTCTCAGCTCCCGCCCTTCAATGGTTAATGGTTAATGGCCACTGGCCAATCCCCAGCATCTTCAACCCTCATCCTCAAGCCACTGGTCATTATCCACGGGTCACAGAACCATGCCCCACAACCACCCTCCCCTTGCTCTTCCCCGCCAGCATGCCTTCGATCTCGTTCTCAAGCCCGGTCAACGCCACTTCCCTTACCATTTCCTCGCCCATATCGATCTTCCACTCCCCCGCCAGCTTCTCCCACAGAATTCGACGTGTCTCCACCGGACACTCCGCACAGTCCACCCCGATCAGCCGAATGCCCCGTAGAATGAATGGGTAAACCGTCGTCTTCAGATCAGGAGACGCAACTAGCCCACAACACGTCACCGCCCCTCCTGGCAACACCGACTTCATCGCCCCGGCCAGGATGTCTCCGCCTACCGTATCCACAACACCGGCATACCGTCCCTTGTTCATCGGTCGATCCGGATGCGGATCGATGTTCTGTCTGTCGATTACCTCGCTCGCTCCCAGATCCATCAGGTAGGGACGCGCGACAGGCTTCCCGGTCGCAGCAACGACACCGAATCCCGCCTGTGCAAGGATCGCAACGGCAAAACTGCCAACTCCTCCGGTCGCACCGGTAACCAAGATATCACCGCGATCTGGCGTGATACCCGAGCGTGTGATCTCCAGCACAGAGAGGGCGGAGGTGAGACCAGCAGTCCCGATCGCCATACTTTCTCTCATCGTCAGCCCGTCTGGTAGAGGAACAACCCAGCCCGCTGGAACGGAGATCGCCTCTCCCCAACCACCGGGTGTGTTCATCCCCAGATCGTAGTCCGTCACCGTCACCGGGTCACCAGGTTTCAGGTCGGGTAGACGTGAGGAGACCACCTCACCGGCGGCATCGACCCCGGGTGTATGCGGATATTGCTTTGTCACGCCACGATGGCCGGTGGCGGACAGCGCATCCTTGTAGTTCAGCGAGGAATAGTGAACGCGAATAATCACATCCCCATCCGGCAGATCCGCAATCTCCCGCTCCTCCACCGAACGCGTGTAGCTTCCACCATCCTCGCGAACGATCATCGCCTGAAATCGTCCGCTCATCGTATTGTCTTCCAGGGTTGCCACATCCAAAGCCTTCCTCTACCTTTCGGCCACGCTTTTGAACCTCACACAACATCTTTCTGTTCTCAGCGGCCCATGCCTACAAATCTGCCTGAAATTGTCTGCCATCGCGGCGCCAATGAACTCGCACCGGAAAACACCTATGCCTCTTCCCGAATCTGTCTCGATTGGGGCGTCGACTATGTCGAAATAGACGTCAGCACAAGTGCTGACGGCGTCCTGTATGTTCTGCACGGTCCTGAGTTGGAACGAACAACCAATGGAACCGGGCGGATAGATCAGCAGCCTTCACACATCCTCGACACACTCGATGCGGGAAGCTGGTTTGATCCAGAGCATGCCGAGGAACGAATCCCGAGAGTGGCCGACTTCCTCGACTGGATCAACGGTAGAGCAAAAATCTTCTTTGACGTCAAGTCGGCGACACACGAGGCCATCATACAGCTGGTCCAGAAACACGGCTTCGAAAACGACTGCTTCTTCTGGTCCGGTGATAACGACTGGGCTCTCGGTCTGAAGAAAAAGGCGCCCGGTCTGCCACTCAAGGTCAATGTAAACAGCCTCGACACATTGATCCAGCGATACGATCACTTTGGAATGGACATCATTGAGATCGGGCTCGAAAACGTAACGGAAGACATAATCGCTGAGGCCAGGTCGCGGAATATCCGTGTGATGGTCTACCACCAACAGAACGACCCCGATTCGTTTCGGCGGATCATCGACTGGGGCGTCGAGATGGTCAATCTGAACCATGCCGACAGCTTCTTGAAGGTGCGCCGAGAATACGATGGATGATCTGACGGCGGCGCTTGATGCCTACGAACTCGTCGCCCCGGACCGGATCATTGAGCTGAAACCTGATCGAACCTGGTGAATCGACCACGACTCCGGCTAGTGGGTCCTGTCAAAGCGTCCCGTCTATGGCCCGGACAACCGGCGTATGGAATGTCTGGAGGCCGCTTCCAGATTGATGAACGAGCTAGCCGGCGCCGACCAGCCGTGGGTCAGAGCCAAGCGGAGCCGTAGCGGTCGATACATCATCGCTGACCAAGTCGGCCGCTACGCTTCCTCTTCGGTCATGCTGGTGAAACGCCACGAGGGCACCGCCAAACGCCGGCTCCGCCGCATCCTCAACTAACCGGTACCGTTCCCCCTGGGTAGCCTGCTAGCTCGACGGTAGTGTTTGGCTAGTCGGCGATCAATCATGTCAGGCGTATCGAAGGGCCCTGCTCGATTCGCAAGCAACCGCCCGCCTTTCGATACGACGTGCATCTTTGATCCCGCTGATCAAAGACCGTTATTGATCCGCCAGGACGGCACTCAAGGTGAACGATAACGTTCTCACCTGTCCTTCACCACTCACTGCCTTCATGAACCTCGATCTCCAGCAAATCACCTTCACCACCCGGGAAACCGCCGAACTTCTCTCTACCACAGAGAGGATCGAACTCGGTCCCAACCAGATTGCCGGACCAACACTCGCCACCCTTGTCAGCCCCGGAACGGAACTCAACGGCTCGTACCTGGGTGACGAATTCCCGAGGCAGCCCGGCTACTCTGCCGTCTTTCGAGTGGTACACATCGGACCTGAGGTCGACGATGTCTCCGTCGGCGACGTCCGTTTCTGTATGGGCAGACACGCCAGCTATCAGGTCGTGGATACTGAGACCTCCCTTCCGCTTCCGGACGGTCTCAACCCTCGCACGGCGATCTTTGCTCGCCTGCTGGGTGTCACGATGACCACACTGATCACGACATCCGCACGTCCCCCGGACACAGTCGTCGTCACGGGTCTCGGTCCGGTCGGCAATCTCGGTGCTCAAAACTTCCGCGCCCACGGTTACACCGTCGTTGGTTGTGACCCGGACACGGAGCGGCGCGAACTCGCGGGGCGGCTGGGCATCCAGGAAACGCGCGCGGATGTATCAGAAGTCTCCGATGCCGGGAACGTCGCGCTGCTTCTCGATTGCTCAGGCCACGAAGCAGCAGTTGTCGACGGTGCCCGGATCGTCCGCAAGCGCGGGGAGGTTGTCCTTGTGGGGGCCCCCTGGGCCCGACGCACGGAACGATACGCACACGACCTGCTCCACACAGTCTTCTTCAATTACATCGACATCCGGAGCGGCTGGGAATGGGAGCTCCCCAGACACACGGACGACTTTCGCCACCGGAGCATCTTCGGAAACTTCGCGACAGCCCTGACCTGGCTCGCGGAGGAGAAGGTCCGCGTCGAGGGGCTGGGCCTCCGATGCGATCCCGAGTCAGCTCAGGAAGCCTACCAGTCTCTTCTACATCGCAAATGTGAGTGCCCAACCGTCATCTTTGACTGGGCGTAGCAATTCCTTGTAGGCCATGTTAGTGATACGTCTGCGTGATCGAGCCCATACGCAGGCAAAGAGCCACCTGCAGTAATCTCCAAGTGGGCCAACCTCATCCTATTACTAGGCGCCTATCATGTCATTCACACCGGACGAAACCGGCTATATCCGCCATTGGCTCGTGATACCCGAACACACGGCCCCTTATGAAGGTGAGCCCGGATCCGATCCCGATCTCCGCAAACGCATCATCGATCCGGTTATAGGCCCGGCCCCATCGAACGCATCCATAGGTGCCGTGGGTCCATACGAGCACTTGTGGGAGTTCTACGATCCCGGTCGGAACATCTTCGTAGAGCAGAGCAGCTTCTGGCACAACCTCTCGGTACTCAACACATTCGGCACGACCCACCTGTACCCACCCACAGATGGATCGTATCGCGTACGCTTCTGGTCGTGCGGCGCCGGAGACCTGTGGATCGATGGCAACCACGTAGCCCGGAACCTGGGTATCCGCTACATGTATCCCGATCCGGTCGAAGTGACACTCGAACTCAAAGAGGGATGCAACGAGATCTCAGCTCGTGTTCAGGCGTTGGGAGTCCGGGATACACGTCTGCTCTTTGGTCTGCAGGTTCTGGACCGCGCTGCTGAGTTCGAGATTCGCATGCCGGGTGAAGCCGATCTGACCGACGATCTGAGGACTACGTACGAGTGGCTGGACAGCCTCCGGATTCTGCTTCCGGGAGGCGTAACAGCAGCCGGCGCACCACCAGGGCCCGCAACCCTCGAGACAAGGAATGGGGAACGCAACTGGCCGACCGGCGGCGAACGATGCGACCTGCCGACCGGAGTCGATAACGTCCAGATACAGATCGTCGCCGCGGGTCAGAAACTGTCACGACGTCTAGAAATCCCTGCGAATCGACAGATCAAGATCACAACGTCGACGACGGTGGAAGAGGCGCAGAAGAGCTTCATCGATGCACTTGCCAGTAGAGAAGGTAAGGGTCGCGGAGGCGTGATGAATGTGCTGGCACGACACACGATCGGTCAGCGGCACGAGGGGGATACCTCTATTATCGAAGAGGCGTGCGATTGGATCGATGATCGACCGGATTGTGCGGATTTTCCTCTTTCGGCACTTCTCAGGCTCTACAAGGGCGCTTCGTTGACCGAAGCCGAGCGCAAACGCATACACAGGACCGCGATCGGATTTCGCTACTGGCACGACGAGCCAGGCAACGATGCCCTCTGCTTCGACAGCGAGAACCATTCGCTACTGTTCCACAGTTGTCAGATGATCGCAGGCGATCTGTTTGCGGAGGAAACGTTCACAAATTGTGATCGAAGTGGTGAGGAGCAGGCACGGATTGGGCGAGAACGGTGTTCTGCGTGGCTGGACAAGAAGGAGAGAGAGGGCTTTCACGAATTCCTGAGCAGCACCTACATCCCGCTCACGGTTGGCGCGCTTCTGAACGTTGTGGATTTTGCGGATAATGAGGAGATGTCGAAGAAAGCGATGGCCTTAATCGATCGGCTCTACACCGTCATTGCTGAACACGCTTTTGACGGTGTCACCGTCGGACCGCAGGGCCGTGTCTACCGCAACGTCCTGATTCCTGACGCCTCTGGCACCCAGGCAATGCTCGCATACACGACGCCACGAGCTGTCTCGGCGTCAAACGACTGGATCTCCTTTATCGGTGCCTCCGAAGGCTACGATCCACCCTCAAATCTCGCCGACACGATGGCAGCACCCGTCAGCAAGACCTACAGGGAAGCCAGTGTAGAGATCACACTTGAGAAGACATCGGACTACCTGCTGACATCCCTGCAAGTGCCTGCATCCTGGCAGGAAGCCCAGTCCCGCATCGATCCCGCATACGCAACGCAAGGCTTGATCCCGGGCAGACAGGGATACCAGCAGCATCTCTGGCACGCGACCCTCGGCCGCGACTGCCACATCTTCGTCAACCATCCCGGCGCCACCTTCGACTTCAGCAGCTCTCGGCCCGGATTCTGGTATGGAAACGGCTTCCTCCCCCGAACCGTACAGAAGGGCAGCGTCTTGGCCCAGGTCTATAACACGCCGAACGATCATCCGATCCCGTTTACGCACGCCCACTGGCCGTGTGACGCCTTGGAAGAATCCGAAATCCAGACACACTGGGCCTTCGGCCGCAAGGGAGGCGGCTATGTTGCGCTCTGGTGCAGCGAGCCGTTGACAGTCTGCTCTGAAGTCCTGACCGACCGGGAGCTCCGTGCCGAAGGCCGCCAGGTCGCCTGGATATGTTACTGCGGATCGGGCGGTGATCTGACTGCGTTCAAGCAAGCCGCTCAGGATTCTGATCCGAGCTTCGACAGCGAAACCTGCACACTGTCCTCGACTGCCATAGACCTGTCGTTCTAGACTGTACTGTTCCAGAATAGTATTAACAGGTTAGGACCTTGTTCCAGGAGAAATGAGGGTCACCTAAGATCGTACGGAAGAGTTGTTTGCCCGCAACTTATCC
>CAYYGZ010000154.1:0-11801 GCA_964471275.1 uncultured bacterium | reverse complement strand
GAACAGGGCAATTGAAGGTCTTAATGTTTAATCCCTTCAAAATTAATCCCTTCAAAAAGGGTGGCGGGAGCCGGAGCAGGAACGCACTGGAAAAGATCCTAGCGGATTTTGCCCAGATGGGGCCGAATTCTGTCAATTGCAGTCTGCTCAAACTGAGCACCGGCGAGGACGCGGACGAAGATATGGATCGTGCATTCGTTTTCAAGCACGGTGAGGAAGTGCTCGTCCAGCACAAGGCCTTCTACATAAGTACACCGGACGGACTGACAGCAGAAGAAGAGTCCAAGTTCACGGGCAAGGGCGAAATCGTCCACCTGTGGTTCCTGCACAAGAGTATCCCGCACACGGTGGACTGCAAAGTTATGGGGCGTGTCCGATTCCCCGAAGACTTGCTGGACAACCTCGCGCCTCGGATATCCAGCGCTTACATGCTCCGTCCCGTCGGAAATATACGAAAACAGGAGAGGCGCTCGTTTCTCAGGTATTCGCATAAGGCAGGGAGCGGGCAGCGGCGTGTATACAGCCAGATCCTCTTCGATCTATATGTCACCAAAACGGACATCACCTTCCCGGACACGGGAGCACTTCCGACCAAGCTCGCCGATCTTGCCACGATCCCTTTCTCCGACGAGATGGACCTTGAGGATCCAGAGCCAGAAGACGTCGTCAAGTTCATGAAGAACTCGATTCGCCTGAATCCTCGGAAATCGCGCGTCGTCTATGTCGGCAAGCCGTTTGTGGAAGACCGGACAAACAAGGTCGTGCTCCTCGACCTCGGAAGTTCAGATGTCTTGGGTCTCGAAACGTCCACGGAAGATTCCAGACAATTCTACATCCGAAAGCCACCTGCCTTTTCGGCTGACAAGGAGGACCCGACCAGCCTGACAACCGCTGATGTCGTCGTCCTGAGCTTTCATACAAAAGCCAGCAGCGACACGCCAACCGAATACTACGACATGATCTCCGAGATCACTCGCATCGGGACCGAGAGCATGACGGTCAGAACCAACGGTGAGATCAAGAAGGAAGCGGGCTTCAGCACGGAGTTGGTTGATTTCAGTATCGACGGCATCAAAATGGAGTCCAGCAAGGGATTCCTCGAGTACGTCCTGGGTGAAGACTACGGCCTTATGGATATGGAGGAGCAGATCCAGATTCTCGAGAACACCTGCTACTTGATGAACTTCTACCCCAAACTGCAATTCAACCGGGAGACGGAGATCTATCAGCCTCCTGTTCCGGTGCGGATCCAGATCCTAGGCAAGATCGTCCGTGTCGAGGTTAACAGGCCTCACGAAGAAGACCCTCCTGAGATCGCCTCCTTCGGCATGAAGTTCTACTACGATCCGGCTGAGTATTCCCGTGACGCCTACGGATATGATCGATGGGAACTGATTCGAGATCTCAAGGAGAACAAGTACTTCCGTGAGATCCACAACTCGCTCAATGGCCTGATCACCTACCTCGAGAGCCAGACGAGATAGTCCTGCCCTGATCCCCACACCCACCCCTGAATGCAACCATAATTCCACGTCACAGAAACAATTCGTGTATCTTCCAAGTCTCTTAGGTTTGACAACTCAATTCGATTGAACTCGGGACTGGAGAAGTCTCTATGCAGCGACTGAAAATCGGGCTGCCCTCGGGCAGTCTGCAGGAATCAACACTCAGCCTTTTCGCCAGAGCCGGATACAAGATCCGGGTCAGCCCGCGCTCCTACACACCCTCTATCGACGACCCGGAACTGGAGGGCCTTCTTCTACGAGCACAGGAAATGGCGCGCTACGTCGAGCGTGGCGTTCTGGATGTCGGTCTGACGGGCCTCGACTGGGTCCTCGACAACGAGGCGGATGTCGTCGAGATTGCCGAACTCGCTTACAGTAAGACAACAGCACTACCCGCCAGATGGGTCGTGGCCGTCCCTGAGGAGTCCTCGATCAGGACGATCGCGGACCTCGAAGGGAAACGGGTAGCGACCGAACTCGTGACGGTCACACGAAAATGGCTCGCCGACCAGAACGTCAATGCGGAGGTGGAGTATTCCTACGGCTCCACGGAGGCGAAGGTGAAGCAGGAAGGGATGGTCGATGCCATCGTTGAGATCACGGAAACCGGATCGTCGATCCGAGCGAACAAGCTTCGTGTCGTGGACACGATGATGGAAACAACCACGCGATTCATCATGAACAAAGAAGCGTGGGATGATCCCTGGAAACGCGAGAAGACCAAGCGAATCGCGAACCTGCTTGTTGGCGCCTTCCAGGCCGAGGACAAGGTGGGCCTGAAGATGAACCTGAAACGCGAGAACCTCGACAGGGTCGTCGGACAGCTGCCTGCACTTAACAATCCGACCGTCTCCAACCTGCTGGATGATGCCTGGGTAGCGATCGAAGTCATCGTCGACGAGAGTACGGTGAGGGACATCATCCCGACGCTCATGGACGCCGGGGCCGAGGGCATCATCGAATACCCGCTGAACAAAGTCATCTACTAGACCATCGTGCTCGAGCCAATCCGCTACACACCAGCTGCGCAGGACCCTAGACTCCGCGACATCATAACCCGCACGATCGAATTCACACCCGAGCTCGAAGCGTCGGTCAACCACATTGTGGCTGAGGTTGAAGCGCACGGGGACAGTGCCGTTCTCGCGTTCACGAAAGAGTTCGACGGTGTCGAGCTCTCTGCCGATCGTCTGATCGTCACACCCGATGAACTCGACGCAGCCGAACGAAGAGTTGATCCCTCGCTTACTCGTGTGATTCGGGAGGCTGCTGACAACATCCATCGCTTCCACGAAAACCAGAAAAGAAGAGACTGGTCTGTGGACGACGGCGACGGTGTCATACTCGGCAAACGAATCGTACCCATCGAGCGCGTAGGCCTTCTCGTTCCCGGCGCCAGCGCCCCACTTTTTTCCACGCTCCTGATGGCGGTGGTTCCAGCGAAAGTAGCGGGCGTCTCTCATATCGCCGTAGCAACGCCGCCACAGCCTGACGGCGACATCCATCCGGCCGTTCTGGCAGCCGCCAAGATTGCAGGCGTGGATCGTATCTATCGCGCATTTGGGGCGCAGGCTGTAGCCGCACTCGCTTATGGTACCGAGACCATCAAGCGAGTCGATAAGCTCGTAGGCCCGGGGCACCCCGTCGTCCAGATAGCCAAGAAACGCGTTTTTGGTCGCGTAGACATCGATATGGTCGCGGGTCCCAGCGAAATCGTCGTCATCGCAGATAAGTCGGCTGCCCCCAGACTCGTTGCCGCAGATATGCTGTCTCAAGCCGAACACGGTAGCGGGTATGAGGCCGCCGTTTGCGTTACCCCGGACCCGGAAATCGCGGCGTTGGTCGCAGAAGAATTGACAGCCCAGCTGGCGGATCTGGCGCACCGCGAAGCGGCCGAACGGGCATTATCGCGATATGGAGCGATCGTAATCGTCGATGACCTCGCACAGGCTGTCGATCTCACAAACCAGATTGCACCCGAGCACGTCGAATTGATCGTTGATGACCCGTGGCAGCTGCAGGCCGGGATTCGTCACGCAGGTGCGATATTCCTGGGTGCGGCATCGAGTGAGCCCGTGGGCGACTACTTCGCGGGCACAAATCACATCCTCCCGACAGCGGGCGCTGCACGCTATGCGTCTTCGGTTGGCGTCGACACATTCTTGAAAGATATCAGTCTGATCTCGTATACAGATGAGCGATTGCGTAAGACGGCAGGTGCGATCATGCAGATGGCCGAAGCCGAGGGCCTCGACGGCCACGCCAACGCGATTCGAGTCAGGCTCCAATCACCGGACTTCGAGTGAACGACCCTAGCCTCCACATCCGACCGGAAGTCCGCGCGATCGAAGGATATCACCTCGTCGCATACGATTGCCCGGTCAAGCTGAATCAGAACGAGAGCCCCTTCGACGTACCCGGCGAGATCAAGGACAGTATCCTCGCAAAGGTCCGTGACCAGGTCTGGTCACGCTATCCCGAACCCATGCCGCTCGACCTCGTCCAGGCCGTCTCCAGGTTCGTGGGAGTGCCTGAAGACCACGTCATGGTGGCCAACGGATCGAACTCGATCGTGCAGCACATCCTGAATGCGATCGTCTCACCCGGCATCTCCGTCGCAATCCCGTCCCCCAGCTTTTCGCTCTACGGTCAGTTCACCGAGATACTCGGTGGCGATCCGGTCTATGTGCCGCTTGACGATCGTTTCGGATACGACCTCGAAGCGCTGAACCAGGCCGCAACATCGGGTGTATCAGCTGTGGTCATCTGTTCGCCAAACAATCCGACGGGCTGCGACATCTCCAACGATGATCTGGCTGGTATTCTCACAAGCACGGATGCGATTGTCGTCGTCGACGAAGCCTACGCTGAATTCAACGATCACACTGCCATCGATCTGCTCGACGAGCATCGGAATCTGATTGTGCTCAAAACATTGTCCAAGGCTTTCGGCGCTGCAGCCATCCGGATCGGATGCCTGATCGCGTGCCCTGACCTCGTCGCACAGATTCAGAAGATCAAGCTGCCATTCGACATCAATCTATTTTCTCGAATCGCGGCGATTGAGTTGCTGCAGCATCGTGAAACGATCGAGGCAAATGTACGCGCCATCATCGGTGAACGAGATCGGATCTTTTCCGAGCTGTCAGCGATCAAGAGCATTACGGCATACCCGTCGAGTGCAAACTTGATCCTGTTCGAAGTCGATGAGCCTGCGAGGGTCTTCGACCAGCTCGCCGAGAGGGGCGTCCTGATCCGAAATGTCTCAGGCTATCCCAGGTTGGCCCGAGGGTTGCGCGTCTGCATCGGCACTCACGAGGAGAACGACAGGTTTCTCGACGCGTTGAGGACAGTGCTGGAGTAATGGATGGGTAAACCGACAGACATTCGACCGGTATCGACAGCCGTCTACTTTCTACCGGTCGACACGCGGATTCCCTATCGTTTCGGTACCGAGGAACTCAAGAGCGTCATCTGTGCGCGCGCACGGGTCACTGTCGAGAACCGATCGGGTGAATGGGCAATCGGATGGGGTGAGGCGCCGCTGAGCGCGCAGTGGGCCTGGCCGAGCAGCACTAGCTTCAATGATCGCCAGGACGCGATGATGAACCTTTGTCTTGCCCTTGGAAAGGGCTGGGGTGACTTCGCTTACTCAGGTCACCCGATGGAAGTCGGGCACGTTTATCTGACCGATGTGCTCGCTGCAACACTGGACGACTTCAACCACGGCAGAGACGACACGATGCCCTGGCTGGCGGCCCTCGTCTGCAACTCAGCTTTCGACCTGGCTGTCCACGATGCCTACGGCCACCTCCTTGGCACATCTATCTACGACACATACGATGCAGAGCACCTGAACCGGGATCTGGCGCACTACCTGACACCCGGTCGCAACACCGGGGCCTCGTTCAGGGACCGCTATCCAGCTGATTATCTCGTATCTCCGAGACCGGCGACCGTGCCCGCCTGGCACGCCGTCGGCGGCAACGATCTGCTCTACGACGCGGAACGCACGGGCAACGAGCCGGGCGATGGTTACCCCGTCGTGCTGGATGATTGGATTCGACGTGACAGTCTCAACTGTCTTAAGATTAAGCTGACCGGTCAAGAAGAGGGCTGGGACTATGATCGCATCGTCAACATCGGCAGAATCGCCGAAACACACGACGTGGACTGGTTGTGCACGGACTTCAATTGTACGGTCGAGACAGCGGAATACGTGAACGACATCCTGGATCGTTTGCTTCAGGACCATCCACGGACCTACCAGCGTATTCTCTATGTCGAACAGCCCTTCCCGTATGACCTCGAGAAGAACCCGATCGACGCGCATAGTGTGTCGGCCCGCAAGCCGCTCTACATGGATGAGAGCGCACACGACTGGCGGCTTCTCGACATCGGCCGAAATCGGGGATGGACCGGCGTTGCCCTCAAGACCTGCAAGACCCAGACGGTTGCCATCCTCTCGATGTGCTGGGCACGAGCTCACGGGATGGGGTTGATGGTGCAGGATCTGACAAACCCGATGCTCGCGCAGATCCCTCACGCGTTGTTGGCGGCGCACGTTGGCACCGTCATGGGTCTGGAGACGAACAGTATGCAATTCTACCCGGACGCCTCTCTACCGGAGGCTGCCGTACATCCGGGCATCTACAGAAGAAACGGTGGTGTACTCGATGTTTCGACGGTAACGGCCCCGGGCTTCGGTTACGAGGTGGACCGTATCGACCGAGAACTGCCTGAACCTGCGGCAACTTTCGAATAGGAACGGACATGTCCCGTCAGACGACAATCGACAGGAAGACAACCGAAACAGACATCCGACTGGATCTCGACATCGATGGATCCGGCAAATGTGAGGCGGAAACCGGGATCGGATTTTTCGACCACATGCTGATTGCCCTTGCCCGACACGGTCAGTTTGACCTCAAGGTCGTGTGCAGTGGGGATCTCGAGGTGGATGCCCACCACACCGTCGAGGATATCGGCATCTGCCTCGGACAGGCGTTCGCAAAAGCACTGGATGACAAATCGGGAATCACGCGATTCGGATCCGCATACATCCCGATGGACGAAGCACTCGCGCGAGCTGCCGTCGACTTTTCTGGGCGCCCGTTTCTCGTTTTCAGCGCCTCGTTCGGTGAGAAGATGGTCGGCGCCTTCCCTTCTGCTCTCACGGAGGAGTTCTTCCGCAGTCTGGCCGATCACGCACGCATCAACCTCCACATCGATCTCATCCGCGGGTCGAACGCGCATCACAGTGTTGAGGCGATCTACAAAGCCGTCGCCAGGGCGATCCGTTCCGCTGTTGCCGTCGACCCAGGCGTGCGGGGTATCCCGTCGACCAAAGGTGTCCTCTAGTTCCCGCAGGCAGATCTCCGGCAAACACATCAGCGCGGCAGATCTGCTTGCGAGACGACCGGTGCTGGCTTCCTCCGGCCAAACCGTGGTACTCACCAACGGTTGCTTCGATTTGCTTCACCCCGGCCACATTCACACCATAAACGAATCTGCCAGACTCGGCGATGTGCTCGTTGTAGCCGTGAACAGTGACGCATCGATCCGCCGAATCAAGGGAGCCGGACGTCCGATCGAACCGCTCTCCCTTCGGATCGAGAAGCTCTCGAATCTGGACGCGATCGATTTCATTGTCGTGTTCCAGAAGGACACGCCTCTTTCATTGATCGAGGAACTATCACCGGACGTGCTCGCCAAAGGCGGTGACTACACGATCGACGAAATCGTGGGCAGTAGTACTGTGGCGGCGCAGGGCGGAATCGTGACAACCATACCCTATCTAGAAGGCTACTCTACCTCCGATCAGGTCTCATCCAAACAGAGAAGCTGAGCGCGCGACACACAGATGGATCTTGTCAGACTGAGGCGGCTGCCTGCGGTCGTCTGACATTTCCAAGCTGGGCGGGGACCCGACAATCAGGCCACACGCCTTGGATGGCCGACTGCTCTCCAGACACAAGAGGCCTGGCCCTCCTGATTCCTCGACTCACGGGTCAGGCTAGACCGTGTCCGCAGCTTTGATCGGGGCAAAATAAACGAACGGATCTGATGCGAATACTGCACACCATCTATGATGATCCAAAGAATCCCTGGTTGGGAGGCGGAGGCGCCTTCCGGACATTCGAGATCTGCAAGCGACTTGCCGAACACCACGATGTCACCGTCCTGTGCGGCAGCTACCCAGGTGTCCAGGTTGAGGAGGAGCGCGACGGCCTTCGCGTCATCCACGTCGGCAGTTCCCACACCTATTCGATGAGCCGACTCTCCTACTCACTTCAGGCCAGCAGGTTTGTGGCACGAACCTCACCCGATCTCTGGGTCTATTCCTTCTCGGCCTTCGCTCCTGTTCTCGCCACTGAGAGCACACGCAAGGACAGCATTCTGGAGTGCTTTCACCTGATGCAGAGACACGCCTCTGAAAAACACGCCATGCTGGGCCGTATCGCGGCCGCCACGGAGAAGGCGACGCTCAAGGCCTATGACGATGTTATCTCCATATCGCCGAGTGTCCTGGACGAGATGGCCAGGCTCAGGGGCAGCGATCGTGGTCTTCACCTTGTCTACACGGGAGTCGACGCCTCCTGCTTCATCGACGATCCTTCCGAAGAGGACTACATCCTTTACTTCGGTAGATTGGATACCTATACAAAAGGGTTGGACCTGCTCTTCGAAGCCTTCGCACGAATCGGCAAGGAGGCGGCTGAAATTCGCCTGATTGTCGCGGGAAGAGGAACGCCTAAACGGCTTGAGGAACTCAAGGAACTCTCCGACAGGCAGGGCATATCCGATCGAGTGACCTTCACCGGTCCAGTCGACACCGACACGAAGATTTCGCTTTTCAGAGGAAGTCTGTTCAACGTCGCACCCTCGAGATACGAGGGATGGTGCATCTCAGCGATAGAGGCATCTGCGGCCGGTAAGGCGGTTGTAGGAACAAGGATACCCGGACTCCAGGATGCAGTGAAGCATGGAGAAACGGGCTTGCTGGCAGCTGCTGAGAACGTTCATGAAATCGCTGACGGGATGCGACGCCTGTTGAGCAACCCGGAGCTTCGGGACAAACTGGGCCGGCAAGGCCGGCAGTGGGCAGAGCAATTCACCTGGAACAACATTACGGCCGCCCAGGAGAACGCTTACAGAAAGATCCTCGAAGGCCGTAACTCGCAGAACAGGAACTGACCTTCGATGGGCACGGCACGTGTGAAGAACGAACAGAACGAAGACGGACTCCTGTTTGAGCGCCTTCTTGGAAAGGCCTGGGTGGCTCCCGTCTTCTTCTTACTGTTCGCGATCATCTACTTCGCCGGTTTTGTCTTTTCCGATGATGTCATGGAGGGACTGGACACTCGGATGGAGTTCCACCTGGGTAAGGAACCCGCATCAGAGAAGATTGCCGACCTGTCACCTGAGAACTGGAAACGCTACTTGGGCGGGACACCTATCTCCGGCTTCCGCCAGCCGAAATACTTCCCGCTCTACCCAATCTACGCATTCACGACGTTTCACCGATACCTGGGCTGGCGATACTTCTTCGCCACCTTCTTCACCGGATACTTCACGTATCTCTGCGTACGTGGCTTGCCGCTCAAGCGCACCACGGCGGCACTTGCCGGTCTCGCCTACGCATCTTCGCCAACACTTCTGACCTTTGTATATCCCGGTCAGGAGGGCAAAATGCTCGTTATTGGCCTGTTGCCCTTGATGGTCTGGGCACTCTATCGGATCATCGACACGCGGAAGCCGATCTTCACATTCGTTCTGGGAGCCGGTGTCGCTGCGGGCATCTATACGCCTCACCTGCAGATGCTCTACTATGCGCTCATTGGCCTAGGAATCCTCTTTGGCGTCAGGCTGATCCAGACCTACGTGGGTGAGCGCGACATTCGGATGGCCGCGCTGCGATCGAGTCTCGCAGCCGCTGGAATCATCCTTGGACTCGCCGTCGGTGCGGCCGGGACCTTCCCTGCTTACAAATACACGAAAACCGAATCGCGTCGTGCCGGCGACCAGGGTCAGGGCGTTACCAAGGAGTATGCACAGTCCTGGTCTCTGCATCCGGAAGAAATCGCGTCCCTCCTGATTCCGGAATTCGTCCACTTCTTCAAACCGCAGGACAGGCAGAATCTCTACTGGGGTCGCAATGCCCTCAAACTCAATGCGGAGTACTTTGGGATCGCGGTCGTCTTCTTCGCGGCACTCGCGCTCGGTCGTATCAGGAGAGACAGGCGCGTCCTACCGTTAGCTGTCCTGATCGCGATCACGCTGGCGTTCTCACTCGGACCGCATACACCCGTTTTCAACTTCTTCTTTCATTTTGTACCAGGAACAAACTTACTCCGCACCCCGGGAATGATCGCCTTCCTTTTCGCATTCCCTGCCGTACTCCTGGCAGCGATGAGTATCGATCGACTGCTGTGCCGAGACATAGATCTCGACCCAAAACAATTGCTACCTTTCGGTGGCACAGTGGGTGCAGTGTTCCTGATCACCGCGCTCGCTCCGGAGTCGGTCATCACCGGATGGACACGCGTCTTCTGGTCCGATGCGGCATCCGAGAAGATACAGATCGCTACTGCGAATCTGCCGTCGCTGACCACGGGCGCGTGGTTGGCTCTGCTCTGGTGGGTGTCCCTCGCGGTCTTAACCTATCTCAGAATCCAGAAGAGGATACCGGCACAGACGCTGATACTTGCGCTGTTGCCTGTCATCCTGATTGACACGTGGCGAATCGACAAGCAATTCCTGAAATACGTCGATCCCGAGCGATCCCCCGACCCAGATGTCCTCATCCCGCAGACACTCGGCACGATCGAATCAGATGCGGGATACCATCGAACCTGGGTCCCGGCGGGTGATGTCCAATTCCCTGAAAGCGTCGATCTCCTGACCGTTAATTACCACGAGCCGTTCATTCTCAGACGGTACGATCGTGCGACCGTGAGGCTGATGGAGTCCCTGCAGAAAGGTCTGAGAGAACCAACTTACAAGCTGATGAATGTTCTGAACGTGAAGTACCTCGCGATCGGTGCACAGAGAGTTCAGGCTGTGCTGCCTCCGTTAGTCGGCCCGGGATCGACCGAAGGTAAAGTCAGTCTCCGGCGGGGAGTCGAAGCGGTAGCCAACGAACGAGGAACCTATCTGTTCCGGAACCAGAATGCTCAGCCCTTCTTCTACCTCTCCGGTGATCCCGTCACAATCATGGACGGTGACCAGGTTCTGAATCAGCTGTCTGCGGACACATTCAACCCAATCACGCAGGTCATCCTGGAATCCGATCCAGGCCTCGTCGTCACACCGGAGGTCTCTTCCGACGAGACAGTCGTGGTCGAGTCGTTCAACGCACGACAAGGCGAGATCGTACTGACTGTCAATGCTGCCCATCCCCGGGTCCTGGTTGTCTGCCAGAACTTCCACCCATACTGGTCGGCCGAGATCGATGGTGAGCCGGTCCAGATCCATCGCGCCAACTACGTCTGGCAGGCCGTAGTCGTCCCTGCCGGTGAATACACAATCTCGCTGATTTACCACGACGCGCTTGCTCAGATGTGTCGATGGGTATCGCTGATTTCGGCCCTCATCCTGGTCGGTGGGCTTGTTTACTTCTCGCGGCCCAGACCCAACGACCAGAAGCAGGTGGCCTGATCCGATGGCCAGAAAACGTAGACCCAGGAAAGCTCCGGCTACAGAAACTGCCCCCACAAAACCAAAACGCAGCTGGGCTTTCACCGATCCCCAGAACTTGCTGCCCTGGGCCTTCACAACTCTGGCGCTTGCCATAGGGGTGTTCACCTTCGACAATCGGTTGGGTTTGAGTGGTGACAACGCCGAGTTCATTGTCCTCGGCAGATCGATCGCAGAGGGTCACGGACTCACATACATCTGCTCGCCCGATATGACACCAGCAACAAAGTATCCCTTTGTTTTCCCGTTACTGCTTGCTCTGGTTCATCTCGTCCTTCCGCACAGCGTGTTGAGCATGAAACTCCTCGTGATGTTTACCTTCGTCGCGGCGATCCCGTTGCTCTACCTCTACGTGCGGCGCCACGTAGGATTGTTGCCTGCGGTACTGGTGACAGCCACTACGATATCCAGCCACTTTGTTCTCGACTTTTCACACCAGATCATGTCTGAGATTCCCTACCTGCTGGTATCTCTCGTTGCTCTCGCCGCATTGGAACACTCGGCCAAGCATCCGAGCCGAAGATCGCTTGCGCTCGCGGTTCTGGCCGTTATGTGTGCCTACTACATGCGAACGGTCGGTATCGCTCTGATCGCCGG
>CAYYGZ010000153.1:0-11924 GCA_964471275.1 uncultured bacterium | reverse complement strand
GCAATGACACCGTTCTTGAATTCGATCAAGGCAGCGTGGACGTCGCGGTAAGCTGAAATTGATCGGCGTACAATGCTGTGCACATCTTTGACATCGGCGTCGGCCAGGAAACGGAGAGTGTCGATCGCGTGGATTGGTGTTTCAAGCAGGAGCTGGTCCAGTATCGACTCGGTGTGTGATCCGGAGTCGACCTGCTGGCTGATGTTCTTGTGAAACTCACCAACCAGCTGTGTCACGGGACCGTGATCGAGGATCAATGCGCGGGTCTGTGTGATCACCGGATGAAATCGTCTGTTCCAGCCCACAATCACCTTGGAACCCGATTGGTTGGCAGCCCGTTCGAGTTCACGTGTTTTCTCGACGGTCAGTCCCGGGGGTTTTTCCATCAGGACGTGAAGGCCACGCTCGATGCAAGGCATGGCAAGTTTTGCGTTCAGGTGAGCTGGTGACGTTACGATTACGGCATCGAGATGCGTGGAATCGAGCATCATCTCGAGATCGGAATGGCGCTCCGGTATCCCGTATTCGTCCGCCGTCGCATTACGTCCATCGGCAATCGGATCGCAGACTGTTGCAAGCACGACATCCTCGAATTCGTTCAGGATTCGGATGTGGTATCTTCCCCGGTTGCCGACACCGATCACTCCGATTCTCACACACTCCATCCTGAGCTCCTATCGGTCGAGAAACTGCTTACGTACGCCTTCCAGTGATCGCTCATCGGATTCGAGCACGTCCTGGAGGAATCCCTTGATTTCGGTCTCGCGTTCCACGTCTCGGGGGGCGCTGTCGAGTAGTCCCTGCTCTGGGGCGAAGACAGATACGTGATCCGACGTGCCATCCGAGTAGTAGATCTTGTTCACAACACGTCGCGTGACATCGTCCTTGATCCGCCTTTGACCCTCCGGATTGCCCCCCTCAAGACAAATGAAAATCAGCACGTTGAGCGTACGGAACTGCGACTCGGGCACACTGCAGATGTCGACGAACTGCCCGTGTATTTCTGCCAGGCCATCCGCGTGCACGTTGCCGACGAGTGAATGGCCCTTCTCTTTGAGTTTGCAAAAATCGCGCAGGTCCTGGTCCCACAAGTATGTCTTGGGCGGATGGTCGCTGAGCTCATCCGACATCACACAATGTGGATCATCAGGGATGGCTGTGATCTCGTCCGGAAGTGCTCGAACGAATTTTCTGTCCGGTGGTACAAAACTCATCAGTGTACGCATCGTAGTGGTCTTGCCGATGCCTCCCGGACCGGATCCGCTGATCCACGAATCACCAAGCGAGGCGCGCGAGGCCAGCCAGGTAGCGAGATCGAGGTCAAAAGTACCCAGTTCAATGAGGTCAAGGATCGATCTCGCGCGTTCCTCGCGATGAGGGTTACTGAGGGACTTGAGGAAGTCACCGTTGTGCTGTTTTGGGGTCAAGGCGTGCTCCTGTTGATTCGTGTGATGTCTTGGGGGTCGTTGTTATCCGTTAGGAAATCGCATTTGGATATTCACAGTGACTTGGCAGATGTATAGTACGTCAAATCGGAAGCAGAAACAGTCCTTAGTGCCTGGCTTGTAGTGCTCGGGAAGTCAGGTACCGATTGGAAGAGAGAATGGGTCGGAGGTCTGGGTGAGCCAGGAACTCAACATGCTGCGATGGCTTGCCAGGACGCCCCCTGCAGAAGAGCTCTGAGCGAGTTTCATGGTTTCGCCAGGATCAGATTCGAGATCGAAGAGTTGCTCGGGGTTCGCGCCTTCGGAGAAGGCGATGTATTTGTGGCGCGGAGAGCGTACCATTCGAGCTTGAAGATCCAGATCGGTTGGATCAGGATGCAGTTCGGAGACTAGGAACGGACGACCGGGATCATCAGGACGCTCGACAGCTGGACGCAGACTGATCCCTGTCACCTCGGGACACGTGACATTCGTGTAGTCGCACATGGTCGGCAGGATGTCGATCCCGGACGCGAGATGACCCGCATTGACCGTGCCATCTGGGATTGCTCCCGGGCAAGAGAGGAGGAGGGGCACGCGCCCCGGCTCCTCATATAGCCCCAGTTTTACGACCCAGTGATGGGCCGCCATTCCTTCCCCGTGATCGCTCGTCATGACGACGAGCGTGTCCTCCGCCAATCCCGCCTCGTGTAAGGCAGACATTACGCGGCCAATCTGGATATCGACCATCTCCGTCAATCGATAGTAGGCGTGGAGATACCGCTGCCACGTCTCCTCGGTCCAGTTCCAGGTGAAGGTTCCCTCCTGACCATAATGCGAACGCCGTCGGCATTTGCCCAGGAACTCCGGTTCTTCCGGATCGATTTCAAAGTTTTCGGGCAGAGGTGGAAGTTCGCCTTCGGTGGTGAAATTGAATCTCAGTTCATCGGCCTTCTTCTTCAATTCAACGGTATGCGAGTCCAGATCACCCTGCGGGGTGGACTGCTGCATGATCCAATAGCAGATGTCGTGGGGATTGCAGAGGGACACACCAAGGAGGAAAGGCTGCTCGTCGCTCTGGCGCAGGAAGTCGATCGCGCAGTCTGCGACGTGGCTGTCGGCAAACATGCCCTGCCCAAGCGGCTGGCTCGTGTCGTGGAGGCTGTCGAATCCACGGATGTCGAGTCCGTTGTCCGGAACACACCACCGTCCCGCCCACGCTGTCCGGTAGCCACCGTCGCGAAAGATTTCGCCCATCGTGGGCATTTCTGGCGGGATGGACATCCCGTTCACAAGCACGCCGTTTTCGTGCGGCATTCTACCCGTGGCGACACAAGCACGCGACGGTCCACAGACAGGTGCGGCGCAATAGCCTTGCTCGAATCGGGCACCAGAATTGGCAAGGCTGTCCATATGCGGCGTGGAGAGGTAGGGGTTTCCCGCGCAGCTCAGGGCGAAGTTGGATTGCTGGTCGGTGAAAAGGAAGAGGATGTTCATGGGATTGAGGATCTAAGATAGAAGATTGATGATTGAAAGGCGGTTAGGCCGACACACTTATGTCAAACGGCTGCAGAGGTCGGTGCATTCCACGCGCATTGCGTCCAGATGCTCGGCATGGTCGGTGTGCGATGCAAGATTATACGATTCGTGCGGATCGCTTGTCAGATCGTAGAGTTCCTCGTAAACAGGGTCTTGCTCGAAGTACCGAATATACTTCCACGTCTGCGTTCGGACACCTTCGCTCTTCGGGATGTCGGAACGGTCGAAGAGATGCTCGCACAAGAAATTCGAACGCCAGGAGACTTCTGCATCCTTGACTAGGGGAAGAAGACTCCGGCCTTGAATGGTCGGCTGGACCGGCAGCCCGCAGAGATCGAGAATGGTTGGGGCGACGTCGATGTTTAGCGCCATTTCCTGCCGGACCTGGGCCAGCTGAGCGTACCTCGGATCGTGGACGATTAATGGAATACGAATGGACTCCTCGTTTAGCTGCCAGCAATCACTCAGGCCCCGCTCTCCGTAGTACATCCCGTGATCGGAAGCGAAGATGATGATTGTCTCCTCCTGGAGTGAAAGCTGTCTAAGCGCGTCACGAATCCGTCCCACATTCCGATCGATCCCCGTCACCATCCGATACAACCCCTTCATACAGCGCTGATAGTTCTCGGGTGTGTCAAAGCGCGTATGCCATCGTTTCCGGTTTTCGGATTCGCGCACGAACTCGGGTAGAGACGCGAAGAAACCAGGGCCGCGATTTATGGGTTCGGGAATGCGGTCGCCTGTGTACAAGCCACTCTCCGAATCTGGCCATATGTAATGACGCGGGTCATCGTCCTGAGCGTGAGGCGCATTGAAGCTGACGGATAGACAGAATGGCCGGTCGAACGCCGAGCCAGCGTGTCGTTGCAGGAAGTCGATGGCCTTGTCGCCTGTGATGTCAGACAGGTGCCGAACCGTGCCATCGGACTGCGGGATCTCGTAGTCGTCCTCCGTCCAGTGTTCGTAGTTGTCGAAGTGGTTGAACATTTCTGTGAGAGCATCGGGATTTTTCAGCGATGGTTCGATGCCCTTTCTGGCGACACCGAACTTCCCGATGAAGCCCGTGTGATAACCCGCGGACTTCAGGAGGGCAGGATAGCTGTTTTCAGTAAAGGGCCTCCGCAGCGGGGGCGTAAGGAAGGTGAATCGGTGACGGCGTTCGTAGCATCCGGTCAGGTAGCTGGCGCGACTGGCGGCACAGATTGGGCTGGTGGCGAAGGCGTTGGCGAAACGAGTGCCCTGTGCAGCGAGGGCATCGATGTGTGGCGTTTGGATGATAGGGTTTCCCGCACAGCCGAGGAGGTCGGCGCGCTGGTTGTCGGTGAGGAGGAAGAGGATGTTCATGGGATCGAGGCTCCAGGATAGAAGATTGAGAAGCAAAGCCCTGATGACGTAACGCAATTGCCCTGCGCTCTGCCCCCTGCTCTTTGTCGGAGGGTGGGTTTCTGGGTGCCTACCATCGGTTAAGTTTATGGCCCTCGCCCGGGAAGAAGATAGCGTCCACCAGAACGCCCAGTCCGATGCCGAAGGTGTGGCCGACCATCATGCCCAGGAAGAGCGGCGAGTACTGGCGGTATCTGGCCAGGCTGCCAAGCTTCAGGATGATAGACTTGACCATCCAGACGATGAAGATCGATGAGGCGCTGCTTCGCATGATCAGTGAAGCGCCGATGGCGAAGCCGATCGGATGAATCGAGAAGCTCGGTATCCAATACCGAAGTCCGACCATTCCAGCCGTGATCGCACCGCCGATTCCGAGAAAGCCGACGCGCTTCCAGTCGGTCGCGAAGGTCTGCTGCAGGCGCTTGGCGATGATCTGCCAGGATTCCGCAGCACTTCCCCCCGCCCCCCGGTAACTGACGACCCCGAAGTTGTAGGCGCCGACACCCCGATACGACTTGAACAATGTGAACAGGATGATCGCACCCGCACCGATGACGCAGCTGGTGATCACAAGCGGTCCGAGCTGTCTCCGGACACGCCGACTCAGTGCTTCGCCCAGTCGTGGAACGTGCGCAAGCGCCGTGATTCCTAAGGTTTTTGCGTCGCAGAAAAACGTCTGGGTCAGACCGATGGCGATCGCGCCTTCCGGACTGATGACGGCCGGACCGAGCAGATGCCAGGTGAATGCCTGCGCGGTGATCGGTCCTCGAATGAAGACGAGTCCGCTTTCCACGATAATACGCGCCAACCCAAGGTAGAGAACAGCAGTCCCAAACCAGAACGCGAGTGATGGGCCCCAGTCGAGGCCCGCCTGATGGAGAAACAGGAAGGCATAGATCGAGCACCCCACAAAAAGCCAGAAGGCTGTCCGGTAAGACATCAGTTCGTTGCTGTCGTCGACCGTGTTCTCCCTGTAGACGGCCTGTCGATAGACGCTGCGAAGGTGGTGCCGAGCAATCCAGACTCCCCATCCGACGAAGACAATCATACCACCAAAGCTCTGCCAGCCGATGGCGGTGTGGAAGCTTCCCCACGGATCCGCTGAACCGATTTCGTATCCGAGACGATTGAAGATCCCAGCCTGTAGGATAGCCACAAGGTGGAAGAACCAGATGCTGAACAGGACTTCGGATTTGGTGAAGTATCCAAAGGCGATCGTCATCGGATGTACGACAAACATCATCGATGGGAATCCACGACCTATTCGAAGATTTCGGTTCCGAAGTAGTGGGATCTCCGGCCAGCCGGTGATGGACCAACCGACGATGTTCCAGGCAATGAGACCGAAGGTGAATCCGAAGCCTACCCAGAAAAGGGGAGAGCGGAATAGGATGCCCAGGCTCGACTCGCTATCCTTTGCGCCCGTCAGTTCGAGCAGGCCGGCTGCGACCGGGAACGCGAGTTTTTCGTTCTCTGTCCACTGCCGTCTGAAGATCGTGGTCATCGACAGACCCGCAACCAGCATCGCGATTATGAACGTCGACCACCAGAGAACGGGCTGTGACCAGGCACCCCACGGAATCGCTTTGATCGGTGGGATGCTTTCGTGGAAGGTGCGTATGGCTGCCTGATCTGTCAGGACGGCCCAGGCAGGCAGGTGGGGATGGAGGAGCTCCGCCCAGCGGTTCTCGGGCGTGGTGAAGTAGTAGGGCGAGCTGATCGTGCCGAGCAGGTAGCCGGAGAGCCACTCGCCCTGCATCGTGGCGGAAACAAGTCCGACGCAGCAGATGATGATCAATTCAGAAGAGGGGAGCCCGGAGTTCCGCTTGTGCAGAAGCTGGTTGACGAAGAGCAAGGCAAAAAACGGGACAAGAAATGCGATTGAAACGTGTGCGTAGTCCATCCGTGATGAGTGCAGAATGAGACTCGACCAGGCCGGGAGGATGTTCACGGCAATGGCCATCAGAAGGGAGAGGATTACGGTGCGGCTTTTCATTGGAGAAGAGGCGCTCTAAAAAGGCGAAGGCGTTCTAGGTTCCACGATAGCGACTTACTCTGTCTGGAACGCGGTAGTTGTTCTCTCCTTCCCTTCTGTGTTTGGAGGACGCCCGCCACGCCCGATCGTAGCTAACTGGCGAAAGTGGGAGCGGAGTCGAAGGGCGTGCTCGGTGGCTTATCTGGTTCTACATCCTCAGTTCTGCGCTCGCTTCCGGATCACGATCTTCGGATCGAAGTAGGTGTTGTTGGCAAAAAACATCGGCAGCGCGCTGCGTGATCCTGTACCGGCCGCTTCGAGGTGCAGCAGCGCGAGCGGAAGGGCTGTGTCGATGTTCGCTTCGCCTGTGGGACCGTGTGATGTGATCCAGCCGTCGACTGTGTAACGGTCGATCAACTGGTTTCCGAGAATCTGGGCCGACTTCAGGATACTCGCCTCACCAGTGGCAGAGTGCATCTCGAGGAGACCGAAGAGCCCACAAACGTCGTTCTGGCCGAAATTCACCCAGCGATGTGGATCAGGCTCGAGGGTATTGCCCTCATACCCGTCCGGTACAGTGAAGCCATCCCAGCCCATACCTGAGGCCAGCGATTCCGCCATTTCCCTGAACGTCTCCTGACGCGTCAGGTTGTAGGCACGTGCGTAAGAAAGAAACAGCAATCCGTCTGCGGGGACTGCTGTTAGCTTGCCTGGTGGGCAGTATCCGACACCTTCATTGGCGTTGTCCGGCTCGAGGCGTGTTCCATCGTTGATCGCCGGGTAGAAGCAGTGATCGCTTCGGCTGTAGCAGTGTTCCGCCAGTGCGTGCAGATCACGGATGACCAGTTCGATCAGGGGCTTACCCGCTTCGTCGCCAAGTTCAGCATACGCGTTCATGAATGTGAGGGCCGCCCGGGCATAACGAACTTTGATCACATTGTTGGTGACTACGGTGACTTCGTTTATGTCCGCTCTGTCGTCGAATGGCGGTTTCAGCGAGGCCCGGACACGACATGGATCCCGGTGGTTGAACTGGTATCCTGCCAGACCCGTCTCCGGATGACGGACGTCCTCATAACGTGAGAGCAGGTGGTTTTCCCAGCGTAAGGATGTGGTATCGCCCGAGAGCTTGTGCAGCATCACCCCCGCCAGGATCAGGTCGCTTCCGGTGTTCACAAACGACAGCGCAGCGTTGTCGATGATGGGGACGGATCCCCCCTTGAATTCCACGTCCCACTTCCGGTCCCAGGCCTCATACTCGCCGTGCCGGTTGAACAGCAGGGATTCCCAATCCCATATGTGTGCGTGCCAGTTCGCCTCGATGAATCGACTTACGGCATCAGGCGAGACACGATGGAGGGCGGCGTAGTACGGGTAGACACACTTCATTTCGTGATTGCCGAGGATGGGTTCGTCGGCGATCAGGTCGTAACTGGTGTGCCCGCCCCAGTAGAACAGGCCGGAGGTGGGATCCTGGATTCTGGCGATCGCCTCGCCGATCCAGGTGTCGGCACGATCGCGATGCGCTTCGTCTCCCGTGATTGAAGAGAGTGTGTCCAGCGTGCGGAGGAGGTTCTGTTGACAGGCGAGGTTGGTTGTGGTTTGGCCGTCCCACGTCAGCGGCTTACCGGTTTCGAGATCAATGCCATCGGCAAGGAGTCCGGATGGTGATTTGGACGGGCGGCAGCGATCGAAGACGAGATCGATATATGTGCGGACGGGTGAGATGAAATCAGACATAGCTTTCCTCTGGCACGCGATAGGTCAGGAAGTCACTGTGTGATGATCAAGATCGAGATCACGGCGCGATTTGGAAAGCCCCGCGTACCAGAGGCTACCGTACGTCAGGCCGGAGAAAGGTGATCAGGTCTTTGTGGTGCTTCACGGGAACCGTGATTCTTTACTCCTGTCTGAGTGCGTCGACGGGATTCATTGTCGCGGATCGGACGGCGTGGTAGCCGACGGTGATCATGCGAGGAGGAAGGTGGATATACCGCCGGCGACGAAGACCCAGAG
The DNA here is from genome assembly GCA_964471275.1 of uncultured bacterium. Lineage (GTDB taxonomy): Bacteria > Latescibacterota > UBA2968 > UBA2968 > UBA2968 > UBA2968. The sequence continues at coordinate 3,587 of CAYYGZ010000153.1, read as the reverse complement.
GGCCGTGTCAGTGCGGTAGGCGAAGTCGTTGAGGCAGGCGATGAGGTCCGCCCTGAGGACGAGTTGGGTGATTCCCCGGAGAGGAGGCCAATGATGTTCTGCACGCTCGCGCCGATGGCTTTTCGGGTGCCGATTTCCTTTGTGCGTTGCTTGACGGTGTAGGATGCTAATCCGAAGAGGCCGACACAGGCGATGAACAGGGCGAGGCCGGTGAATATCGAAATCAGCCGACCCATCAACGCTTCCTTCCGGTAGAGCTGATCAAGTGACTTGTCAACGAAGCCGTATTCGAAAGGTTGATCAGGCACGAACCTGCCCCACGTCTCCTCGAGGAAGGCCAGCGTTGACGGCAGATCATCGCCCTTGACGCGAACGGCCAGATGGTTGACGATCCTGATCTTGTTGCGAATCGCCGTGGGCGCGATCGATTCTCACAGCGTCCGACCGTGAACATCTTCCATCACGTCGACCACAATGGCTGGATCGTGTCCTCGCTCCATTTCGGAGCGACTTGCGATTCTGGCACCGATGACGGTTGCCTCGGTAAGGCCGAATGCCCTAACTGCGGACCGGTTCAGGATGATCTGGGCATTTCCCCACTGGCTGAAAGTAGTGGCTGTGAAGTTCGATCCCGCGACGAGATCCATATCCAACGTCTCGAGAAAGTGTTCATCGGATTCCTGTACAATGACCTCGCGCTGGATGCCATCATCCAGAACCATTGGACGGGGTAGGCCCCAGAGTGACCCCATCCTGAACCGACAGCTTGTCGAAAGAATCAATCGTTTTGATGCATCCGGGTGCTCAGCAATCCTGAATTCATCGGCCCCGAAAATCGGGTTTTCTTTTTTCCAGAAAAGCCTGACGGCCCTCTTTGTAATCGTCTGACTGGAAACAGTCATCTACGAGCTGATTGCACGCATCTACATCTCGATCTGCGGGATCCATGGCGAGCTCAGCGAAGACACGCTTGCACGCAGTGATCGTCAGGGGTGCATTGGCGGCAAGCGTTTCTGTATACTCCATCACAACAGTATCGAGTTCCCTGGGGTCGACGACGCGATTGATCAATCCCATATCGCGCACTTCAGACGCGCTGAAACGTCGCCCCGTGAACATGATCTCTTTTGCGGAAGCCGGCCCAACCAGGAATGCAAGTGTCCTGAGGGACCCGTAAGCATAGCCGACACCCAGTTTGGCCGCCGGGATCGCGAAGGTGGAGTCAGAGGACGCGATTCGTAAGTCGCAGCAGATCGACGTCGCCAAACCTCCTCCCATGCAGTAGCCCTGTATCTTTGCGAGTGTCGGTTTGGCAATCTCGGTCAGCTTCCGACAGGCATCATCCAGGGCATTATTGTAGATCTCGACTGCGTTCGCGGAAGTACGCTGTTCTTCGAATTGCGTTATGTCTGCTCCGCTCGAGAAGGCCTTGCCACCCTCGCCGGACAGGACGATTACACGTACCTCGTCATCCGATGCGTACCGATCCATCGTCTCGCCCAGACCACGCCACATGTCGAAGGTGATGGCATTGTGTTTCGCAGGTCGGTTGAATCTCAGATATCCGATGCCAGACTCGATGTGAGTCAACAGGGGTTGGTCTTCGCTCATACGATGTCTTCCTTCTTCAACGCTTCGATTTCATCCTCGCTGAATCCGAACTCCCGCAGAATTTCTTCGGTGTGTTCTCCGCGCTCCGGCGATCCTGTATAAGGGGGATCGGGAGCAGCGCTGAGGTTGACTGCGTTCCGAACCACGTTCAGGTTGCCCACCTCGCTGTTTGTTACCTGACGCGCCATTCTGAGGTGCTGGACATGGGGATCTGACCACATTTCGTCCATCCTGTAGATCGGGCCGCAAGGTACGCCGGCTTCGTTCAAGGACGCTATCCACTCAGCACTCGTGCTGTCTCTGAGATGTGTTTGCAGATCGGCGTTACACGCATCCCGGTGTGTGAGGCGCGCCGGCCCGTCGACATACCTTGGATCGTCGATCAAATGTGATGCGCCGATCGCCCTGCATAGACGCTGCCAAATTTCCTCCCCCGTTGTAGCGATATTGATGAATCCATCGCTTGTTTCGAAGACCCCAGTCGGGATGCTGGTCGGGTGATTGTTACCAGCCTGTCCGGGCACCTCACCCCCAGTGATCCAGCGGGCCGCTTGGAAATCGAGCATGGTCACCTGTGCCTCCAGCAGCGAGGTGTGGACGTGCTGACCTTCGCCCGTCTGGTCTCGCTGCAGCAGGGCGGTGAGAATGCCAATTGCCGCGTAAAGGCCTGCTGTCAGGTCAGCCACGGGGATACCCACACGAACGGGGCCCTGTCCCGGGATTCCCGTGATCCACATCAGACCTCCCATGCCCTGGGCGATTTGGTCGAAACCGGGACGCTGACTGTAGGGCCCGTCCTGGCCGAAACCCGAGACGCTGCCGTAGACGATGCGCGGATTGACAGCTCGGCACGCATCATAGTTGACCTTCAGGCGTGTCTTGACGTCAGGTCGGAAGTTTTCAACGACGACGTCAGCCGTCTTGACCATGCGCGTGAAGGTTGCGAGTCCGGCATCGGACTTCAGGTTCAGCGTCATGCTGCGTTTGTTGCGGTGTAGGTTCTGGAAGTCGGGGCCGTGGCGGGGGCCACCCATACCGCCGGTACTGTCAATCGATTCGGGCGCTTCGATTTTGATGACGTCGGCTCCCCAGTCAGCGAGCTGGCGCACGGCTGTGGGGCCCGATCGCACGCGGGTCAGATCGAGGACGGTGAAACGGGAGAGTGGGAGATTGTCTGGCATTTGAGTCGTCAGCCCTCTGTTACGTTTCTGACAGTTCACTTTGAGCGACGTCGTGTGCACACAGACCGGGCTTCGGTCCGTGGTATCACAGATGCAGATCGTATCGAAAGGCGGATGGTTTACTTTCGCGTCAGATGTGGTCGCCCTGCGATACGGTCAGATGCTCGATCGGTTGTGTGAGAAGGCTCCATTCTGATCTGTGAGCGACCTGCTCAGGGAAATCGCTACCGATCATTCTAACGCGATCTGACGGTGTAGCACAGTGAGCCATCAGGATCGTTGAAACGTAGATACATAGCCCAGTTGCCACCGTTCTGGCCAACGCGATAGAGCACTTGGGCCCATCCCGCCAGCAGATTGCACGGAATGGTGTCTTCGTCCGGGCTGGCTCCACGGCGCCAGTTGTTTCGGTGGACTTCCTTGTCATTCACCCAAACCGCTACCTGATCGTCCGCACCAACCAGGAGGATTGCATCTCTCGGTGTTTCCGATTAGACGGATGTCAGTGTGTAGCCCTGTGTGAGTGAAGGGGCATTTGGAAAGGCGGACAGGAAATTCAGTCTGCCGTTTCCTTCTGCGTCCGCGGTCTTCCAGAAGATTTCAGCTCCGTCGGCGCCCTGGTAGGAGGTTTTGAGATCGAGCGTCTGTTCAGGGGGCAGGAGTTTGTCAGTGTTATCGGCGTTTTTCCGATCGAAGGGCCCAACGACCATGAATCGCGTAGCGAAGGGAGAAGCAGCCTGGATGAGATAGCCATCCAATCCAATCTTCGAATTTGCCGCTTCTCCAACGATCCTC
>CAYYGZ010000152.1:0-11983 GCA_964471275.1 uncultured bacterium | reverse complement strand
AGTTCAGCCTTCCCTGTATAATGCGAACCGAATGGCTGGGAATCCGCACATATGGATGTGATCTACGATGACAATCACCTGCTTGTCGTAAACAAGCCCTGCGGCCAGTTGGTCCAGGGCGATCAAACGGGTAGACCTACCTTGCTCGATGAGGGGAAAGCCTGGCTGCGCGAAAAGTACGGTAAGCAGGGAAACGTCTTTCTGAGCCTTGTCCATCGGCTCGATCGACCGGCATCAGGCGTTGTCGTCCTCGCAAGAACATCGAAAGCGGCCTCTCGCTTGTCCGAGGAAATACGATCGCACCGGCCCCGTAAGACCTACTGGGCGCAGGTATATGGCAAGGTTCCGGAAACGGCGACCTGGATCGACCGCCTCGAGCGAATCGAGTATACGTCCAGAATTGTCGATTCATTGGAAGGAAAAGAGGCGCATCTGAGCTTCTGCCGAACAGGAGTCGATGCGGGCGTGAGTAAGGTGGCAATCAACCTTGAAACCGGAAGACACCACCAGATTCGAGTGCAATTTTCACATCGGGGCCATGCAATACTGGGCGACAGACGGTACGGCTCGACTCTCCCATTCATTCCTGATGGGATCGCCCTTCACTCGCGAGAGATGCTGATCAAGCACCCAACTCGTGATGAAGAAATGCGTTTTATCGCAGAGCCAGACAAGGGCTGGGACATCGAAAATCAGGCATGCACATGATCCGTATCGCGATTGCCATCCTGCTCGCCTGCATCGCCTACACGTTGCTTCGTTATGTCGTTTTCGGTCCCATCGCTACCGACCAGATACCTGCGTTTCTTCTGAATAAAGCCGTGTCGATGGCATCGGTTACACTTCTCTTTGGGGCCGCTGTTTCGCACCGCCGCGGCTTGCCGGATCAAACACACTTCTACGGGATGGCGGCTCTGCAGGCCGGTTACGTTCACCTCATCCTCTCTCTGGCAATGCTCTCCAAGGCCTACTACCCGACTTTCTTTACTCAGGACACGATGAGTATGCGAGGTCAATTGGCGATCGGGTCGGGCGTATTGGGTGCCTACGGTTTCTGGCTCATTCGGTATCGCCTGCCGACCAAGTCAATCAAGATTGCCTTGCAAGCCCTGTCATCGCTTGCCGTAGCGGGACATCTGGTCGCAATGGATTCAATCGGTTGGTCGGATGCTACTAACTGGCACGGCGGTCTCCCACCGATATCGCTGATCGGCTTCCTGCTTGCGGCAGTCAGCGGCATCCTCTTTCTACTAAGCATCCGTGGCGACGAGCCAGCGAGATGACTCACTCGGGGTTGACTGCAAGCCTCTCACAACAATCGGAGCAGAATAATGGAAGCCATCCCCGTCTGTGATCCCCACTTCCACCTCTGGGATATCAACCGGAGACCGAACCCCAACCTGGGCAACGCTGACAAGCACCCAAAGCCCGTCTATCTCGCCTCAGACTACCTCGACGATATGAGCAAGCTACCGGCACCCCTCAAGATTGTCTCCAGTGTGCACGTGGAGACGATCGTGGGACAGATGCCCGGTGGCTATGCTCTCGACACGATTGGAGAGACCCGATTTGTAGTCAATCAGATGGCCCAAACCGGTCACCCGATCGGGATCGCCGCCTTCGTGCATCTCGGGAGAAGCACCGATGAGTCTTCCGCAGTCCTACAGGAGCATCTGGATGTGGCGGGAGGACGACTCCGTGGCGTTCGCATGATCCTCAATCATCACGGCGAGAACCCGGACCTCACCTGGCCTCAGGTTGAACACGACCGTTTCCTTTCCGATCCTGTCTTCCAGGAGGGAGTCGCTTTGCTGGGTGAGCTCGGACTGTCCTTCGACCTGCAGTGCAACCCGCATCAACTCCTGGATGCCGCTGAGACCTTCTCGGGTTATCCACAAACCCCCGTCATCCTGGATCATCTTGGCTCGTTCCACGAGGGTGAGGACGAAGCCTACGAGCAGATGTGGAGGGAAGGGATGCGTGTCCTGGCAGGAGTCTCCCACACCCATATCAAGCTCTCGATGCTCTACTTTGGCCAGAATGGCTATCACGAAGACCCGGAAAAGGAAGCCAGAGTTAGAGATCTGGTCCTTGAGACGATCGAACTCTTTGGTCCCGACCGCTGCATGTTCGCCAGCAACTATCCTGTCGATCGTATCCACGGGATCGATATCCCGACGCTCTACGGACTGTTTCACCGCTGGACATCTCACTTGCCGTTATCCGAACAAGCCGCACTATTCCACGACACTGCAGCTCGCGTCTACCGGATGCCGGAAATCGCATGACATCCGGTCCACGGAAACTCACAAGGTTGGCCTATTTTGAAATCGCTGGATTCCAAACTGGAAGACATTCGCACAGATCCGAACACAGACGCCTTCATCATCGCGTATGCCGCGGATCCGGACATGTCCTGGGGTGTCGCGACGCTCCCACCGAAAACATCGATCCACTGCTTCTGCGACGGTCTCGCGGAGCTTGTCGATCAGGCAAAGATCGATATCCTCCTGACATCCGTCTCCAGCATGGATATTCTGGCACGCGAGCGCCGAATCTTTGACAGCTCTGCCGTGACGCCTGCGGTCCGCGCAAACGATACCACCGACCTCTGGGCATCAAGAGGCGGGAGTTACCAGAAACACGCATCAAGGCCCTTTGCAACTACCACAATCGAGGAGGCCCAGTACGGCACCCTCCTGCCCGAAGACGGGCAGGTTCCTGATGTTAACCTGGGTCTCTACTCGGTCACGTTTAACAACGACCTCGACGCCGATTGGTTCAGCCTCGAACAGTTCAAGGATTTTCGCATCGAAGCGGCTCAGAACGGATTCCGCTACTTCCTCGAGGTCTTCAACCCGAACGTGCAGGACTGCGGTATCCCCGATGACCAGATCGGAAACTTCGTCGTCGACAACATTGCCCGGATGCTCGCCGGCATCCCTCGCGCGTCACGGCCCGAATTCCTGAAAATCGCTTACAATGGCCCGGAATCAATGGAGGCGCTCGTCACCTATGACCCCTCCGTCATCGTCGGTATCCTCGGAGGTGTGACCAGCACCACCTACGACGCATACAAGCTCATAGCCGAAGCCAAGAAGTACGGCTCCCGCGTCGCCCTATTCGGTCGTCGTATCAAAGGTGCAGAGAATCCGCGCGTCTTTGTTGAAACGCTCCGCGAGGTCGCTGACGGTAACGTCGAGCCGGAAGAAGGCGTCAGGATCTACCGGGACGAGCTGGGAAAACTGGGAATTCCGCCCGCTCGGACGATTGTCGACGACATGGTTCTCCACACACCCGGACTGATGTAGCTGCATTCAAATGCAAGAATAGGCCAACTCGGCCAGGGCCAATGACACCCCGGAAGCCTTGCTGCTCCGGCTCAGCAGGATACACGTACGGCAGCGTCGGCTAAAGAGCCCCGCAACGGCAGGATGTGAGCAATCAGCTTGTAGCTTACTGCGGTCTTCACAAGGCAGGTTCTATGACACACCAGGTCGTCCTCTTTCTCGTCGATGGAATGCGCCCAGACGGTCTCACACAAGCGAACACGCCCAGCGTAGATCACCTGATCGAATCAGGTGCGTCGACCATGGTGGCGCGGACGATCATGCCCTCTGTCACGCTTCCTTGCCACACGTCTCTGTTCCACAGCGTCGAACCCGATCGACACGGTATCACCACAAACACGTGGATGCCGCAGGTGCGTCCAATTCCGGGTCTCACTGACGTGCTGCATGCGGCAGGGAAACAAACGGCTGCATTCTACAACTGGGAAGAGCTTCGTGACCTGTCCCGTCCGGGAAGTCTTGACCACGCCTGGTTCTCGGCAACTGCTGGAGATCTGAGTGGCGATGGTGACAGAGATCTTGCAGAGGCTGCCACCGCGCATCTGAGGAAATGCCAGCCCGATTTCGCCTTTGTCTACCTGGGATGCACGGACGAAACGGGCCACGCACACGGATGGATGTCCGACGAGTATCTTGCAGCAATCTCGAACGCGGATCGCTGCATTGGCCAAGTGATCGGTGCAATGACAGATGGCGCGATGGCGATTGTGACGGCAGACCACGGAGGACACCTGAAGACACACGGAACCGAGTCGGATGAGGACATGACCATCCCCTTCATCATGGCACCCAAAGGCAAGGACGGGGAGTGCGTAGAGATCGATCGCGAAGTCCGCATAACGGACGTGGCCCCTACCATCGCGACTCAGCTTGGCGTCGATACTCCCCAAGCGTGGATCGGCAGTCCAATCACCCCGTGACCAGACACAGCTAGGTCAGCGCCAGATCTGACGCTAACACTCTTCAGGAGAACCCATGCCCAATTTCACCGAAGCAGAAATCGTCACAGCCGCCGCCAAAGTGATCCTAGCCGCCGGAGCTTCATCCGAGAACGCCCTGCTTGTCGCACGACTCCTGGCGGAAGCGAACGCGACCGGCCACGACTCCCACGGGATCATTCGGATTCCACAGTATCTGGACTCGGTGGAGAAGGGCGATGTGGTGACGGATGCCGAGGTCACGACCACGCAGGAGACGCCGATCACGGCAATCGTCGACGGGAATTGGGGTTTCGGGCAGGTTACGATGAGCCGGGCTGTGGACATCGGTCTTGCAAAGGCAAGGAAGAGCGGCCTCGCCGCTGTCGCTGTCCGCCAGGCCAACCACATCGGACGTCTCGGAAGCTACGTCGACCTCATCGCCCTCCAGGGCATGGTCGGGCTCCTCTTCGTCAACGCTGTCGGGACACCAGGCTACCGGATGGCGCCCTGGGGAGGTACCGAGCCGCGTCTCGTCACCGACCCGATAGCCTTCGGAATCCCGCACTCTTCCGGCACCTCGATCGTCATGGATATGACCACAACCGTTGTCGCCGAGGGTAAGGTCCGTGTCAAACGAAACCGCGGCGAGCAAACCCCGGAGGGGTGGCTCCTCGATTCCGAAGGCAACCCGACCAACGATCCGAACCTCCTTTACGGAGATCCACCAGGCAGCATCCTCCCATTGGGCGGAATGACAGCCGGCCACAAGGGATACGGTCTGAATATCGCGATTGAGCTGCTCGCGGGCGTCCTGAGCGGGAATGGATGCATCGGCAAGGACCAGCGCCTCAGCAATGGTGTCCTGCTCATTATTCTGGACATTGCCCAGTTCCTTCCGCTGGAGGACTTCTACAAAGAGGCAGACACCTTCATTGCACACGTAAAATCCTCTCCGCCAGCCCAAGGCTTCGACGAAATCCTCCTCCCCGGTGAAATCGAGGCAAAGGTCCGCCGCCAGCGCGCAAAGGAAGGCATCTTTGTTGAAGACGAAACCTGGTCGCAGATCACCGACTGGGCCACCAAACTTGGCATCTTCCTCACCTGACGTAGCCAGCACTTCCACCACTCACTGATCTCTATGACCTTTCTAAACGGCATAATCCTGCTCCTGATTTTCCAGCTCATCGGCGAGGTCGGCGTGCACACGCTGTCTCTTCCCGTCCTGGGACCGGTTCTCGGCATGTTTCTTCTCTTCGTCTTCTTTCTCCTCCGCCGGGGTCTCCCTGATGCGCTGGACATTGCCTCGACCGTATCGGTGTGGCAGGCAACTCCCTCGGCGATGCCAAAGCCATCTGGATGCTCGCCCTCGAACCTCGGCTGAGGCCCGGGCTTGTATCCGGATGGGGCTATAGTGACCATCTCACCGTAGACGGTAAGTTCTGCACCCGGATTCCGAACATCAGATTGCGGGAGGTTTGCGACTGACCCGAATTCCTGTCTCTCGCGTCCCCGGACTGTGCGATACTCGTCCCAAATGGATACACCGATCCTATCATCGACGACGATGGAACGGGCCGTGTCTGGGAGGATACACGCAGGGCGATCGATTCTGTTGAACGGAGCTTTGGGGAAAGGTAAGGTAGGGTACTGGTTCGAGTCAGGGGGCGGCCATCGACCCTATCCCGGGCACAAGACCGCCCTCGAGTGGATAGGTCGCCATCTGGATACGCCGGCAATGTCGCTCGATCAGATCGCCGCGCTGCCCACGACGAACGCCGGTAGGTGGTGTGACGAAAACGGCGTTGTGCTGGAGAAGCTCTATGGAACAGACCTGCATCAACGCGGCGCAACCCTCCCTGATCTGGGTCTGGGCGCCATACCGCGAGAGGACCTCGCCTGTCTTGCACCGTCAGAACTGGATTCTCCCTACTACACGATAGAAGGTTGGCTCGCGACCTTGTCCTGAGGCCGAATCACTGAATCACGTGCCCAGACGAGCGCACCACTCTCCGCTTCTCCCGCTCCCATCTGAGCGAAATCCCCGAATGCACAATTAGCGTCACCAGCACAATCCCACCGCCGAGTAGCGCCGAATTTGTCGGTTGCTCACCCAGCCCCAGCCAGACCCAGTATGGTCCCAGAACCATCTCCATCAGCACAACCAGGCTCATCTCCGGCGCGGGGATATAGCGAGGCGCCGTCACGAAACAGGCAAAGGCTATAGGAATGACAACGGTGCCGAGGATGGCGATATAGGGGATGTCCGCCGAGGGGACGGCTATCGTCGGCGCAACCACAAAGGCCGCTGATGCGCCAAACAGCCCGCCGAGCGCGGCACTCGGAGTCATGTTTCGATCGCGAGCATACCTCAGCAGGATAAGGTGAGTGCTCCCGCAGCAAGCCGTAACGAACGCGAGCAGATCTCCCTTCCATTGACCGAGTTCAAGCCCGCCGTGCACTGTGATCGCGATTCCGATCGCGGCCACGGGAATCGCAAGCCAGGTGTGCAGACTTGCGCGCTCTTTCAAGAATACGGTGCTGAAGATTGCGGCAAACATGGGGATGGAACCCAGGATTATCAGCGTATTCGCAACCTGGGTGTTCAGAATAGACATCACGAAGCAGATTGAACCTGCAGCCTGCAGCGCAGCAGCCAGCACTCCGATCTTGCCGATCGACCCTACCGTGCGAACGAAAGCACCCCGATTCGTTACCGCAACCCCCAGCAGGAGCGTTGACCCCATCAGAAGTCCGCGCCAGAATACGAGGGTCCACCCGCCAACCGAGATCATCCGGATGAGCAAGGAATCCGGACTCAACACGATGAGGCCGGCAATCCCAATTGCCAGCCCCTTTGCGTGCAAGGTTCCACTCTGTATCTCTGTATCTGCCATCCGGTTCAGTCCGCTCCCGTGAAGGGCGGAAGTAACCGGCGCGGTTGCTGTGGGTCAACCCAATCACCACCTCGAAACGCGTCCGACCGTCCTTGCCCTGCCGTTGTGGTCTCCAGATCCTCATTCCCTCGTGGCTTCGGCGTCCTCATTGAGGGGCTCGGTTTCATTCCCAAAGATGGCCCCAACATCCGTCGCTCGTAGGCAACCCATTGGACGGGATTCCGGGGATTCCTAGCTTCTGGGAAAAGTATGCTGCGACACAGATCGCGAGGTTTGGCCAGGTGGGGAATATCCCGACGGACCCAGAAGCCTAGGATGTCATCATTCGAGGAATAACGAAGCTTGTCGAAACCTTCGGAGAGAGATGAAACGAGGCTTTGCTCTGCAGATACCTGTCGACACCGCGCAGGGACGCGCCGATACCTGGAACGCTGGCAAACCTTGAGTGCGCCGGGGCAGGTCGAGAAAGAGTTGGCGCCGTGATCGAGAATATGAACAGCCCTGACCTGCCAGAGCAAAGGGTTCGACATTCCAGAAGGTAGATACGGGCAACCCTCATCTCACTCCGCCGCAGGTCCCAAACACCACATCCTGATTCTACGCATCTTCTTTCTTCACATCTCCTTCACATCACCCATCAGACTCACTTGCAGGAAAGTGGTTGTAGCCAGCAAGACCGTAGACCTCACTCCCCTCTGCCCATGCAACCCCCAGCTCGGAGAACAGCTTCCCTTCATCGGCACTCTGGTGGAGCAGATCCCGAAGACCGTTCACAACCAGGAATTTTCCCTGGTCGTGCATCACCGTCTCGATCTCCGCTTCAGGAAATGGATGGACCTCGGGGCAACTCTCGTGGGCCCCGTTGATGCAGAGTGTCTGGGAGCGGCCGACTTCCAGCGAGGAGATGATCCGCTCACCATTCTGCAGCGCGTTGACCATGTTCCGCCATGGCCCCGTTCTCATGCGATCGTCACCATCCTCTAGGATCTCGCGTTCACCGCTCGTATAGGTGATTTCGCCGCTTCCCGTCGTCCAGTGTACGGTGCCGTTCTCGCATTCGAGATCCATGATCGGACCGAAATTTTCACCCGCGGTATGTGACATCGCGATCAGCGCAGTCGTGTCGGAATCCGTTTCGACTCGCAAGCAGGCTGTATCCAGATTCTCAATATCCCAGGCTCGATACAGCTCTGCCTGAACCGAGGTGATCCCACACGGATCATCTGCCGAGTCGCTGCACAGGTAGAAGATGTTCGTGAGATAGTGCGCCAGCGCATTGTTAATGGGGCTGTCTAAAGTCCAGACACCGTCTCGTTTACGCGTGCCGGCCCACGGATTGCGTGAATAGTATTGGTCACCACGCGGCCAGCTCGCCTTGAGCCTGGCCATCCTGATCTTGCCCAGCCGGCCATCCAGAACCCGCTCCTTCAGGCCCTGTATCGTCAAACTGTACAGGTGTTGATAGCCGATCAGGATCGTCTGGCCGGTGCGGTCACGCACGTCGATCAAGTGATCTGCATCCTGCACGGCGCCTGCCAACGGCTTCTCCACGATCACGTGGTATCCGGCCTCGAGGCACTTCTGGCTCAGACGAACGTGATCGTGAATCCCAATGGGAAGCGTGATCACGTCTATGCCATCGGCCTGGATCAAATCATCGAGTGTGCTGAAAACCCGCACACCCCGCTCGTTATAATCTGCCAGCTTATCTGGATGGTTTTCTGGATCGATGCAGACGACCGCATCAAGTACGCCAAGACCGTCAGACTCGATATCTGCTGCAGACTGCAGGTGAGATCGACCATACCCACCCAACCCCACGACAGCGAACTTCACCGCTCCACTCAAAACACCGCCCTCACACGTTACGACGCCTTACCGACGTCTGAGCTCATCGAGGTTCGACTTCACGACATCGACGCCATATCCGAGCGCGTTACCGACGTTCATGAACCGATACCCCCAATCCAGCTTCTCCTTGATATCATCCAATTGTACAAGCGTCGTGCCTGGGACGATGTCAGTTCCTTCGAGTCGTCCGGGAAACTCCTGCATCAGGCTCTGTACCTCTTCACACCCGGTCTCACCGATCCTGCCTACGGAAGCCGACATATCGAGCGGTCCAAGAAACAGGACATCGATTCCCGGAACCTGTTTGATCTCATCCAGATTGTTGTAGCCCTCAAGGCTCTCGATCTGAACGATTACGACAGTCTCCTCATTCGCTGTTTCAAGCACACGGTTCCAGTCTTCCCCGGCCGTAATCGTCCACATCGGAGAGAGGCCCCGGTTGCCATCGGGCGGATACTTCGCGAAGCGGACGACATCCTCCGCATCTTCAGCTGTATCCACCTGAGGGATCATCACCGCCACTGCGCCGGTGTCGTATGCCTTTTTGATCAGTGCAGGATCGTTCCATGCGACCCGTATCATCGGTGCCACACCCGCTTGCCGCGCCTGCACAGGAATAGCACCAAGGGACTCCGTCGCATAGGGTGCGTGCTCTGTATCGATCCAGAGGAAATCTGGCCCCGTCTTAAGAACCATGCCTGCAACACTCGGGACAGGAGCAGGCAAACTGGTTCCGAGAACGGTCTCACCGGCCTGCAGCTTGGACTTCAGTGGATTCGGATACATCGTGCCTCCAGTCAGTGTTGTAACGTTGGGTTGAGGCACGAATATAGGGGTATTGCAGAAGAGAGCAACGTCGGATGGCTCCTCACCCGCCCAACTAACCTAACCGATAGGCCCCCGAGTCTGTTTTCCACGCGTTGTAGTCCTTGCGCAGACAGCGCCAGAAAGGACGATAGCCCGCCCGTACCGCATCCTCTTCGGTCGCAAAGAACGCTCGCTGCTTCACGTAGTGTCCTTTGTGAATCCACATCGCCGCTACCCGGACAATCGAGTGTACCATAGATCTTGTTTCCTCGATGCCCACCGAACATTCCGGGCTCATGACTTGTGTAGGTGCTGCCATCTGCCCCGACCAGGAAGTAAGGCTTTGTCTTACGCACAATCAGACCTCGAGCACTTCCGGGTTCACCGGAGCCGGCGGTCGTCTTCCATCCAGCACAGCCAGCAGATTCTCTACCGAAAGCTCACGCATAAGTCGGCGCGTCTCCTCGGTCGCCGTGCCGATGTGGGGTAGACACACAACGTTGGGTAGAGAGTAGATCGGATCATCCACTGAAGGGGGCTCCTCCTCCAGAACATCCAGTCCAGCCCCGGCTATTGCACCAGTCTGCAGAGCCTCGGTCAGAGCCGTCTGATCCACCAGCCCTCCCCGAGCCGTGTTGACGAGGTAGGCGGACCGCTTCATCTTCGACAACTCCGATGCGCCGATCATGTGCCGCGTTGAATCATCCAGATTCGTGTGAAGACTGACGAAATCAGACTCGCCCAGCAGATCATCAAGCGGTCGATACTCGCTCTCCGGTGCGCCCTGAGGGGATGAGTCGAACACGTCGTACCACAGTGTTCGCGCACCCAGTGCCTGCATCCGACGAGTCACTTCCTGTCCGATCCTGCCAAAACCCACGATCCCGACGGTCTTTCCCTGAACGTCGTGGCCCAGCGGCGGGGCCGATTCTCTTCGGGCCCATCCCCCACTGCGCACAAACCGCTCGTTGTTGAATAGACGAAGCGTCAAGCTGAACACCAGTGCCGTTGTCAGATTGGCGACCGCCGATGTCAGAACACCGGGTGTATGGCAGACGCAGACGCCGTGACGTGTCGCCGAGGGGATATGGAACGGGTCATACCCCACACTGTGGGTCGACAGGACTCGCAACCGGGGGGCGGCTTCGAAGAAGGCTTCATCGGCGGGGACACGGGGAGACGTCAGGACTCCCTCGACGTCCCTGAGCGATGCGAGCAGCTCTGCGCGCGGCGTGTTGTAGGCCAATGTCCGAACGGAGCATTGAGCTTCGATTTGGGCAAGCAGGTCATCCTCGATCACAACGAGAACGCAGACAAGAGGTTTCTCATTCAAGGGGCACATCTCCGGTTAGAAATCAGAATGGCGTCTTCCTCGAATCTAACGCGGATCAGACACTACCTCAACCGGGACAAACGAGGCCCCGCAGTTTCGTCAAGCGCCCTTGACCCATAGATTAGGGGATTGGATCCTCAGACAACGCAGACCGACCCCTGACCTTTCACCTGAGTGAATTACAGAATGACGATCTTCGTCGATGCAGACGCCTTTCCCCAAGCAACGCGGGACATCCTGCTCCGTGCATCGTCGCGTCTGTCGATCCCCGTTACCTTCGTCGCGAACCGGTTTATCAGGCTCCCCGAGTCGGAGTTGTTGACGTGCGTCGTTGCGCCCGAAGGACCCGACCAAGCCGATGACCGGATCGTCGAATTCGTCGATGAAGGAGATCTGGTCATCACGGCTGACGTTCCTCTGGCCGATCGCGTGATCCGAAAGGGGGCCCACGCGCTCGATCCTCGAGGCACGCTGTACACACCGGACAACATCAAAGAGCGACTGGCCACCCGCGACCTGATGGCAGATTTGCGAGATGTCGGCCTCCTGACAGGCGGTCCGGATGTCTTTGGGCCGCGGGATGTCCAATCCTTTGCTGACGGGCTGAACCGATTCCTGACCAGGATGAACCGGCCGTAGGTCGACACATATTGGCCGGTATCCTCTTGGACGCTTACTTCCTGTTCGAGACATTCACCTGCCGTCAGTGAGACACCTACGTTGAGTGACCTGCCCCCATCTATGTGTCCACATCCTAACTCTGGATGTGGACACATAGATGGGGGCAGGTCAAGAATTAAGTGGTTCCTTGGTTCCGCCATTTCAGCC
>CAYYGZ010000151.1:5598-12056 GCA_964471275.1 uncultured bacterium | reverse complement strand
CTGAATCAGCTGTCACGATCCAAGTCTGATTGATCGTACCGATTGGATCGAGTGAAATGTCGATTACAGAGTCGACAGACCAGGCTGACAGAACGTCGAGGACCGTGTCAGCCGTAACCGTTCTGTCAGCCACGTGCCCCCCTACGCAAGACCATAGTTCTCCCCTGCCCTTAGCGATTCGGCGGACATCAACGGAGAATCACAACAGATTGCTCCCCCGTGGCCCCCTTCCTTTACTGATGGGTTTGAAGGATCTCTTGTCACTACCTTACTACCTCACTGCTCTAAATAGAAAAGGCGGGTGGCTTCTCGCCACACGCCCCTGAACAAGCCTCTCTCTTGCTGTCAGGCTACCGCAATCGCTGAAGCGAAACGCACGATGCCGATGACATCCGAAAGTACTTCGATCGGGCTTCGACTCGCGTCGATTTTCCTGATCCGATCGGGTGGGTAGAACTGCAACACATCTTCTGTTTCTCGTGCATATTCTTCGAATCGAGCGCGGATGACCGTCTCGTTCGCATCATCGAGCCTGTTTTCGTGGAGAGCCCGTCTTCGCATGCGATCGATCAGCTTATCCTGTTCGTCCGTATCTAGACAGACGAGCAGGATGACCTCAATATACGCCTCCATCATCTGGGACTGATGGACATTCCGCGGTATCCCGTCGAGCACCAGAATTTCCTCGTTGGGATGAAACACTCCAGTCTCAACGAGCGAGTGAATATGCTCGAGCCACAGACGTATCGTGAACTCATCGGGTACCAGTTTCCCCTCACTCGAATACTTGAGGAAAACCTGCCCCAGTTCGCTCTTATGGTTCAAACTGCGAAAAACATCTCCACAGGAGAGATGGAAGAATCCCGGCAGATCACCCAGGATCTTCCCCTGGGTGCCTTTCCCGGATCCGGGTGCCCCAAACATCAATATCGTTTTATAACGGTCGACTTTCTTCACGTCCACCACGTCCTCACTTTCCCTGTCAGTCTTTATCAAAAGGTGCGAGTATCGCGCGACCCCCGGACTGTAGTGACATCTCCGCCCGCACCTCGCCGTTGTGGTCGAGTAGACCCACACCACGAGAGCCATTGAGTGCGACGTAAACCCACATGCCACCCTTGCCGTCACGATCTGACAGCCCTATCCCTGGCTCTCCTTCCGCGCCTAGAGAAAACTCGCCGCGCACCTGCTTGTCCCCATCGATCAGACGGATCGCAGGGCGACCAGCTTGCAGAACTGACAGCCGGGTACGGCCGACGCCCTCACTGTCAAACAACTCGACTGATAGCTCGCCCACACACACACAGCCCGTCAACCAATCCTGCAATGATCGCGACGATCGCTACCTTCGACGATCCCACCAATATCCTCCAGTCGTAGCCCGGCCTAGTTTTACCGTTACTCTGTGATACGCTACGCTTCAGCCGTTGCCGCTTCCACAAGCCCGATCTCTTCGTCGGTCATGTAGCAGGCAGGATCGTCTGCCCACGGGTCTCCATAGGCTGCCCACGCACGAACACGTTGGCTGCCGCCGCACATCTTGAGGAAATTACAGTTCTTGCAGCGACCGTGGAGGCGCGGAATCCGATTCTTCAGACCGGCCATCAGGTCATCGGACTCATCCATCCAGATCTCGCTGAACGGTCTGTCCTTCACATTCCCGAAGCTGTAGTCCATCCAGAACTGATCAGCGTGCACGTTGCCCGTAAAGTCGATATCAGCCATTCCGACACCTGAGCTGTATGTGCCGCCACCATTCCACTCGAGCAGTTCACGCACCTGCTCCGCACGCTCGGGATCCTCCTCCTTGAGCCTCAGATACAGATACGGACCATCGCAATGGTTCGCGACGGTCAGTACGTCGACCTTCTGACCGCCATCGAACAGACCCTGAGTTTTCGTCGCGATTTTCTCGATCGCCCATCGGGCATCCACCTCGTCCAGATCATCGTCTTGCAATCCCTTCCCGCGACCGGAATAGGCGAGATGGTAGAAGCAGACACGTTCGATGTCCTCCTCGCGGACGAACTCGAAGATGCCGTCCAGATCCTCCATGTTGTGCCTGGTCATCGTCATCCGGAGACTGATCGAGAGCCCGGCGGCCTTACAGTACCGGATCCCCTTAACCGCCCGTTCGTATGCCCAGGGCTTTCCCCTGAAAACGTTATTGACCGCACCGATGCCATCAAGACTCGCCCCGACATAGGTAACACCCGCCTCTTTCAGACGGTCGGCTGTCTCACGCGTGATCAGAGTTGCGTTTGTCGACAGGACGGTCCGCAGTCCGAGTTCACGAGCATAGGCCAGGTGGTCCCAGAAATTCGGATGGGCGAGCGGCTCTCCCCCTGACATCAGGAGGGCGGGGATACCGAAGCCGGCGAGATCTTCGAGCATACTCCGGGCTTGATCCACGGACAGCTCGCCGGGATACTGCCGCGCCTCTGAATCCGAATAGCAGTGAATGCACTTCAGATTGCAGGTGCGAGTCATATTCCAAACCACGACCGGGCGCCTTTCAGCAGCCGATCTGGCTTGGGTGTGTGCCCCCTTCACGCCGTTGGCGGCCTTCTTGCCGTAGCGAAGCGGGTCGTGCGCAAAGGAAGCGTCACAGAGTAATTTTGATAACGCGATCATCTTGGCCCTCCAGATAGTGTACAGTGATCAGCGTTGAATTAAACAAACTCTGTGCCATTCGGTCAAATCGAAAAAGCCGAAACGCAAACTACCTATTTACAGCATTTTACACCCACTGTTCCAAGATCTATCGCCACACGAGTCGGATTGAACCGGGACAACGGTGTCCCAGTCAGCACCAGAGAACCGCACGCAGCTTTGGCGTGTCCTATCTCCCGTTTACGGCCGCAAACTGTCCACCCCAGCTCTCGGGCGGCACGAATTCCTCATTGAGTACACGCATCGCCTCTCCCAGACACGCCCCCCAGTTCGGCGGCAGCACGTCCTCTACTGAGATCAAACCGCATAAGCGCCAACCGGTGGAGCAACCAGACTTTCGATGAGAGCAGTTACCTGTGTAACGGCATCGGAAACGCCGGTCTCGGCCTGACGGGTGAGCGTGTCACCGTAGCTCAGATCAAACGCAGGGAGCGTCACGAGCCAGGCCTGTGGGCGTTGGCCATAGAGCCTGTCGGCGTATGTTAGGAGGGCATTGGGCGTCAGGTGGTGTCCGACGGACGGCGACGGGATACTGGGTTCCACCCGGGCCAGCTGCACATCCGAAACCCCGATGCCTGCGTCAGTGAACACAACGGCCTCCAGAATCGCCTCGAGCGTGGATGACAACCGAATCTCACCCGCCTCGATCACGAAGGGATACGGGGGTACTTCGTCTTCACAGAGATTCGCAAGCGACTCGAGCGCGATAGCTCCCTGCCCCTCGTGCGTAACCTCGCCCACCAGGGCAAGCAACCCGGCGACCGCATCGAACAATCTCCCGAGACTGCTTGTCTGTACGATCTGGACGTCCTCACGGACCATACCTCTGACCAATTCTACCTCCCGCCGGTCAACGCCCTCGAACAGATCCGACCATTCTCCCTCGGGTAACAGCTTCTCCAGATAAGCGATTGCAATCCGATGGGGATGCCGCGTGCCAGCATCGCCTCCGGGCAGAGGGAGATATTCCAGGTGCATCTCTCGTTGGAACTCCGCACCCGAAACCGTCAGGATTTCCCCTCCCCAGATCTGACCATCGGTACCGTATCCCGTGCCATCGTATGCGAGCCCGATCGCGGATCCGAGGTATCCGTGTTCGGCAAGACAACCAGCGATGTGTGCGTGATGGTGTTGCACACGGTGCACGGGTAAACCTCGCTCCAGCGCGTAGCGTTCACCGAACTGACTGCTGGCATAGCCCGGATGCAGGTCACAAAGAACGGCCGTGGGCCGGACTTCGAACATGTCTTCCAGACCTTGCACGGGTCTCGCCTGAAGGTCCCGTACACGCAGGTTTGCCAGATCACCGAGATGCTGCGAAAGGAATACAGACCGGCCCTCTCCTACGGCGGATACATTCTTGAGATCTCCGCCAGTTGCCAGAGCCGCCTCACTCAACGCGCGGGTCTTCGGCAGAAAGACAGGAAGAGGAGAATACCCACGACTGCGCCTGACAGGCTGCACAATGTCGCCGCCTATCGGCGGCACCGAGAGCACCCGCACGACACTGTCGTCACAGGGTCGGACGATCGGCCGATCGTGCATCACGAATGCGTCCACAAACCTCCCCAGTCTCTCCAGTGCTTCCCCTGGATCAATGCAGAGCGGTTCTCCCTGAGGGTTTCCGCTGGTAAAGACCATCGGCGCGTTGACGTCGCGCATCAGAAGGTGGTGCAGTGGGGTGTAGGGCAACATGACGCCCACGCAGTCATTCTGCGGTGCGATCGCGTCCGGCAGGGCACCCGGCCTCTTCTGCAGGAGGACGATGGGCGCTTCAGGTGAATCGAGCGTCAAAGCTTCCGCGGTCGACAGCGTGGCGATCGCCTCCGCCGCCTCGGCAGAAGGAACCATCAGGGCAAACGGCTTGCTGGGTCGGAACTTCATCCGTCGAAGACGCTCGACAGCGTGGTGACTCGAAGCCAGGCACGCAATGTGGAATCCGCCCAGCCCTTTTACCCCGAGAATGTGGCCATCCAGAAGCATCCGAGCCGCGAAAGGCAGCACGTCCGTTGGCGGGACGCCCATCGTCTCCCCTTCGGAAGTCACAAGCGAAGCGAGAGGCCCGGATTTGGGACAGGCGATCGGCTGTGCGTGGAAGCGTCTATCCTCCAGCCGACCGTATTCACTTCGACACGCCGAACACAACGGGAATCCCTGCATGGAGGTGTTGTGGCGGTCGTATGGCAGATCGGTGATGATCGTAAACCGGGGGCCGCAATGTGTGCAATTGGTGAAGGGGTATGCGAATCGCCGTTCCACGGGGTCCAGCGTCTCGTCCAGACAAGCGCTACACGTCGCTACGTCTGGAGACACAAAGGTGCGACCCGCGGCGGAACGACTGGGCAGGATTCTGAAGCCGGTCACAGGCTTCACAGCACCGGTCTCGCGACGGATCGAGACATCCAGCACACGGGCCAGGGGAGGGGCTTCGGTGGCCAGCGCATCCTCGAATCGCTCCAGTCGTTCGGAGGGCCCGGAGAGCACCATCTCGACGCCATCAGAGGTATTCCGTGCCCACCCGCCGAGGCCAAGGTCAGTGGCGAGACCGTGGAGAAACGGTCGGAACCCGACGCCCTGTACAACGCCCTGGATCGTGAAGCGCCATCTTTCGCTCTTGAGAGCGTTGCGGATGTGGTTGGGTTTCGATAACATGACGCACGTTACTATGGCAATCGATATGCCAAGACCACCCGACTTTAAAATGCTGTTTATTCAGCGCTTAGCGTTTATCCTACTGGCACGATTCCAACGTGAATTCGTCCCAGTGCGACGTCCTTGTCACAGCCCGATGCTTCTCATCATCCTTGAGCTACGCAGGACTGAACAGAAAGAGATGATCCATGATTGAAAGCGTGTTCTATCCCGATCGTCTGGTCCGCACGCTACGGCACAACGCAGACAACGAGCTGTGGGCACGCCAAGCCCGTGATCGGATCACGACAGCAGCTCGCTCCTGGCAGGATTGCCCTGATGAACTCCTCTGGGATTCGATGTTCGGCCCCGCACTCAAGCGATCCTGGATGGTATGGTCCAGCGGACACTG
This sequence comes from uncultured bacterium, assembly GCA_964471275.1. Classification (GTDB taxonomy): domain Bacteria; phylum Latescibacterota; class UBA2968; order UBA2968; family UBA2968; genus UBA2968. The sequence goes on along the minus strand of CAYYGZ010000151.1, from coordinate 6,340 downwards.
TCCAGCCTGCCGGGGCGATGTCTCCATGTATGGCTGGGAGATCGATCCCTGCGCTCATCCGTGGAAGGTGACGTGTCCGCACTGTGCTGAGCATTTTCCCAAAAACGACTTCCGGGTCTACTACGAATCGGGGTTGAATGCGCGGGGTGTTTTTGATCCGGATCAGGCGGATCGCTCTTTGTTGAGCAAATCGGGAGACGAACACGGGGAGGAGGATGCGAGACCTGCCGGGTTCGGTGTCGATGACGGGAACGGCTACACAAACGGGGAGAACACCTGGATGTTCATTGCCACGTATCTGATCTACGGGCAGTGGAAGCAGTCTGTACACGCAGGGATCGTGCGTCTGGCAGACGCATACACGGTCACGGGCGATATCGTCTACGCACGGAAAGCGGGCATCCTTCTCGACCGTGTGGCCGATCTGTATCCGGAGTTCGACTTCGCGGAACAGGGCTGGCTGTATGAGCGAAAGCCGGACCTCGGTTACGTCACGAACTGGCACGACGCCTGTCGAGAGGTTACCCAGATGGCAAATGCGTATGACCAGGTTCGCCCTGCGCTGCTCGAAGACTCCGAATTCGTCACCTTCGTACAGAACCAGGCGAGTAAGTATCAGTTGCCCTTCGTGAAAGATACGGCCGAGGATATCGCCACTCATATAGAGGACCGTATCTTCCGTGACACGCAGCAGAACGTCCACAAGATCAAGTCGAACTTCCCTGGGCAGGAGATCGCACTC
>CAYYGZ010000151.1:0-5588 GCA_964471275.1 uncultured bacterium | reverse complement strand
GCCGTTCTTCAGCGTACGCTCCAGACCGGGCCCATACAGCAAATGGTCGATGCCATGCTCTCGGAGGCCGTCGCAGTCGACGACGTCACCGGTGAAAAGGGTCTGGAGAACTACAGCGCCATCGTACTCCACTATCTCGCAAATTTCCTGGCCGCACTCGAGAGAATGTCTCCCGGCTATCTCGCCGAGCAGATTGCACGGCACCCCGGTCTCGCCCGAACCTATCGTTTCCACATCGACACCTGGTGTCTCGAACGCTTCTATCCGAGCATTGGAGACAGTGGCAACTTTGCGACCGAAGCTCCCGAGTATCGCGGTCTCCCGTTTGTGCGTGAGGTCTCGTTGCAGGCTTCCGCATTCTCACTCGCCTGGAAATTGTATGAGTTGACCGGAGATGCCGACTACGCCCGGATTCTCTATCTGGCCAACGAACGTTCATTCGACGGTCTGCCCTACGAGATGACAGAATCGAACCCTGGTTCCTTTCAGGCCGCTCTTCGGCGGGCAATCGATACCCACCGAGATCAGATCACGCCCGGCAGTGTCAACTTCGAAGCCTGGCATCTGGCAATTCTACGCTCTGGATCGGGTGATCACAGACGCGCCTTCTGGATGTCCTACGACACGGGACGCCGGCACGGGCACCTGAACGGTCTGAACATCGGTCTCTTCGCTCACGGGCTCGATCTCCTCCCGGATTTCGGGTATCTGCCCGTCCACCGTGGCGGGTGGAGCGGCCCACACGTGGATTGGTACAAGAGTACGGCAGCCCACAACAGTGTAACGATAGACAACCAGAATCAGGCCCTGGACACCGAGGGAGAAACCCGGGTCTGGACGATCGGCGAGACCGTTCAGGCCGTCAAGGTCATCGCCCCAGCCATGTATACGGTGCCGCGCTACGAACGCACCTGTCTGATGGTAACCGTGGATGCCGAACACTTCTACATCATCGACATCTTTGAGGTGGATGGTGGCCACGACCACACATTCTTTCTGCGGGGACCGGAAAGCGCATTGACCACACACGGTCTCACCTTGTCGGAAGACGAGCCCTTGGGTCACGGAACACAGATACGCAATCATCGCGTTCAGGAATGTGTTCCCGCAGGGTGGTCAGTAGCGTGGCGGCACACGTCTGCGCCAGTTTCAGTCCGGTATACCGGTCTGTCTGAGGGATTGTCCGTAGGAACAGCCGAGAGCTGGGTATCGAAGGGCAGCTGGTCGTATGAGGATCTCTGGATACCCACTCTGATGGTGCGAAACCGCACGACAGAAGGCGAGCTGTCTACAACGTTTGTGGGTGTGATCGACGTTTACGATGACACACCAGCTGTCGACTCCGTGGAGCGATCGGCAGACGTCGGCGGGGTCGAGATAAAGCTCCACCTGATTACGGGCGAGGAAGACACGATCCGGTTGGGTGAGCGCGGCGCGGAGATCCAAGACGGAATGCAGGGATACGGGGAAGTGGGATTCCGGCGCGGTACGAGGGGTCAGTGAAGTTGGAAAACAAGGCAGCTCTGCGTGTTTGTGCTGCCATCGACAGTCATTCTGGGGTCGATGGTCAGCATCGCTCTCCTGGCTGGGGAAGGAAGATCTGATTGATGAGCCAGAGCGTGCGACCTAGACTGTGCAGATTCAGAATGGTGTGTACGGTTCGGATTCGTTGGGGTCGGACGCTTCACCGCACTGGATCGAGGCCGTCACCCGCACGCACGTGTTTGTACGATTCGCGTCGGGGGCATTCCTTTTCGAGTTCCGAGAAGTCATCGCGACGCGGTTCACGATTGTCCGCCCAACCTGGGGTTTGGTCCTGCAGTCCGTCTTCACTGCGCTCTCGACGGACAGGCTGCAGTGCCGCACCCTAGGCTAACGACGGTCGCCCCGTTCCGGGGCTGAGGCAGATCCAGATTCGAGACCGCGTCATCAACAGCGTTTAACGAAAGCAGCGATCCCAAATCAACCCTACATACTGGCTCAATGTGTCAACACCATTATGACACTGGACAGTCTAGACCGAATCTGCTCGCATGAACCCCAGCGGCAGTGGAGTCCAGGCTTCGAGAAGCTTCGCTGCATCGGGAATCTCGAGAACGGTTGACGCGAGCCCGGGACCGAACAGCAGGCGATGCGCCTCTTGCCACGTCGTGGTCAATGCCGGATCCAGACTCGTACGGATACATCGCACATCCTGACCGTCTACCGTCAGCTCGTAGCCATCGCCATCGATTCCGATCACGACGGAACCTTCGATCATACCGCTGCCTTCGTGCAGGACAGTCAGAAGTGCTGTGAGCGTCGTCTCCCAGTCATACACCTGCCAATTGCCCGATCCGTTCACACTCACGCGTTCTGCGATTGCACCAACGGCCCGTGACAACGTGATGTCGTCCGGTTGCACGCTTAGGTGTACGTCATCGTCGGTCTTGTCTGACCACGCCACCAACATATCCAGCGAGGTCTCGACATCTCTTGCCGCGACCTCTCGCACGTGGTCCCTGCCCGGCGTCGTCACGAGATAGCCAATCACCTCATCTCCCGCGTTCAAAGCAAACCACGGTTCGCTATATCCGCTCAGTAGATAAAGAACAAATTCATCCTGCGAGCGTCTGACGTGGATCGGCTTTGCCTCGTGGTATGACTTCGCGACTGCCAAACGACTCGCATAGTGCTTGCCCATCGGCTCGAACCGGATGGCCTTTGCTTCGAGTTCCGCGTGTCTGAAGTTCGCCCGTCGAAGGGAATACTGGCAGACGTTCCCGCACTTCTCGTAGCCGTGATAGGCGTAGCGCTGACGTTCGCCGCCCAACCACGACAGGTGGATCCCTTCCGACCGCATATCTGCCACGCACCGCTCCATCAAAGCTCTCATCAACCCCTGGCCCCGGTAATCGGATAGCGTGCAAACGCCGCCGATCCCCGCAAGTTTGAGCGTCGTGTCTCCCACCTGCCATTCCCGAGGATGAACGCCTACAGCAGAAACGATCCTGCCCTCTCGGCGGATCGCGTAGATGGCCTTCATCAACTCATCGGTAGGCCTGTAGATCTGCGGAAGCAGCATAGGGAAATCTCGCGGGGCACCAAACCTGAACGCCGTAGCCATCACGTCCATCGCCTCATCGAAATCGCTCGCACCCAGCCGTTCAATCACTTCTGCCATGGTATTCCCCTACTATTCCGGCTGACCTTGCCGACAGCCTTCCTGTTCAGAGCATCCGTCTACTGGGTTTTGACCACAATTCCCGCCGTGTAAGCTGATCTGCATCTTGTGACCCGGCAGTGGGTAGCCCGCCACGGCACAGCCAGGAACACTGGCGTACGAGCGCCACTCGATCACCCGGTTCGGCACAATCACGGAGTCGTCTTGCTGACAACCCGCTCAGTCGCCCCCTCCAAGGCGGTATCCTCATACCAGCGATCGAGTCGCGCCCTCAGAGCCTTCACCCGATCTGAGCACTCGGTGTCCCCGATTCGATTCTGAAATTCCTTCGGATCTTCGCCCAGATTGAAGTATTCCCCGGATTCGTCGCCATACACGTTCAGTTTTTCGGTCTCGGTCCGAATCATCCTCTGGTCGGCGATCTGGCTGAACACGGCGTCGCGCCAGCTCCCGTTCGGCTCCCCGGTCTCGAGGCTGGGCGTCAGCGAACATCCCTGGACGCTGTCGGGCGTGTTGGCACCAACGAGGTCACAGATCGTGGGGAACAGGTCGATGTGCTCGACCAATTCGGATCGCGTGCCACTCTCCCCTCCGGGCACATCGATCAGCAGCGGTACGTGAACTGAGGCTTCTCGCATATTGAACTTCAGGAACATTTCGTGCTCCCACTGTTGATCGCCGTGGTCTGCTGTCCAGATCACAACCGTATCATCCCGAATACCCAGCCGATCCAGCGTGTCGATGACCATCCCGCAGTACCCATCAACCAGGTTTACCATCCCATAGTATCCTGCGATTAGCTGGCGGATCTCCACCTCGGTCAGGTGCTCCCATTCCTGCTGCATCTTGAGAATGTGATCGTGCGGAGCCGGCGAACCTGTGGGGCGCTGGTAAGGAAGGTCGATGGCCGCCTGATCGATCTGTTCGTAGATCTCCTTTGGGGGGAAGAACGGCGGATGTGGTTCTGTAAAGGATGTCCAACTCAGGAACTTCTCTCCCCTTGAGACCGCTTCCTCTATCTGTCGGATCGACTCCGAGGCCACGTGGTGTCCCCAGTACTGGTCGTGCGTCCGTGGGCTGGGTCCGGCGGTCGTCCGGCGTGTCCGCCCATCATTTTCCCAGTCAAAGCGCTCCAGCGCGTCTGCCGGCATCGTCTCACGCCACATCTCCTGAGTGATCTCCGGCTCATAGCCATTGTCCATCGTACGATCGGTCCAGTGCATGTGACCGAGATGGAAGCGCCGATGTCCCAGGGGCTTGAGAGCGTGGGCGATCGTATGCATCCCGGGATGAGGCCGATGTCTGTTGGTGATCACGCCCTGGGCGTGCGCGTACCTGCCGGTTGCCAGACTGTGGCGAGCAGGAGCGCACACCGGGGACTGATTGTAGCAATTCTCAAAACGGACAGAACGCTCCGCGAGCCTGTCGAGGTTCGGCGTATTTGCCAGCGGGTTTCCCAGAAAGCTCAGCGCATCGAAACGGTGGTGATCCGACATCAGAACAAGGACGTTCATGGTCTCTCCGAATGGAATGACGGGCTAGATCCCCAATGGTCACATCTACACATCTTCACATCTGCTCACGCCCCTGAGATCCTCGGCATCCACATCGGTTCCTTTTCCATCTCGGCGTGGACGAGTTTCTGCAGCAGTTCAGCCTTCAGCTCCTTCGCTCCCGGATCGTCCCAGAGGTTGCTGTATTCGTCCGGATCGGCCTCCAGGTCGAAGAGCTCACCGTAATCCCGCTTGTAATAGGATGTGATCTTGTGACGTGTGTCCACATACGTCTTCAGATGAACGGTTTCGCGTGTATGCCGATGCTCACAGATCGCGTGGTCTCGAGCCGCTACACGATCACCGGACCAGACGTCAGACTGGTCAACCCCGCTCATACGACCCGGGATGTCGACACCGGCCTGACCGAGAAACGTTGGGGCGAGATCCACGAGAGACTGGATCGACTCTGAGGTCTCTGCGGCGGCCACGACACCGGGGTATCGCACCAGGAAGGGTACACGGATCGCATCTTCATACTGAAACGCCCCCTTCGCGGTCAACCCGTGATGACCGTAGAAGTGACCGTGGTCTGACGTGAACACCACCAGGGTATTGTCTGTCAGCCCCCTGTCATCGAGATGATCCAGAATCTGTCCGATCTGCTTGTCCATCAGACTGATCATCCCGTAGTACACGGCAATGTTCTTCGCCAGCCGGTCCCGATCCACAAGGTGAGATCTGAATCCGTGCAATCCCCACTCGTTCTCCTTCCATGGGGAAAAATCCGGACTCTTGTGCTGCGTCAGCTGGAAGTGTGGTGGGTTTCGGTCGTGCTCGCCCTCCTGCCCCTCCGGGACGGTGAGACACTTCGGATCATACATCCGGTCCCACGGCTCCGGCGCCAGGTAGGGCGGATGGGGATCGAAAAA
>CAYYGZ010000150.1:4196-12249 GCA_964471275.1 uncultured bacterium | reverse complement strand
GAAGGACAGTGTGCTCCGACCTGGAAAATCGAGGAACTCGTTCCACGAGAAGATATACTCGTTGATCCCCAGCTTCTGGTTATCAGCCCTGAACAGCGCGGGCGAGACTTCGTCCACGGTGGGATCTGGAATGTTGTCCTGATTCAGATCGATGGTGAGTGATAGGGAGTCTGTAACGGTTGAGTTGATTCGCCGGTAGCTCAGCGAGACCGCGCGTCCACCGGTGGGGTTCAGGAACTGATCAAAGGTCGGTTTGAAGTTTGCGTAACTCCACCCGAGTGAGAGCTCGTGGCTCTTGAAGAAGCGCAGGTCCTGGTAGAAGAAATCGTCCAGCACCACAGTTTCGTCGGGAGTCTCGATCCCGATCTGTTCTGTGATGTTCGTAAAGGACCCATCAACCGTCTGGAAGAATCGTGTGCTGTCGATGACGGTCTGGATCCCGCTCAGATTTTCATTATAGCTTCTGTAGCTGTAGAATGCGCTGAATCGCTGGTTGCGTCCAAGACTGAACTGTGTTCCGACCAGGAAGTCCGTGAAGACATCCTTGAACTCGTCTTCCTCAACCAGGGTCAGGTTTTCGAGGATGGTTACATCCGGTACGAGGACGACCTGTGAATCAATCGTCACTTGAATCGTTTGCTGTAACGTGTCCTTCTGTGTGACGAGTGTACCCAGATCAACGAGGCTGTTGATCGTGGACCGGCTGCCACCGAGAACGAGACTCGGTGAGAGTGCACCATTCTCGTTCTGGACCGATGACAGGCTTGTCTGGTAGAATGCGGCGAACTCAGAGTTGAGATCAACACCTCGTCGGAAGTTCTTACCGACTGTTGCCCACGCGGTCAGCGCGTCATTGCCGAGCAACTGTCCCCAGGAAGCCTGCGCGCCGCCACTGATCTGGTCCAGACCGAAGCGGTTCCCGATGAAAGTCGGACCCAGGATCAGGAATGGGGTGAAGCCAAACGAGTGCATCTGGGCACTCACGCCACCAAAGTCATACAGATCACTGAGCTTAGGACCGTCGTAGAGCGCGCGATAGTCTCGATCCAAATTCTCGACCCCGGAAACTCTGACCCCGTTCTCGACCGGGATTTCGTAGATGTTGTAGTCAGCCGCGTGGAAGCCCGAGTAGGCAATCTTTGTCCCGTCGGCGGACACCGTCGGGACAAAGGCGCCACCGACAACATTTGTCACCTGGTGGTCTTCGCCGGTTGACAGATCTCGGACGTAGATGTTGAAGATGCCCGTTCGATCGGATGAGTAGGCGATGCCCGAACCGTCTGGCAGCCAGACAGCGTCACGCTCGTCGAACTCTGTCGCGATGAGTGCCGTGAACTGTGCATCATTTGCGTAGGCTACGCTGTCCGCATAGACTTCCTCGGGTTCCTCATCCTCATCCTTATCTTCTTCGTCATCGTCAGAGTTGCTCTCAAAAGTGGCGGTATCTCCGGATCCCTCACCCTCGGCTCCCGCGATCGCATCGTGGTCGGAGCGATTCTGCAGAAGCTGGCCCGAATCCGTCTCCTCATCATCGTCCTTATCCTCCGCCTTCTCTCGTTTCTTCTTCTTTTTCTCCATCAAGTAGCGCTCGCGACGGGTCGGCTCCGGCGTCGCGTGTGCACTGATCGTGGCGATGTCGCGATCTTCACCGTCGAAGATCGTGAAGAGCAGCGTTTCCCCGTCAGGAGACCATTTCGGGCCATACAGCAAAGTCCCGTTGTTGTGTGAAGTCAGATACTTCTTGTCTGTACCGTCCGGTCTGACGATTCCAAGCTTGTTTGTGCCGTCCTTGTTCCCAACAAAGGCAATCCATTCACCACTCGGTGATAGCGCTGGATCGCGTCCTCGCAAGTTCGCCGTGATACGTGTTTCAGCTTTGCTCGCGACATCATAGCTGAACAGGTCCCACCGCCCTCCCTGAGGCTTCACATAGAAGAGCTGCTTGCTGTCCGCAGACCACGAGATACGGTTTGCCACATACTTGCTGAACTTGCTGTTGCCGCCGATCCGCTGTGTCTTGCCGGTTGCCGTGTCGAGCAAGGTCAGCTCTGTCAGCGAGTAATCCGAACCGTGGTTGCTGATGAATGCAACCGTTGCGCCATCGGGTGAAAACGCCGGGTGGTAATCCATGGAGCCGCCATCGAACAGCAGTGCACCTTCGCGCTCGCCAGCGGCTTGTACGGATTGCGCAAGCGCACTGTATTTCTCTTTCAGGTGTTCCTTCCACTCTCTGTAGAGTTGAGTCGCGCTCACTCCTAGCGTCTGCTTGATCGATGATTTGAAGCTGGCGATCGGTCGCTTGTCGTTGAGCTCTCGGACCTTATTCTCTCCGTAGGTTTCGCCGACGTAATTGAGCAATCCGAAGCCCTGGTTGTAGACCATCTCCCAGTGATGCCCATCTTTGTGGAATATGTTCATCGCGTCCAGCGATAGCAGATCATCCTCAAGCGATGCCATCCGAAGGAGCATATCTCGATGGGTGTCCCAGGTCTCGTCCCCCTGGAGACGGGCCTCATACTGTGCGACCCCTTCGGAATACCAGGACGGCATCACGGTGTTGTAGAGCGGGAGCGAGAAGTTATAGTCGGGGTTGTCGTTCGACGCGCTCATGCTGAGGAAACCCATACGGAAAGGCCATTGCTTATGTGCGGCCTTGTGCGTAACGACGTGGGCAAGCTCGTGCGTGAACACATTGTCCACCCAGCTGGAGGTCCCACGCTCAGTGATATCGAACGGAGTCGCCCAGAACTGGATGTAGTTGAACTCGGGGATGGCAAAGGCATTCCCGAGAACGTCGACACCATCCACGACGAGTATGTGGATGGTTTTGTAGCGCTCCATGAAGCCTGGATAGAATCGCGCTAGCGCCTCGAGTTTTTTATCAGCGATTTCGGCAATCCGGCGTGCCGTGTTCGGGGCTCCCAGGCTGTAGATGATGAAGTGCTGGGTTTGTATCGCGCGAATTCCGCCGCCCCGCAAGCCGAGAAGCGACGGGAAGAACTGCTCCTGGTTGTTGAGATACCGCTGCTGCAATGTCGCGCGATTCATCGGAACCATCGAAAGGTCCGTCGGGCTGATCGAGGGACCAGAACTGATTGGCCCGATCTGCGCGTATGTCGTGCCCGCCATTCCGACCGCCAGGGCCATTCCCAGTAGTACACGCCACCCCGGCGTTCGATTTCTGGACAGTTCCGTCACTGTGCTCTCCCTTTTTTCGTCTGGTTAGCCTGCACACGTGATCGCAGTGTCTTCACCGCTTTTTCAGAGCAGCAGGCCATCTTTTCAGGCATCTTGCCCGGTTCTCAAGATGCAGGCGACCCGGTGACCATCCTCGATCTGCATGAGATCCGGGACGATCTTTGTACAGGCATCTTCCCGTTCCGGGCATCGTGGGTGGAACGGGCAACCTGACGGTATGTTAGCCGGGCTGGGTACGTCGCCTGTCAATATTGTCCGGTTCTTCTTCCGACCGGGTTGAGCGATCGGAACGGCCGACATCAGTGCCTGCGTGTAGGGGTGCTGAGGGGAATCGTATAGCTGGTCACTCGTCGTAATTTCGACGATTCGACCGAGATACATGACCGCAACCCGGTCCGAGATATGTTTGACGACGCTGAGATCGTGCGCAACGAACAGATACGTCAGCGACAACCTGTCCTGGAGCTCCTGCATGAGGTTGACGATCTGGGCTTGGATCGAGACGTCGAGCGCCGAGACGGGTTCATCGGCCACGATGAAGTCCGGGTTGACGGCAAGTGCGCGCGCAATGCCGATCCGCTGTCTCTGCCCTCCGCTAAACTCGTGAGGATAACGCTGTGCGTGATCTCGGCGTAGACCGACGGTTTCGAGCAGTTCATCGATTCGAGTCTGGCGTTCCGGTCCCTGCGCGAGCTTGTGTATCTTGAGCGCCTCCGTAAGCATACCACCCACGGTCATCCGGGGATTCAGCGAGCTGTACGGGTCCTGGAAAATGATCTGCATCCGGCGTCGAAGGGCGCGCATGTCGCCGGATTTCAGGCCCACGACGTTGTGACCATCGAACTGAACTTCACCCGAGGTTGGCTCGATTAACCGGAGAATGGAACGTCCTGTCGTCGTCTTGCCGCATCCAGACTCACCCACAAGACCGAGGGTTTCCCCCCGATTCAGGTCGAAAGACACTCCGTCGACGGCTCTGACGTGACCCGTCACGCTGGAAAAGAGCCCCTGCGTGATGGGAAAGTGTTTCTTGAGGTCGCGGACACGGAGAAGGGGATCAGCCAAGACGGTTCCCCTTCCAGGTCATCCGTCTACAAAGTGAGATCACGTGACGTCCTCCGGAGTAGCTTCCTTGGGGTACCCCTCGGCGAACCAGCACGCGACCTGATGACCGTTAGCCTTGCTCTCACCCTCTATCCCGAGGAGAGGCGGCTCATTCTGGGTGCAGACGTCTTTCGCACGCATGCATCGAGGCGCAAACCGACATCCTGACGGGAAGCGCGTCGCATCGGGGACCGTTCCCGGTATCACAGAGAGCGTATCCTTCTGCTCGGTCAGTTTCGGGATCGACTCTAGGAGACCGATCGTGTATGGGTGTCTGGGTTGCTCGAAGACGCGGTCGACGTCTGCCGTCTCAACAATCTTGCCGGCATACATGACGGCTACCCTGTCTGCGACCTCGGCGATGACACCCAGGTCGTGCGTAATCATCAGGACCGCCATGCCCAGCTCGGATTGCAGACGCTCCAGCAGTTCGAGGATCTGCGCCTGGATCGTGACGTCAAGGGCTGTCGTCGGCTCGTCGGCAATCAGCACATCGGGATTGCAGCACAGGGCCATCGCGATCATTACGCGTTGGCGCATCCCGCCAGACAGTTGATGCGGATACTCGTTCGCCCGCTGCGCGGGGTCGGGGATACCGACCAATTGCAGCATCTCGACCGTCTTTGCCCTTGCCTCAAGGGGACCGAGCCCTTGGTGGAGAATGACTGCCTCGTCTATCTGGTATCCGCAGGTGAAGACGGGGTTCAGGCTGGTCATCGGTTCCTGAAAGATCATCGCGATGTCATTCCCACGGACTTCGCGCATCTCGGGATCCGAAAGCGTGACCAGGTCTTGCCCCCGAAATCTGATCTCTCCGCCTGCGATCCTGCCGGGAGGGTCGGGGATCAGGCGCATCACGGAAAGCGATGTGACGCTCTTGCCGCACCCCGATTCACCGACCAGACCGAGTGTTTCCCCCCGATCGATCGAGAAGGAAACACTGTCTACCGCTCTCGCCTCACCGGATTCGGTGGTGAAGTAAGTCTTTAAATTCTTTACGGTTAGTAGTGTTTCAGCCATTTAGAGTCTGCCCAGACGGGCACCAGTGGATTTGTGAACGCATCACCCCTGCGAGTCGTTCCATCGATTCACAACTTTGGCATTGGGACGGTCAGAACAGGGGGAGCTGCAGGTGCAGCCAGTCCTGCATCAGGAAGGTGAGTTGACCGATCAGGAGTGACAATCGGGCCATAACTGTGTAGCCGAACGAGGCACCGAAGGAGACCATCAGGAACCAGATGCCAACTCGGGAAACGCCCCCAACAACACCGCTGTGATCGAGTGAGAATGAGAAGTAGACCAGAACCGCCACAACGCCGATCAGGATGAACGCTGAGTTCAGATCGAAGCCAGAACTCATGAAGACGGCGGTGACTGTCGGTTCTATCTGCTGAATCACGTATGCCGATATGCGGCGGGGGATCAGCAGACCCGCACCGAGTCCGACGATCAGGCCGAAAGCCAGACGGCTGAGCCAGACGGCCTTACCGACCAGACGGGAGAGCAGCAGAACACCCAGGATCGTAGGTGTAATGATCGACCACATCGGTTCCGGCGCTTCCGCCCGGCCGATCAGAGGATTGATGATGTCTGAGAGGATGTTCTGATACCAGACCTGGGCAAATTCGTAGGCTGCGACCACACCTACGTAAACATGTTCGGCGAGCTTGAAGAGCGGGTTGTCTCGATACAGGAAGCTGTAGAGCGCGAGCGTGACACCCGCACCGACAATGATCCCGAACCCATTCCAGTCCGGTACGATTGATCCGGTGGCGATCAGCAGACCGTTTACGGCTGCAAAAGCTGCAACGATCAAGATCAGAGCAAGTCGTTCTCTGTTCATGTTTGCGACCGCTTGAGGAAGTATGCCAGATTTCCGAATAAGATGAAGATGGTGATCACCACGTGGCCGACCGATTGGGGACGCATGCCGCTGATGGCCTGACCGCTCTTGCCGATCAGATGCTCATATTCTGCCGCTCCAGCCAGACCGCCGAGCAGACCTCTGAGCTGACCGGACTGAAGGAAAGGGAAGAAATCCGGGGCCATAACGGCCGTAACCCCTGCTGAAAACTGGAAGTCGTAACGCTCCTGCCCATACTGAATCCACTCCTCGACACCCGGATACCCGGCTGCCAGGTCGATGACGCAAGGCAGATCGCTTAGTGACCGAATGTCACGTGTGGCCCGCATTTCGCCAAGCGGATTGCCACGGACATCGCGATCGAAGGCGCGGCGCAAGTCCTGTCCCATGTTCAGGATGACGGCCTCGTTCCCTGCTTTGTAGCCGAGAAAGACGTAGTCCTGCCCGTATTCGGCGCCGAACTCAAGCGCGCCCTCCTCCAGAAACCGCTGCGTGATGCCCTGTCCGTCCGGCACGAGCGTGACGGCGATGACCCGTAGTTTCTTCCGGAAACAGTGATGCAGGACCGCGCGTGCCATAGGGCCCAGTTCGGTAACGGTCGAGGGTCCGAAATCGAAGGAGATAAGGATACTGGATCCCTCTTCCAGTCGTTCCACGCCATTATAGACGGCGAGGACGTTTGGCGTAGCACGCACCGGTAAGCGGAAATCGATCAACAGGGCGAGTGTAACGCTTACAAATACCACCACATAGACGATGCGTCTGTCGAGGTTGAGAAGACGATCGATCACGTTCTGTCCTCCCCGAGCCAAGAGCGTTCGATACCGAAGATAATTCGCAATGCGGTTGCGATCGCCCCCAGGCTGACCCCAATGATGATGCCGCGACGTGCCGCCATGTTGGGGGTGTCCATCAGCCACTGCGAGGCCAGAGGGAGATACTCGCTGATTGCGGCACCGATCGGGACGCGCCCGAGCATCACACAGACGGCCGCAACAAGGAGGATGGCAGCCTCCGCACTCCGTGCACGGAACGTCCGGTAGGCGGCGGAGGCGATGAAGAAGGCGAGGAGCGAAAACATCGTCGCGCCGGCAGGAACGTGTATGTTCTCATACATCCAGACGAGCGGTCCTTCGTCGAGATTCTGGACCGCAAAGGGACCCGCTCCGGCGTTGTAGGTAGCAAACAGGAGGGTCGCCGCGAAGGAGATCAAGGTCAACGCGCTGTAGGCCCAACCGGCCTGATTTCGACGTACCCGCATCCAGTGCATGTGGAGCAAGCTGTGGATGCCGAGGATCATGGCGAAAGCGAAGACGATCCGGAACCAGATCGCGGATCGCGTCTCGAATTCCTCCCACACCGGAATGTAGAAGGTGAGGATGCCAAGCAGACCGGCGACGGTCGCGATCGCAAGCGGGAGTGTGCGCTGGAAGAAGGTCATATCAGCCGAGTATCGCTCCGACGAGGTTGAATCCGAACGCTGAGGCGAGTGCACCGACCAGGATCAACGCAACAATGGCCGCTTTGGCCAGATCCTGCGTCTTAATGCTTCCAAGAAGGCGCGCGTCGCGTGAGAGGTAGGCACTCGCAGCGTAGAGTTCCTCGCCCATCAAGGTATAGTCGCAGGTGGTGACGAAGAACGGCAGCTGGGTGTAGGCATCGCTGCCAGCGATTTGGATGGCTCCCGTTCGAGAGCCGGTTTCAGTCAGCAAGAGGGATTCGGCGTAGAAGTAACCCATCAGGATATTGGCCGCCGGTTTCTCACGCATCATGTGACCTTCCAGCGCCGCCGCGTAACTGAACTGATCGGCGGCAGCGAGGAAGACGTTGTCGGCGTTGTATGCATCCGGGCGGCCGGCTTCGACACAGGCTTCGCGCACGACTTCC
>CAYYGZ010000150.1:0-4186 GCA_964471275.1 uncultured bacterium | reverse complement strand
GGACGTTGACAGCTGCGATCGTCGAGGCACTGTTGATTTCCTGGAGACCGTGTACGAAGAGGACCGATCTGCCCATCTCGGTGGCCCGACCCAACGCTTCGTCGAGCGCTTCCAGGCCGGGTAGTTTTCGGATGCTCAGCCCTTTCTGACGTGCAGCTGAGATCGAAACGAACAGCGTTAGTGAAAACAAGACAACGATTGTCGCATTGGATGTCTGATTGGTGTTGAAATAATTGGGATGGGCGACCGCACCGACTGCGCCGCCGAGCACCATGCCCTTGTCGGAAGCGATCGTGACCTTGAAATAGATCATCTTCCCGTTCACGATCGGCTCGGTAGATCCGTCGGCCATCGGCAGTTCCCTGATCCGCAACGTTTGCGCGTTTTCTGCATCGAGAACTGCCTGCACCTCCGTTAAGAGCTCGAAGGGGCCGGTCGTTGTTTCCGCGTATGACACTCGATAGGTTGTATTAAGATCCCGAGCTCTGGGCAGCGTGAGCGTAATGCTGTTGCCGGAATCATTTGGCGTATCTGAGGCAACCAGAGTGCTCGGTCCGGCAGCCTGTGCCGACAGGCTCGTAGGTAGCAAGAGGAGAAGCACGATGAGTGTATGGCTTCGGTGGCGCATTTAGCTCTCGATCAATTCGATGTTCGCACGAGGAATGAGAACCTCGCCGTGATCAGGAAATGTGACTGTGGCAACGCGTACCGTCGCTCCCGACTCTACGGTCTGGAGTTCCGGGGGCAAGTCGACGATCTGACCGACCTGTCCAAAATAGGGCGTGCGTATACCCCGCACCGTCGCACCCGGGGCAAGCCCATTGGATGATGCAGGGGGTGTTTCGGACTCTGTTTCTTTAGCAACGATAATCTCGGGTCGCAGGACACCAGCCCGAATCTGTGTCGCTCCTGAAACGGAGGCGTCCTGGCCCTCCAGCAAGCGCAGGAGATCGTATGTGCGGTCGGCCATCTGAATTTGACCGAAGCCTTCCGTGACAATCAGCGCAAGTCCCAGATCTTCTTGACCCGTGATTGCGACGCCCAAGTCCTTGCCGAGAAGTTCCCTCAGATCGCTGTCCTTGATGCAGCCTCCGACGATCGCGGCAACACCAGCTTCCTGGGCGGCATGGACTGACTGGATCGATACGCGACGTCCACAGACAATCACGGCGCCGGCCGATTTGGTGTCAATGCGGTTCGGCTGAAGGTCCTCGTCCGGTGAGTCTGTCAGGAACTGAAGAGGTCCTGCATACTCTCCCCCAAGGCCAAAAATCCCCTGAATATAAGCCCCCTCCGTTTCAAGGTCCACTCCCTGCCCCGGAACAACATCCGTTACGTGGCCGTCGATATAGGCCAGAAGTTCCACCGGAAACGGTGGATCACGCATCAGGACCTGGCCCGTGATCCGAGAGATGCTCTCGATCGTTCCGTTTATCGGAGAGGATACGGTCGTCTTGAACCACTTGATCAGAGGTTGTGTTTCGGCGATGGGCTCATCGACCTGTATGGCGTCACCCTCTTGCTTGAGCATTAGACCTGGGAGCTCCTTTGCCGTGCAGCCGAGCCTGTTGACGAGGTTGAGGGTGGTGACACTTCCTGGTAGATCGGCACACGCGACGAGTTGGTCCCGCTTCACGCGGTCGCCCACGGAAACAAGCACCTCTCCTTCAAGCGGGAGACGGCGTTGCTTCCTGATTGTCGTATGGTTTGTGACTCGTAACCCGGGTGTGTAGGCCTGCGGCATTCTTCTCCTCATCCGATCGCGTCGGGATACCGGCTGCTCGTTCAGGTTGTCCTGCGGCGAGCCCTTCTAGTCGATCTTCATCTTTGGGTCCAGAGCGTCACGCAATCCATCGCCCAACAGGTTGTACATCGTCACGGTCAGAAATATGGCCATACCTGGGACAACGACGAGCCACCACGCCGAGATGTTGCTTCTGGCTCCTGCCAGAATCGCCCCCCAGGTGATCGACTCAGCCGGGACACCGACACCCAGAAAGCTCAGCCCTGATTCAGCCAGAATTGCACCTGCAACACCGAAAGCTGCAGGTACGAGAACCGGCGCGATCGCATTCGGCAGGATGTGAACAAACATGATTCGCGCGTATGAATATCCGAGCGCCCGAGCGGCTGCTACATACTCGTTCGAACGTACCTGCAGGAACTGAGATCGTGTAAGCCGGGCGATACCGACCCAACCAGTGAGGCCGATAATGACCATTACGAAGAACAGACTCGCAGGGAAAAATGCCGAGGCCGTGATGATCAGGAGGAGACCCGGGATTGCCGACCAGAGCTCGAAGACTCGAGATAGCAGCAGGTCGATACACCCACCGAAATAACCGGCAAGGGCACCGAGAACGACACCAATCAAGAGTGATATGCTGACCGATACGAGACCAATGGTGAGCGCATATCGCGTTCCGTGTACCAGTCCTGACATGACATCGCGACCCAGCCGATCCGTTCCCAGCCAGTGTTCGTCGTTGGGCGGCTGATATTTGCTCCGAAGGCTGACTTCTTTCGGATCGTAGGGAATCCAGGGCAGGATCGATTCGTCAGCGCGGTACCTCTTGAAATTTCTCCTGCGTCTGAGCGGTTTGGGCCACTTGAACGCATCCGGTACATCCTCGAACCCAATCATCCTGAGGAGGTCCCCAGCGTAGACAGGGTACTGTCGGAAGGCAGGATAGTACGGTTCACCCTTGTAAACCATGTAATAGGGTTTGTTGCCGGCGATGAGATCTGCGCCGATGGCAATCAGGGCCAGCACACCGATGGCGATCAGGCACCCCACAGCAGGACGGTTCTTCTTGAACTGAATCCAGACGAGTCTCGAATAGCTCTGCGGTGGGAGGGCATTATCCACCTGATTGTCTGCCAGTGGCAGTTCCTGTTCTGTTTCGGGAAGAGCCACGGTTCAGGACGCCGCCTTCGAGAATTCGATACGTGGGTCGACAACCTTGAGCATGATGTCTGCGATCAGGATACTGACGAGCGAGAGCACCGATCCAATGAAGAACAGGGCCATCACCATCGGGTAGTCGCGGATTAGAGTCGACTCAAAGGCGAGGAATCCCATCCCCGGAATCGTGAAGATCGTTTCGATGAATATCGAGCCAGCGATCAGTCCAGGCAGCAGGTAGGCAAACAGTGTGACGATCGGTATGAGCGAGTTTCGGAGGACGTGACGCAGGATGACCAGATGCTCCTGCAGACCCTTGGCCCGCGCAGTTCGCACGTAGTCGAGTCTCAGGTTCTCGAGCATGCTTGTCCGCATGTAGCGCGAGATTCCCGCGAAGCTCGCGTATGTGGAAGCCAGTATGGGCAGCGCCATATGGTGCGCGTGATCGAGTAGAATCGAGAACCCTCCCCAGGAATCGTCGACGTCCAGTGACTGCAGTCCAGATGCCGGGAACAAGTAGTAGAATTCCTTGTTGCAGAAAAAGATGATCAGGAGCATTCCGACCCAAAACGACGGCATCGACCACAGTGCAAAGGTCCCGACGGTCAGGCTACGATCCACAGCCGTGTTTTGTCTGACCGACTGGTAGATACCCAGGGGGATGCCGACCAGATAGGCGATCACGAGTGCCACGAGGTTTATCTCGAGCGTTATCGGCATTCGCTCAAGGATTCTGTCGATCACTGCCTGCTGGTCTTTGAAGGATCGGCCGAAATTCAGTGTGATCACCCTCGTGGACTCGGACTCATACAGAACGAGTCCAGACGTCTGCGGACGATAGTTCCGCTGCAAGCGGATGCCTTTGAGCTGCCAGAATGCAGAACCGGTGAGCCGCGCGGTTTCCGTGGGAGCGAGTCGGGTCACCATCTCAAGGAATCGCGTCTTCCTCGCCGCACCATCCATCGTGTCGAGCTCCTGTCGCTCTGCCGCAGACAGGCGAGAAAGCAGCCGATCGGTGATCATGGCAGAACGGTCGAAGTCGTTAACGGACTCGATCCGACAGACCAGATTCGACAGCCAGGTGAGGTACTGGATGTAGAGCGGCTGGTCCAGCCCGAGCTGTCTACGCAGATCCTCCCGGGTCTTCTCCATATCGCCATGCTCATCGGAGCTGATCCCTTCTCCACCGCTCAGACCGCCGACGAAGAGGTCCACGGGATCGCCGGGCGCTAGGTGCATGATGCTGAACGTAATGATGGTGATGCCGATCAGCGTCGGGAT
>CAYYGZ010000149.1:3030-12329 GCA_964471275.1 uncultured bacterium | reverse complement strand
AAGGACCAGATCCTGCGTGCCAAGCTCCGGAACGGCCCGCCCACGGATCATTGAAGGGGGTCACCTTGACTTGTCGATGAGCGGGACTTATCTTGACCACGGTTTCGGTGTAAATGACTGGATTAACGGCTTTACATACACGTTTCGGCACCCATCAGGTGGCCAGACGACGAGGAGGAAAGACGGATGAATAGACGCCTGCGCTGGGTTGCTGCCTCGATTTGCGTTCTCGCATTGGCTGCCGGTCTATGGTCGTGCGATGGAGGGGGAAGTCACGATTCTGACGACAATCTCCCAACCCGGCGAGCAAAGATGCGTGAGATAAAGATCAGCACGGATCGTATCATGGCGGTTCTCAAGAACCGGTCACTAGAGGGTGTCGAGGCGGACGCGAGGAAGATGCAGTCCAACTGGGCGACTGTGATTGACCTGTATCCTCCGGATCACAAATCGAAGTATATTGATTACAACAGAGATTCTCAGCAGGCAGCGCTTGCACTGGCCGGTCACGCAAAGGCCGGGCACCTAAACGGGGCGATCAAGGAATTTCGCGAACTCGTTCCTATGTGTAACAGCTGCCACGAGGATTGTGCCTACATGCTGGCGCCTGCATTCCCGGAGTACGAGCCGGAGTAGCTCCAATAATACCCAGAAATAACACAGGGGAGTCCCATTGGGACTCCCCTGTGTTATTTCTGGGGTTTCTCATCACCTGCGCCGCGATTGGCTCAGAGCGCCGCATTCTTGAGCATCTCAAAGCAAGAATCTGGTGCGACGAGCGTCGGCTGTTCTACTGCGCGGCCGTCGTATAGGGCCGTGAAATCCACTTCCTCACCCGAGACGTATCGGCACGAGACGCCCTGGGCACGGAGAATGGCTGCGCCGGCCGCATAGTCCCAGATTCCCGCCTTATCCAGGGCACCCACTGCGCTGCCTCTGGCGACGTAGCAGAGATGTGCGGCCGCAGACCCGAGGCTGATCACCTTTCCGGGGTAGTCGACAGACCTCGCCTTGTAGGCCCCCTCGCTGATCAGGAAGACCGCATTTTCGTCGATGATCGGTTCAGCAGCTCTGAGCGCAACCCCGTTCAGATACGCGCGGTCACCGTCAGCATGGTAGAGATCGTCTATCACCGGGAGTATAAATGCTCCCTGGTGAGGCCGTCCTTCCCGTAGGACCCCGATGGATACGCCCCAGACGGGAAATCCGTGGTTGAAGACTCGGGTCCCGTCTATCGGGTCCAGAGCCCACACAA
Organism: uncultured bacterium; assembly: GCA_964471275.1. Lineage (GTDB taxonomy): Bacteria > Latescibacterota > UBA2968 > UBA2968 > UBA2968 > UBA2968. The sequence continues at coordinate 11,074 of CAYYGZ010000149.1, read as the reverse complement.
ACTCGGAATCCGGGTCTATATTCTTCTCGCCTTCTTCCCCAATGATCGCATCTTGTGGCCGCTCCTTTTCGATGGCTCCACGTAGGAATTTCTCTACGGCCAGGTCGGCATCCGTAACCCACGAGCGGTCCGCTTTGAGGCGCCCTGTGGTCTTGCCGAAGAACGAGAGCGCGACCTGTCCGGCACGTTTGGCAAGGTCGACGACCCAGTTGGGGTCGATTGGCGTAGGTGGCATTTGGTACACTCCACTAATGAGGTTCGAGGAACAACGATGGCTGAACGTAAGAGGTTACTGATTACCGGGGCCGCGGGCAAGGTCGGTGGTGCCTTGCGGAAGCATCTGCGTGAGCGATACCGTCTGCGACTCTTGCTCCACCGCACGATGCCTGATGATCTGATGCCAGAGGAAGAGACGGTGATCGGCGATATTTCGGACTTTGAATCCATGCTGGAGGCCACACGTGGGGTCCACGCCGTCGCGCACTGTGCCATATTCAGCAGACCTCGCGGGACAGCGCAAGCCACCATAGCGCGTCTTACCTTTGATGTCGATATGAAGAGCTGCTACAACATCTACGAAGCGTCCAGGCTGAATGGCGTGGGAACAGTGGTTTTTGCGAGTACCAACCACGTAACCGGTCTCAATGAGAAGGAAGGTCTTGTATCGAAACCGGATCTACCCATCCGACCTGATGGGATATATGGTGCAGGAAAGGCATTTGCGGAGGCCCTGGGTCGCTACTACGCGGATGTTCACGGTCTGCGGGTGTTCTGCCTGAGGATCGCGAACTTCAACGGTCTCGATGAACCAGGCCGCAAGTATGAAGAGGGACAGGCACGATGGCTCAGCCCCCGAGACTGTGCTCAATTGACATGGCGGTGCATCGAGAGGGAAGAGCTGAACTTCGGGATTTACTATGGCGTTTCTCGAGGTGGTGAACAGAAGTGGGATCTGACTAACGCGATAGACGAGCTCGGTTATGCCCCTGAGGATGAGGGTTCTTTGCCGGAGTGGCAAGATCGATATAGGCCAGCGAAAGGTAGGGAATGATTACTGAAAAACAGCGTGTCCTGGTGTTCAGCGCGCACGCAGCCGACTTCTGCTCGAGGGCAGGCGGTACGATCATGAAGTTTGTCGAGTCCGGTGCTACGGTGCACGTCCACGATTTGACCTACGGGGAACACTGTGAATCAACCGCGCTTTGGGCGCGCGACCCAAAACCCACGATCGCAGAGGTGAAGAGCATACGCGCAGGCGAGATCGAGCGCGCGGTGGAAATCGTGGGCGCTACTGCTGATTGCTTTGACTGGGGTGACAGCCCGTTGGAGATCGGGGAAGACAGAAAGCTTCTGATTCTGGAGGCGATACGCGCATTCTGTCCAGATATCGTGCTGACGCACTGGAAAGACGATATCATGCACCCTGATCACGCAGCAACGACCGAGGCCGTGATATTTGGGTGTTCATACTGCGGGTCTGCAGGGATCAGATCGGAATCTGAGCCTTGCCGTCGACCAACTATGTATATGTATGAGACGACCAGCGGAACGGCACCGGTGTCTCGCTTTCTCCCGGATACGTTCGTCGACATCTCAGACGTGTTCGAACGGAAGACCCGTGCACTGGAACAGCTCGCGGCACAGCCCGTTCTGCCAGGGTCCTATGAGGTAATCGGCCGCTACCGTGCGATGGAAGCCAATCACACGGCTGAGATATCGGGATGCAGTTACGCTGAGGGTTTTGTCCGGTTTGGAACGGTTTCGGGTTGATCCGGGTCGAGCGCGCACTCATCGATGGCGTGCAACGCCGCTGAGAGAATCTGTGTCGTCCGGGGTAACCGCTTTGTGCACGGCGTCAACACCGGCCAACCGGTCTAGTCTGTCCAGAATCATATTTGGTGCTGACACAATGAGTCAGTAGGTAGAGTTGATTTGGGATCGCTGCTTTCTCTACACACCATTGATAACAGGGCCTCGAATCCGAATCTGTCTCAGCCCCGGAACGGGCGACCGCGGTTAGCCTCGGGTGCGGACGCTCAGCCTGTCCGACGAAAGTGTAGCGAAGAGGGGCTGCGGAGCCGAACCCCAGGGCTGGATGGACAACCGTGAGACGCGTGGCGATGACCTCTCGGAACCCGAAAAGGAATGCCTCCGACTCAAACGAGTCTGAAATGTAAACACCATTCTGAATCCGTACGGTCTAGTCCTCGAATCTCCACGTTCTCAAAGCGGTCTTACCGAAGATCCAGGCCCGCTCGTCTTCGCTGAGTTCCTTGAAATAGTCCATCGGTACACGCAAACTGTTCGCATAGCCCTCGCGGCCGCTGACGGGGGGGTAGTCACTACCCCACATCATCCGTTCGGGCCCAAATGCCTCAAGAGCGAGATCAGCAAGCGGTGGTATCGGATCAAAGGGAAGGGGAACCTTGCAGAATTCGCCGAATCCAGGGAGCTTGATCGAGAGGTTCGGACGGTCGGCGAGCTTCATCGCTTCCTTGAACTCCGCGTAGGGGATCTCCGCATCGGACCCGACGCCGGCCAGGTGTTCGATCACAATACTCAGGTCTGGAAACGTATCGATCACTTCCCTGAAGTCATCTCCGAGTAGACGCACCACCCGGCTGGGGGCGCTGACCACAAGCCCGAGTTCTGCGGCGGTTCGCCAGTGAATCAGCGGATCCGCATTGTCTGCGCGCGAGTCGAGACCCAGACGAATGCCGACGATGCCTTGCTCCGCCCATTTCCGTATCTGGTTACCGTCATCGTCGGCAGCAACAATCATTGCTGCCTGGAACTTCCCTTCCTGCGCTTCCATTGAGTCGACAAGATAGCTGTTGTCGGCATTTCCCATATACTGGATCAACACAGCATTCTCTACACCGTTCTTTGCCATCATGAAGAGAAGCGATTCAGCGGGCTCGTATTTTTGGATACCGACGTGGCAGTGTGTGTCAACGATTGTCATCGTGTAATCCCTATAGGAGCGAAAGCTGTTGTGGGGGGCCTTCGGGCACTTCTAGATCCGTCGGATCAATGCAACCTGGTGTATCATTTCTAGGTGAGTTGACCGTATGTGAAACGGGGTGGGCCTGCATCTTGTCGGCCGGATAGGCGGTCAGGAGCCCGTTTAGCAACTCTGGCTCGTCTGTGCCCGGGTCGAGCCAGGGCCCATACGCCTCTTCGGGAAGGATGACCGGCATCCTGCTGTGGATCTCGGCCATCAACTCGTTCGGCGCTGTAGTGATGATCTTGCACGTTCTCAGACGTTCACCGTCTGCCTGTTCCCAGGTGTCCCAAAGCCCGGCAAAAGCGAAGGGCTTGCCGGACTCCAGCGTGACGTACATCGGTGTCTTGGTGGCGCCGTCTGGTTCCTTCTTCCACTCGAAGAAGCCGTCGGCCAGGATCAGGCATCGTTTGTGCCGGTAGGCATCGCGGAATGCGGGTTTGGCTGCGAGCGTCTCTGCGCGGGCGTTGATCAACCGGTTCCCGATCTTCGGTTCCTTAGCCCAGAAGGGAATGAGTCCCCATTTTGCAGGCGTCACCCGCTTTCCTCCTTCGTTCGAGACCGTCAGGATGTTCAGTGAGGGGGCGATATTGTATCGGGGTTCGTTCTCGTCATCCGGGAAGATGAAACCTTTGAACGCGAGCTGGAGCTCCGAGGCGTTCGTATGCAGTGTGAACCGTTCGCACATCAGAGTCCCACGCGGGAGTAGTGCTCTTCGATCCCGCGGATGCCCAGGTTGATCCGGTAGAGAGCCCCGGCCCCCTCGCCGTCCTTCTCCTTCTGGTCCCCTCCGGCGGTGGTGACATACATATCCGTATAGTCTTCGCCGCCAAAGGTCACACACGATACCTTGCGTGCGGGAAACGAGACCCGGCGCTCTTCGATACCGTCGAACGAGATGCGCGTCAGGCATCCCCGATCCCAACCGGCGGACCAGACGTAGCCCAGTGCGTCCACTGTCATCCCGTCCGGGACACCCTCTTCGTCGCTGCTGTCCGCGAAGATACGCTGGTTCGCGATCTCGCCTGTAGCCTGATCGTAGTCGAAGAGATAGATCTGTTTGGCCCGGGAGTCGGTGTAGTACATCGATTTCAGATCCAGGGAGAAGCCCATTCCGTTCGAACATCCGATCTCATCCAGAACCTCGGTGATCGATCCGTCGGTATCCAGCCGATACAGGCGACCCAGATGATCGGGACTCGGCATCGTACCGCAGAAGACACGTCCCTCCGGGTCCGCCATAACATCGTTGAAGCGGGAATCGCGTTCGTGCGGCAGGGAAGCGATGAGCGTTGTGAGCTCACCGTCATTCCAGAGGCGAACGGCGCCTTCGGCCATGAACAGCAACAGCTTCCCGTCCTTCTGAATTGTAAAACCACCGATCGGGTCACCCTCGTAGCACATCTCGTGTTCCCCCGATGCAGGATCGTAGCGGAATAACCTCCCGTTTGGGATGTCGACCCAGTAGAGACGTTTCTCCTGGGGATGCCAGAGCGGACCTTCGCCCGTCTTGCAGGCATAGTCAGCGATCATTTCAGGTGCCATGGTCAGTCCTTTCGGGTTGACGATTTCACCTTAACTATATCCCGGACAACGGGTTGTCAAGCGGGTTTAGCCGATACCGGCGACTGGTGCTTGCGGGAGGAGATCAATCCTTTTACATTGCCGCCTCCGAATGGCCAAACTGCGAACGAAACGATGATTCTGTTTACGGAATGGAGTAGATATGGCGGATGAAGTAGGTTTTGCTGTCGTTGGGCTCGGTATGGGTAAGCATCACTGCCGATCAATCATTGAAGCAAGAGGAACCAAGCTGATCGCTGTCTGCGACCTCGACGAAGAGCGTCTTGAGAAAGGCAAAGAAGACTACAGCTGTCGGGCCTATGTCAGTTTTGATGAAATGCTTAACGACCCGGAAATTACCTGTGTCAACGTGGCCGTTCCATCCGGAATGCACACCGATATGGGCATCATGGCGATCGAAGCTGGCAAGCATATCATCGTTGAGAAGCCTGCAGACATCCAGCCGGCGAAGATCGACCAATTGCGCGAGGCGGGCGAGAAGCACGGAGTAAAGGTCGGTTGCATTTTTCAGGCCAGGCTGGACCCGCTGAACAACGCGGTTCGAGATGCCATCACGAGTGGGAGGCTGGGAAAACTGATCGGCATCCACGGTCACTTGCCGTGGTATCGCAAGCAGAGCTACTACGAGGGTGCGCACGGCACCTGGAAAGGCACGTGGGACATGGATGGCGGTGGCTCGTTAATGAATCAGGGAGTTCATACTGTTGACCTGATTCAGTGGTTGGGAGGACGCGTCGAGCAGGTTAACGGAATGTTCGGTGTGTTCGGGCACGACATCGAGGCCGAGGACCAGACCGTCGCCTTGCTCAAATTTGCGAACGGAGCACTTGGCACGATCTACACGACGACGTGCTGCTACCCCGGGTATGATCAGCTGATCACGATCTACGGAACCAAGGGCTCGATCATGAAGGATGCGAGCAAACTGCTGGCTTGGAAGATCCAGGGCGACAACGAGGCAGATGAAGAGAAGGAAATGCTCTCCAGGTTCGGGCCGAAAGACAAGGAGCAAGGCATTTCAGCAGATCCCATGGCTGTGAGTTCGGATGGTCACACACTGATCGTCGAAGACATGGCGAGTGCCATCCAGGAAGATCGTGATCCCATGATTGGGCTGGATAGTGCAAAACACGCCGTTGAGATCATCACCTCTATTTTCGAGGCCGGTCGCACGGGACAGACGGTAACCATCTAGTTCGTGAAGCCTACCTGGAAGTCTGCCTGCATCTTCTTCGTGCTTCTGGGTCTGATGGCCTGCCTGCCGTCAGACCCGAAGCACGCCGAACCCTCCGCTGTTGATGTGTCCGAGTCCGTCAGGATTCGCGATGATACCAACGCCTCTCCGCTTGAGCTGTCAGAGAATATCCTGCGAGATCGTAGTTTTACCGAAGCACCGGTACTGACCAAGCGTGTTGCGGCAGGAGATCTTCCGCCGGTGTCCGGGCGGCTGCCGGACAACCCACACGTGATCCGGCCGCTGCGTCAGATCGGTAACTACGGTGGTACACTGCGCCGTGCGTTGACCGGTGACATCGTGCAGACCGCTGGTGTAAGCAAGGCGCTCGGCGAGAATCTGATGTCATATGTCCGGCCCATGCCGACGGGGCTTGTATACAGTCTCGCCGAGAGTCATGAGTATCAGGAAGATGGACGTGTAGCACTCTTCAAGATCCGGAAGGGGATCAAGTGGTCAGATGGACATCCCCTCACCGTCGACGATATCCTGTTCTGGTACTACGACCTTCAGTTGGATGAGAACGCACGAGATAATGCGTTGCCCCCGACCGTGTGGATCGTGGAGGGTCAGCCGATCAGGATGGCAAGGGTAGATGACACGACACTGCGGATCGAGTCGAAGTATCCGCTTGGTCGGGTTCTCTATGCGTTCACAACGACGGAAGTCGCTCTCCCCAAGCATTTCTACAAGAAGTGGCATCCTCGATACAACCCGGAGGCCGACTATCAGACGTGGCGAGACAGTACGACCGTTGCGCAGCGGCTGTATAGACCAGGCACTCCCGTGCTTTCACCGTGGATGCCGACAGGCTGGAAGCGAGGGCAGCGCCTAATATTCGAGCGAAATCCGTACTATTGGAAGGTCGATACAGCTGGCAACCAGTTGCCCTATTGTGACCGTCTGATCTTCACGGTGGTACAGGATCAGCAGGTGATCATGCTCAAATTCATTAATGGCGAGCTTGATCTGTTTGGTCGGTATTCCAGGATCGAGATGTTCGAGACCCTGAAGGTTCAGGAAAAGAAGGGCCGGTTCGTACTCGGGCTGTCCGGACCAGACAGCGGTCCCGCTTTCTACCTGAACTGGGATGCAGAGAAGGACGCTCTGCGAAACGCTTTCCGGGACAGGCGGGTTCGCATCGCCCTCTCGCACGCGATCAACCGAGAGGAAATCTCAGAGATTGTCTACGGCGGATGGTTGGAGCCGAGCGGGTATGCATTCGGTAGGTCTAACCCATTCTTTGATGAATCTGACTACAAGCGCTATGCATCCTACGATCCTGCCATAGCGAATGCCCTTCTCGACGAGGCCGGCTATGTCTGGCCTGAGGACAGAGATTTCCGCGTCTTCGAGGATGGGACAGTCTTCGAGATGACGATCGACATCTCGGGAACGGGAACCAGTGACGTGTGTGAACTCGTCAAGTCCCATTGGGAGTCCGTTGGGGTAAAGGTTCACCTGAACATCGGTTTGAGAGACATCATATGGCCCAGGCGGGTGAACGGCGAATTTGATATCCATCATTGGGGATTCGAAGGGCCAGCAGATCCACTGGGCCGGCTGAACGATTGGGCGATCATGGGGGATACAGTGCCTTTCTGGCATCGTAATGCCTCGGATGTCGGCCCGGTCTGGCTGCGCGAAGCAACGAGTGAAATCCTGGAGACACTGATTACGATAGACACGACGCGAGTTCGACAACACATGAACCGCGCTCGTGAGCTTCACTCGGAGAACGTACCCGTGATCGTTGTAGGGGCGGCCTTCAGCCCCTGGGGGTACAACAGCAGGATCGGCAATGCACCACGGAAAATCTTACTGTCTGACGTATATCGCGGCATGCGAGCCGTCATGCACGAGCAACTCTACATCAAGAACTGACGCGAAAGAAGGAGGGTGATGTGGCAGAAACGGTAGAAGAACTGACTGCGAACTACGAAGAAGATGGCGTCCTGAAGGTCAAAGAGCTCGACATGTATGTCCTGACAAAGGGCGCCTGGGCGACCGTTATGTTTCTGTATCAGGATTTTGATCGGGCAAAGGAGGACTACGGGCCGAAGAAGGTGACGATCCGCCGGTTTCAGAAGCGCGATGGCGAATACGCCTACCGCAGCAAGTTCAATATCTCGAGTATAGACCAGGCCAAGAAAGTCGTTGAAGCCCTGCAGAACTGGATCGGTGAATCGGAAGGCTAGGAGAGAGGGGCTTGGCCGGGCTTG
>CAYYGZ010000149.1:0-3020 GCA_964471275.1 uncultured bacterium | reverse complement strand
CACCTTCACATCGGCTTGCCCCGCCAAGGCTTGGTCGGAAGGTGGAGGGAGAATCGCGTTTCGGTCCTACGGAAAGGGACAGCCCTCGACTCTGTCGCCTGCCAGATAAAAGCTTCGGGGACGGCAAAGCGGAATCTCAGGATCATACACACGGGTTGATGTAGAAGGGGGGCTGGTCCGTTAGCGAGACAGACCCCCTTCCTTTAGCACCGGACGATGTCAACTACATACTGACGCCAAGCAGACCCCGCGTGAACTGGAAATCTGTGTTTCCAAGCATACCCATCTTCGTGGTGCATCTACCCGATGCGGCGTCTGCAATCAGCTGCGCGAGCTGCTCGACCCCGACGCATGCGTCTAGTGCGAGATCTACATCCGCGCGATAGACGGCAGTAACGCGGTCGTCAGCGATTTGTAGTACGGGCACCAGTGGATGGCCCTGGAGCGAATGATCGCCAGGCAGGGCAAGGATGATGTCCGTGCCGGCCGCGGCAAGTCCTGTGAGGGTCTCGACCCAGTGGCTGGTTGGGTTCTCCATCGCGTGCAATCCGGCAACTTTGGGACGCCCGCCGTGTGCGAGGGTGGATCGCCCGTCGTAGGATCCCACCGTCGATTGTAGATAGGCATCGCTCGCCCACAGTCCATCACCCGCCGGTATGATGACGGTGCCGCCATCACTGATGAGTCGGTTTGTCAACTCGCCCACGCATCCTCCGGACCGTTCGGTCACGGTCCCTTCGCTGGCAATCCCAATCCGAAGCCGGGAGAGCGGTTCGCTGGTCGTCGTCGAAGACTCTTCTTGCCCGATCCTTGCCGTAAACCACGCCTCAGCCATCTGCAGGACGTTGTCAATCCCGCCATCCATCTGGATACTTGCCCACCCAAATTGCTCCAAGTGAAGGCCGTTGCTCTCCAAGTGGTGTTGGATGAAGTCGTTGTGCGTTTTCTCGCACCCGTGCTCCATAATGAAGGCATAGCGAACTGACGGATGGATGAGATAATTTAGCATCGCCCGCGTGAAGATGCGCTCATTCTCTTCGCCCGCGACACCACAGCCCTCCGTGTGGACCAGCGCGGCGTAGCGACTCAATGAAGTGGGGATACCGATCTGTTTCTGGTTCAGCGTGTCTGCGCACTTCTGCGCGATCTGGCCGGAACACAGGCTCGTTGGCAGCAGCAGACCAATCGCGTCGCTGGCAGGTTCGCCGTCAGCGCCGGTTCTGGCGTCGTATCTGTGAGTAAGTGCAGGAGCGGGAGCCGCAATCACAAGGGGCTCGTCTGTGGGTGAGGGAATCGCCTCGATCGACTGCAGATTCCGCACGTCAGTCTGACGCCAGTTTCGCCATAGCGATATCTGTGAGTGATCTGCAACTTCACCCTTGCTCAGCTCGCCCGAAGCCACGCGAAGCGTTTGGTCGAAGAATGTCGATCCGACTTCGTCCATCGACTGACCATCCAGGTATGCGCCGGCATTGACATCCATTTCGTCCGACAACAGCTCGTATCTGCCTGTGGTGGTGATAATCTTGAGCGTAGGAACAAAGGGGAAGTTGGTGATCGATCCGTTGCCTGTGACGAAGAATACCAGGTTGCAACCGGATGCGATCTGCCCTGCGATGCTCTCGAGATCGTTCCCCGGGCTGTCCATGAAGTAGTAGCCAGGATCGATCATCGGTTGACCGTAATCGATGACGGCATCGAGCCGCACATCCGGATGACGCTTCATCGCGGCGCCGATAGACTTGAGCACGATGTTGTAAAGTCCTCGATACTTATTGCCGCCTGACGGGTTTCCCTCGGCCGTCGTACCGTGCCACGCGGCCAGCTCCTTGTAGGCTTCTACCTTCCGGACAAATTGCCGCGCAGTCTCAATATCCCTCACGTTCTGCAGCACGTATGCTTCCGCCCCGATCAGTTCGTCGGTTTCGGCCAGATTGGCCGCGCCCCCGTTCCGGATAACCTCACGAGCGACCCAGGATGCCAATGGGTTTCCAGACACACCGGAGAATGCGTCCGACCCGCCGCACTGCAGGGCGATCTTTAATTCGGCAACCGGTTCCTGGGTCCGGGCTGTCGCGTTCACTTCATCAAGCCAGCTCTCTACGATGACCGATGTCTGGTCAAGGCTCTCTGTCAGCCCCTGGTCGAGACGATGAAACGCGTGAGGGAGTGAGTCGATCGCGTAGCCCTCACGGTCCATGTAGGCGGACAGGTCCTCGTTGGTGATCGATTCGGTTCCGTAGTCCACGGCAAGCATCGCTCCGACATTGGGATGTACGCAGAAGCCGGAGAGTGTACGTAGAACATATTCGTAGTTGTTGGGACGATCTGCTTCCCCCCCCTCGGTATGGGCTATCGCGACGATGCCGTCGATGTTGGGATACCGTTCAGGGACACGGTTGAGTCGCTGTTCCAGCAGCTTCACGAAGCCCCCGGTCCGGGAGGATGTGCCGAGCAACAGGATGACATTGCGTGTTCCCACACCCCGCCGAACTCTCCGGAAGCCCTTAAAGAATCTAGGAGTTTCTGTTGGGGCCACCTGTTCACCGGGTCTGAAAGTGGTTTCATCCACGTTAAACGGTACGATACGGTCTTCGAAGTTAGGAGAGCCTGGCAGATCGAAGTCGAGATGGCGAAGTGAAAGGGCCTCTATGATCCCCGTGTTGCAGACATACTCGCCGGGCGAGATGTCGCGGGTCGCTACACCGAACGGCAAGCCCCAGGACAGCAGGTAACCGCCGGATTCTATGGTGGCGATCGAAAAACGGTGGCCCTCGAGTAGCGTGTGACTTAGTGTATACTCGTCTTCGCCGCGTAAGATCCGGGTCCCCATGCTCAGATTGACTATTGCGATGGCCACATTGTCATCTGGCATCGGTAGGCGCGCAATCTCATCGAAGGCTCTGGCTTTGCTCATGGACGAACTCCTGTCATTTGATAGGGGAACGAATGAACACGATGTGTGATGTACAAGTCAAGGTGGAACACCTGCCTGGAGGTCAATTTGAGCACGCGGGTTG
>CAYYGZ010000148.1:11087-12344 GCA_964471275.1 uncultured bacterium | reverse complement strand
GCCTAGATGATAGTCTTGCCCTCGGAGATCAGAATCTCAGCCTGTCGGAGATGACTGTTGATCTGTTCTGCTGTGTAACGCTTCCTTGCCAGGATGACTCTTTTCTATGTCCCATATCCTAACTTTTGAACTGGTAACATTCTAGCGGGGCCAGATCAATTACATATACATGTGCGATCAACTCACCGATCAGACCATGATTCCTAGCTGGATTGACCAGCCAGGCGTGGATATAACCACGTCGTCCCCCTGGCTGCTCCTTTCATTGTTGTTTCGCCCGTCCGGTCGGAACCTTATTTTCCTCCGTCCTCACAGACCAACACCTGAGTATACTCTCATTGAAGACACCACGTTATATGGTTCAGGACACACCGTTCCTGCAGAAGTCCGCTCAAGCCCGGACAATGCCAGGAGGCCGACACCCAAACGATATCCGCGCCGCTGCCCAAACGGAAGACGGTATCATCTGGCTCGGTACCGCCGATGGGTTACACAGGCTTGAGAATGGCACATTCCAGCGCGTAGGTGACACAGCCACTGGTTGTTCGGACATCAAATGCCTTGAAGTTGACGCCGTCGGCACGCTCTGGGTGGGTACGGGTCTCACGCTCTCAAGCCGATCATCGGGCGATGTGTGGGCCCTGCATCTGACTGACACCTGGGACCTCGGCGCAGTCACCGCTGTCCTCTCGTCAGAAAACGCCCTGCTGGTGGCCCTGTCCGGTTCCGGTCCACACACGGTTGTGCACGGTCAGCCGAAGGTGGTCAGTGACCTCTACCCGTCGGGGAAGCAGATATATCGCATCGTCCAGGCGGATACGTCGATCCTGATCGCGGGCGAGTCGGGTGTGGTGATCGCGACACAGGACCTGTCCATCGTCAGCCACAAACTTGAATCACACCAGGTCCGGGATGTCTATCTCGACGGATCGGTCACCTACTTCGCAACATCGAACGGCCTCTACAAACTGGAACAGGCTGGCGACCCAAGACACGTTCCGACCCCGGTTCGGGACCTCCATTCCGTGACCCGAACACAACTCGGGATCACCTGTGCGACATCCTCAGGCATCTGCATCCACGCACCTGATCGCTGGCATTACTTCGCGGGACCTCGGTGGCTGCCATCCGATGACACCAGGTCCGTTCTGGAGTCTGACAGCACACTGATCGTGGCGACCGCGCAAGGCTGTGGCCGCATTCATTTACTCGAGCAGAACCTCGCCCAGAAGGAGACCTGCTTTCAAGCGCGGGTCC
>CAYYGZ010000148.1:3954-11077 GCA_964471275.1 uncultured bacterium | reverse complement strand
GTGATCTGGGTACAAACGTGCCCGTCCCATCTGACAATGATGGACTGTGGACAGCCCTGTATCTCGCGGCCCAATCATACCGGTATGCGGTAACGGGCAGCGATGAAGCACGAGCCTGGGCGAATCAGGCATTCGACGCGATCGAGTGGCTGGAGGGCGTGACAACAGTCGACGGGTTCCCCACCAAGGCGATCGTGGAAGCGGGTGACGATACAGGTTCGGATGCCGTGGAATGGTACCCGAGCGAAGACGGCGACTGGTACTGGAAGGGAGACTGCAGTTCCGACGAGATCGACGGGCATATGTACGGGTATTCTATCTTCTATGACCTGGCGGCTGATGACGCTTGCAGGATGCGAATCGTAGCTCTCGTCGACCGAATCATGGGCCACATTGTCGACAACGGTTATCTGATTATCGGAAAGGACGGAAAGCCGACACGATGGGGCGTGTGGTCACCCGAATACCTGAATGGGCCCTGGCGGGCTCAGCGTGGGCTCAATTCGCTCGAGATCCTGGCGCACCTCAAGACTGCCCACCACATTACGGGCAGTGATCGCTACGAGGAAGAATATCAACGGCTTATCGAAGAACATGGGTATGCGGAAAACACCCGCAGGCAGAAACTGACCCTTCCTGGTCACGTCAATCACTCCGATGACGAGTTGGCCTTTATCTCTTACTACCCCCTGATCAAGTACGAAACGGATCCCAAACTCCGAGAAATTTATCTCGACAGTCTGGATCACGCCTGGGGCATCGAGCGGCCCGAGCGGAACCCCTGGTGGAACTACATCTATGGTGCCCTGAGTGGTTGCGATTGCGATGCAGAGGATGCCGCACGAACGCTGCGCGAAATCCCGACGGATCTGATCGACTGGCCCGTTCGCAACAGCCATCGCCAGGATATCCGGCTCGATGCGGATCGTGGGCGGAAGGGAGAACTCCAGTCAGTCGGAGTGTTGCCCTACGATGAACTGCCTGCCTCAAAATGGAATCTGAATCCATACAGCCTGGACAGCGATACACAGGGGACACGCGAAGATGACGGAACCTACTACCTGCTGCCCTACTGGATGGGACGCTACTACGGGTTTCTGAGCGAGGAGCAGCCGTGAGCCGACCTCGACCGAGCTGGGGCGGTAATCCGATTCACCGGCCCACCATCGAAACGATTCGCGCGGCAGCTGAACGAATTCGTGCGACGGTCGTCCGAACACCGTCTCTGCCCTACCTGGGAGAGGAGAAGGACGTTCTCCTCAAAATCGAGACCCTGCAGCCAATCGGGTCGTTCAAACTTCGGGGTGTCTACAACTGGGCCGCCGCCCTCTCGAACCACGCGCGTTCCAGGGGAATCTCGACAACGAGCGCCGGCAACACGGCACAGGCCCTGGGCTATGTCGCTCGCCACTTCAACGTACCCTCGAAAGCGTTTCTCCCCAGAACCGTGCCCGACGCGAAACTGAACGCCATCATGGCATATGGTGTAGAACCGGTAAAGGTCAGTGTCGAGGAGCTCTTCAGCTACATGCTCGAGAAGCGTTGGCGAGACGAAGCCTACAGTTACCTGAATCCCTGGGGCGAGCCGGACATGATCGCGGGTTCGGGGACCCTGGGGCTCGAAATCCTGGAAGACAACGAAGTGGACACCGTGTTCGTTCCGGTCGGGGGTGGGGGTCTGGCAGCCGGTGTGGGCTCTGCCATCAAGGCGCTCTCGCCCGCCACCCGCGTCCTGGCGGTTCAGCCCGAGGGATGTCCTGCACTTAGGGCAAGCTTCGACGCCGGTGAGGGGGCCTGGGTCTCACCCTCAGACACGATCTGCGACGGCACAAAAGTGCCTCTGATCGTAAATGAAATGTACCCCGTGCTCCGCGAGGTGGTCGATGATGTGGTCGTGGTGCCCGAGAAGACGGTCAGGAGAGCGATGCGGGAACTCGCTCTGAATAACAAGATTGTGTCTGAGGGATCGGGCGCTCTGTCGCTGGCCGGTGCACTACATCTGAGGCGAAGCAATCGAGGTCGATCCGTCTGCGTCATCAGCGGCGGCAGCGTAGATCCTGCGTTATTCGCCGAGATCCTTCAGGAATCAGACTGACTAGCTGAGCGGGATACCTGTCTCTGATGAAGCGCAGCTGTCACGATCAGCACTCCTGAGATGGCAGCCAGCCGGACCAGAGATGGCCTCGCATCATCTGCCAGACCGGGAAGACCGAGCAGAGCGGACCAGAACACCGCTACGACCGCGATCTGCACGGCCACAACCTTCCAGAAACGGAGTGCCAGACATCGCTGATGCCACCCACGCCGGAAGTAGGTCTCGGTCAGTAGAATGATCAGCAAACCGATTACGCCGAAGAAGAAGAAGCCGATCTTGTCGGCCAGGAGGAGAAGCTTTGGATCGGTTCCGGCTACGACAAGAAACGAGACCATCACTTCCCGGAGATAGACCAGATCATAAAACCCGATTGCCAGCACGATCACCCAGCACAGATAGGGCACGATCGAGCCGCCACGTTCACCATTTAGCCGTATTGTCGGGTTCATTTTACCATATCGGTCCGATGGGAGCCCATTCTGCTCCCTCAAGAATGGAGACGAACTCCACGCGTGGTTCGTCAAACACAAGGTAACGGCTGTCGTGTATGGTCACCAGCACCACGATCATCAATATGTCAGGGACACATCATTCAGCTACGCCATCGTCAAAACCTCCCACCCGGTATCGTGGCCTCAGAGGACAATCTAGGCCTGTTCCGAATTAACCGAAGACTACAGCAGACCCGCGAGGTCGTCTACGACTCGCAGGCCGTCACCACAAATGGCAGGCAGATAACAATCGGCCTCAGGAACCCAACAAAGCGGGAACTCCACGTCTACCTCGAGTGGGAACTGCCGAACCTGCGATGGCCCGTCACGCCCCTCGGGAGAACGCGCGCCGCACTGCCCCCAGAACCGACGACCACCAGGTTCCGTTCCAGCTGCACTACAGAGGAACCGGCAAACCCGATGCCTGCCCTACTTGCCGGATACAGATGCTCTATCTGACGCACGGCCAAGACTGGGTCACCAAGGAGAGTACCTTCACGGTCCTTGCGAAAAAACCATGAACGATGAAGCCACACCCTTGCTGGATCGTATACGAATCGTCCTGGTCGAACCCAAACAGGCCGGCAACATCGGATCGATATCGCGCGCGATGCGAAACGCGGGCCTCTCGCGTCTGACGCTCGTGAACCCCGGCGCCGACCATACCAGCGGCGACGCCCGCAAGATGGCCGTAGGCGCGGGCGACATCCTCTACGGTGCCCAGGTCGTCGGTTCTCTTGAAGAAGCCGTCGAAAGAACACTCCTGGTCATCGGAACATCTCACAAGACACGCAAAGACTTCCCCGTGGTCTTCGGCCCCACTGAAATTGCGGGACGTCTCGTCTCGATCCCGAACGAAGGTGAAGGGGCACTCGTCTTCGGCCGCGAGGAGCGCGGGCTGACAAATCAGGAAATCCAGCTCTGCCAGCTGACCGCCCAAATTCCTTCAGCCAGGACATACCCGTCATACAACCTGTCGCAGGCTGTGCTGATTTTCGGCTATGAGCTCCACAAAGCCGCGCTGAACCCGCCCGAGACACCGGACTGGAACCTGGCACCCATCGGCCAGGTCGAAGCGATGTATCGCCATCTCGCCCAATCACTCGACAACACGGGATTCAAGTCGCCACATCGCCCAGAAACATTTATTCGGTCGGTTCGTCGATTCTTCGGTCGCATCCCTCTGGAGAAACGTGACATCTCGACGATCCACCGGATCTGCCGACAGGTGGACCGGTTCATCGGCAAACACGGCATTCCAGTGTCGGACGAGCCCGGGCAAATGACGCGCGCAAACGAGCAGATCCGCCAGGACGGTGAGTAGCCTCCTTTCCATGTCGGCCTACCTGCTCGCCTACGCAGCCTGCTGGCCACCCGATATCTCAAGGACCGATTCGCAGCCGTCTGGCCGTCAGCTGAACGGTCATACCGTCTCGTCTACACGGCCTTCAGCACCCTCAACCTGATCCCTCTTCTCTACTTCCTCCAGAATTCTCCGATACTCTATCGTGTATCGGGATCGCTCGCCTACCTCCTGATACTCACTCAAATTGCGGGTGGGATTGATTTCCTGGTCTCCCTCAGAGCTGTCGATCTCGTGTATCGCTCGCGTGTTCCACATTTCCTCCCGCTGCCACGCAAAAGAAAAGGTTCTTCCGCGAATGTCGGGATCGATTGTATTGAGTGAATAGGCGGTTTGGTCCCGGTGTTGCAGCGGCCTTGCAGGGATCATCTCATGAATACCGAAGGGGATGAGACCCGTCTCGTAGCCGGGGGGAGGGAATGGGAGTCGGGCTGGGGCGTGTGGCACACGCGGAAGGGGTGGGCGGCCACATCCGGGCACGGGGTTGGGTGGACGTCGTTGCGCCATGATCTACCGAAGAACCACCGCGATTAGTCGGCCGGGGTAGCCTCTCGCGACGAGCCTCGGCACGAGGCTGCTTATCCCGACCAGAGCCAAGGGAAGCGAGCGCGTTTTTGGGCACTTTTGAGGTGCAGTCAAAAGCATGTCCTGAGCGTAGCCTAAGGGTATTTTGCCGACACAGGTCCGCGAAACTGGGGGTGGGGCTGAACCAACCGTCCACATCTCATCCCGATAATCGTGGATGAATAAAAGAAAAGCCAGCTCCTCATCGTGAGAAGCTGGCACCTTCGACATAAATCTGTATCTGACTAGAGTCCGGGTTTTCTCGCCTCCACACCCGCCCACTCCAGCATCAGCGCGACTCTGGCCGGGTGTAGTTCGAACTGTTCTGCGAGTTCATCAACCGTCTTGCCATCCTCGTAGAGTTTCGAGACATCGGCTGTCGACACCTTCTGGTCATAGCCCTTCGTGCCGAACATCCCCTCGTACTTGGTCACTTCAATATCACCCAGGATCTGGCACTGACAGGACAGCCTCAGATTTCCCTTCAGTTGGACAAACCGAAATTTTTCCTTTGCACCTTTGACGCTCACCGCATCGTGCGGCTTAACTTCCACTGCGCAGGTGCCGCAAAGTCCTCCCCCCGCGCAGTTGGTGAACTTAGCCAGACCGTTTGAGAGCTCTTCATCGTGCCGCATAGCCAGCTCGCGCAGGTACGAATGCTTGGGACACTCAATCGTCTTGCCCGTATTCGTGAACGTGACAGTACAGGTCTTCTTCGCCTCGGTTCGACGTTCGATCACTGTTGCCATAGCAGAGAAACTCCTTCAGGGTTATCTGTTCCAACGCGCGACTAAAGTAATACTGATCCCGGAGCATGACAAGAAAAAACAGCACCTTATGGCCCTTTGTTGACATTCTTACAGGCGCGATCTATACTACGTGAGCAAAACGAAAACAGCAATAACCAGGAGGGGTGAATGTTCGGTCTTCATATATTGGATTTCGCGACGCTGGCCTTGTATCTGATCGGGATCGTGATCGCGGGTTTGTGGGCGGCGCGGAAGGTCAAGAGCGTCGGCGACTATTTCATGGGTGGGCGGTCCTTCGGAAAGGCATTCATGATCATGCACGCGTTTGGGACGGGGACACATACCGACCAGGCCGTGACGGTCGCCGGTGCCTCGTACAAGCTGGGACTGGGCGGCATCTGGTATCAGTGGCTGTATCTGTTCGCCACCCCCTTCTACTGGGTCATCGCACCGATATTCCGCCGCTTGCGCTACATCACGACGGCGGACTTCTTCGCCGATCGATTCGGCAAATCCCTCGAATTCACTTACACAATCTGGGGACTCTTGTACTTTGCTCTCCAGATCGGAACGATGCTGCTCGGTACCGGTAAGACGGCAAGCGCCATAACCGGGGGTGCAGTCAGTGAGTGGACGGCCATCTGGATCATGACCTTGCTCTTCCTGAGCTATGGTCTGATGGGTGGCCTACCGGCTGCCGTCATCACCGACTTTATACAGGGCCTGTTCATCATCGTCCTGTCATTCATCCTGGTTCCATACGTCATCGGCGAGGTCGGCGGGTTCGAGGGTCTCCATCAGAAGGTATCCGCTGAAATGTTCAGCCTCGTTGCACCGGCAGACCCTCCCCCCGGCTACGACCGGATAACCGAGTACTTCATCCTGATGGTCGTGATCAATGCGCTCGTCGGAATCGTTGCGCAGCCCCATCACATGGAAGTTGGTGGTGCCGGAAAATCCGAACTCGAGGGACGCGTCGGATGGACGGCGGGTAACATGATCAAACGACTTTGCACAGTTGCCTGGGCGCTGGTGGGTGTGGCCTGCATCGCCCTTTATCCGGATCTGGACGATCCCGAACACGCATTCGGTATGGCCTCCCGGGACCTGCTTCCGATCGGTCTAATCGGCGTGATGCTGGCTTCAATGATTGCGGCGGTCATGTCAACCTGTGACTCTTTCATGGTCGACGGAGCCGCCCTCTTCGTCGGCAATTTCTACAAACGATACTTCAAACCCGATGAGTCTGATAACCACTATCTGCAGGTCGGTCGTGTCGTGGCCCTGGTCATCGTTGCTGGTGGATTACTGGTCGCCGATCGATTCACATCGGTCGTCGAGATCGTGCGATTCTCGTGGTCCTTCGTCGCATTTTTCGGTATCGCCTTCTGGGGAGGGGTCATCTGGCGCCGGTGCAACAGCGCAGGGGCCTGGGCAGGGATTCTCGTATCAGGGGCCCTGTGGTATGTTACCAACAGCGAATGGGGCTGGGAACTTCCCGATCAGTATCTGCTCTACATCATCGGTGGCTTCGTTGCGATGGTTGTCGTGAGCCTCCTGACCCCCAAGCCGGACCAGGACCGTCTGGATCGATTCTATACGGTGTTGCACACACCCGTTGGCCAAGAGCACAAACTCCGGGAAGCCGGCATTAAAGTCGTGCTCGAATAGCTCGACTGTCTGGTAAGGCGCCGACGAAAAAGCCACTGGCCAAGCAGCTACGAGACGCGTAACCTGCTGCATCGGCGTGAATGGGAGTCAACCGGGCCATCTGTGCCTACGGAGGAAACAGATGTTTGATCTCGAAATACGCAAACCGAACAAAGAGACGGTCGTAGGGTTCATCGTGGCCTGGGTCTGC
>CAYYGZ010000148.1:2705-3944 GCA_964471275.1 uncultured bacterium | reverse complement strand
TGCGTGCTCTTCGTCATGCTCCTGACAATGTTCATCGCGCAGATCGGAGCCTGATCGGACCGTCACCTGCCTTACAACCGACCCGGGCTCCATCGTCTTCGCGTCCTCCCCACCTGGATCGCTCGGGGCTTACGGGCAGGTTGTCTCTTCGAGCCGCGCACTCCCGCGCGATCGATTCTCTCCACTGTCTGGTCTGACTGTAGACCATCAACAGTCAACACCCTATCCGGCTTCACACACAGCTTCGGAAGGAGGCCTGGATCACTTCCGGCCTCCTCTGCAGAACAGGCTGGCAGCCCTCCCAGATCTGATTCTCGCCACGAGTTAAGGGTTGACACCGTTCCCGCTTCCAAGATATTCGAATAAACGTATGTACGGACAAATCACGTCCAGAGAGACCACGATGCCCGAGCGCAAACGACTGACCCTGATCGATCGATACCTCACACTCTGGATATTTCTGGGAATGGGAATGGGTGTTTCGCTGGGCTGCTTCTCACCCGGTGTCGTAGAGGTCCTGACCGGGTTCCAGATCGGCACTACATCGATTCCCATCGCCGTCGGTCTGATTCTGATGATGTATCCTCCCCTCGCAAAGGTCAGATACGAAAGGCTCGGCGAGGTGTTCAGAAACGTCAGGATTCTGGCACTCTCCCTCGTCCAGAACTGGGTGATCGGTCCCCTTCTGATGTTCGCCCTCGCAGTCCTGTTCCTGCCGGATCACCCCGACTACATGGTCGGCCTCATCCTGATCGGTCTGGCTCGCTGTATCGCGATGGTCATCGTCTGGAATGATCTCGCCCAAGGTGACCCCGAATACGCAGCCGGTCTGGTCGCCTTCAACTCCATCTTCCAGGTTCTCTTCTACTCTGTCTACGCCTGGGTGTTCATCACGATCCTGCCGACCTGGTTTGGTCTCGACGGTACTCTGGTTGAGGTCACGATCACACAGATTGCGGGGAGCGTGTTCATCTATCTCGGCATCCCGTTCCTCGGCGGGATGCTGACCCGCTTTGCCGGACTTCGCCTTAAAGGCCGGGAATGGTATGAGACACGGTTCATCCCGATGATCAGCCCCATCACCCTCATTGCCTTGCTGTTTACGATTGTCGTGATGTTCTCTCTCAAGGGGGAGATCATTGTGACCATACCGATGGATGTCGTGCGAATTGCGATCCCACTCACGATATACTTTGCCGTAATGTTTCTGCTCGCATTCTTCACAGGGAGGAGCGCGGG
>CAYYGZ010000148.1:0-2695 GCA_964471275.1 uncultured bacterium | reverse complement strand
CAGACGGCCAGTATCGCCTTCACCGCGGCGAGCAATAACTTCGAGCTTGGGATCGCTGTCGCCATTGCAGTGTTCGGAATCCACTCGGGGGCAGCCTTTGCGGCCGTGATCGGTCCGCTCGTCGAGGTTCCGGTCCTCATCAGTCTTGTCAATGTCGCATTCTGGCTCCGCGACAGATTCTTCAGCCAATCAGAGCTGCGAGCCAGCGAGTGAAAACACATCTGGTAATCTTCAAGGCATTCTCGGACGAGACCCGTCTCAGAATCCTTTTCCTACTGGCCATCCGCGAGCTATGCGTCTGCGAACTCGTCGCCGTTCTGGATATGCCCCAGGGCAAAATTTCCAGACACCTCGCCCTCCTCAAGCACGCAGACATCGTGACCGACCGCCGTGATGGGACCTGGATCTACTACTCGCTCAGACCCGGAGAATCGGATCCGCTCAAGCGGCTCACACCCTACCTGAGAAGCGGGGAGTTGGATAGCGAAATGATACAGGCTGACCGTATGCGTCTGGATACGCTCACCGATGAAGGCCGTATCTGCGTACCGAATCCGGCCCACGTCCCTCCGGCTTCGCGTAACTGATCTTGCTCCAGTCGCCCGGCTCCCGTATTTTCGATCCCTGGCCCTTACCACGTATTCCGGGTGGATTGATCGACAGAATAGGGGAACCTGAATGTGCCCTCGCTCGAGGCTCAGAAGCGGGGTGACGTGGCGAATCTGCGCCTGGCAGCGTTCGAGACCGAGGCGTATCTCAGCGATGTGTCGAGCGGCAGACGGAATCCGAAAGACAAGCAAAACAGGAATATCAGAAGGGAGTGTCGGTTCAGATGGTACGTAAATACAGACCCGAAGACCTGGAACGGATAAAGGAAATAACCGTCATCTGTTTTGAAGGTGTTTCAATCGATCACAACATCGAGAAGACCTTCGGGCAGTTTGCGGAAACGGATTGGAAGGCACGAAAGGCCGCACACATGGACGATGATGTCGCGGCAAACGCAGACGGTGTGTTCGTTTGGGAGGAGGAAGGTGATGTCATCGGCTACATCACAACCCGCCTCTTTCACGACGCCCAGATCGGGCAGATCCCCAACATCTCCGTTCTCCCCGGACATCAGGGAAAGGGAATTGGGAAGGCCCTGATGAAGGCCTCTTTCGACTATTTCGAAGAGAAGGGAATGAAGGTAGCCAAGATCGAAACCCTGGACCAGAACGATACCGGGCAGAATTTCTATCCCAGCACCGGCTTCAAGGAGGTCGCCCGCCAGATCCACTACGCCATGCCCCTCTCAAGTCGCAAGATTTGACCATACCCCCGCACTTCCACGGAGAAGAGGCACCCTACCTCTCGATAGAGTGCCTCTCTAATACCGCCGCACCGGTCGCCTCGCTATGCGCTCTGCTCCTTCTCCCACACCACGGGAAAATGCTCCCCCTCCATCAGAGCTCCGTCTTCTACATCCACAAACTGCTTCATCAGGTGTTCTCCGCTCTTCCGGAAACGTGTCTCTTCTGTCATGTAGTGGATGGCGAGTGCTCGCCGAGACCTGTCGCTCGTGTTCGCATGTGAGCCGTGCCACGTCAGCGCGTGGTGGTAGTGCACCTCGCCCTTCCTGACCGGACGCCGGACGACTTCAATCAGGTTACTCTCGAAGGAATCGGGCATCGACTCGTAGGAATTGAGCCCCCCGATGAACTCCATCTGGTCACCCCAGGCCTGCGATCCGGGTACCATACTCATACACCCATTCGATTCATCAATGTCGTCGAGTGCGACCCAGGCGCTCACCTCGGTCATCGGACGGATGATCGGCCACAGTGGCGCATCCTGGTGCCACATATTCACGCCCCCCGTCTCCGCGGGTTTGTACTGAATCTGATCGTGCCAGACCTTCAGCTTCGTTGCCCCGGTCAATTGAGCGATCTCTTCGACGATCTTCGCGTCGCTGACCAATGTCTCGAACGGCTTACTCGCCTTCCAGATATTCACGATCTGCCACACCGGATGGTTTTCGTCTCTACTCAGATTGCGTAGGGACACGGGCTGCTTCACATCTTCTTTGCCATCATCCTCGATCACGCGTGCAAGCTCATCACGCAGCGCTTCCACTCCCGCGTCATCGACGGCCGGTCCGCCGCTCACATATCCGTCACGGTGAAACGCCGTGACCTGTTCATCTGAAAGCATTTGGTTCCTCCCTTTTCGTTGTTGGGCGAGAAAAATGGCCCCGAGAACGAAGCGCGTCAATGGGCTTAAAGAGAGCTGAATAATCGGATGCCGTGGCTAGGGGGCCGGGTATATCAACGGGAAACAGGAAAGCGGCCTCATCCGTGGAAGGATGAGGCCGCCGGGGGCCCATAGTCTTCGACCTCAGATCAACCGGGATCGGAGAGAAGTGTCGTCAGAAGACGACAAGGGATGCTGCCTAGGCTGCGATCAGCTGTTCGATCTCCTGCTGGACACGAATGTCACGGACGACATCAACGAGGTGCTTGAAGGCGGCTGCGCCACCGTCCAGCAGAAGACGTTTCAGGGCAGCCATCTCGTCCTCATCATAATCACCAGTTGATGTGATCTCTTCCAGATAGCCCGTCCGCACCTCGTCCGACAGTTCGGAGATGGCGGCGAGCATGTCAAAGAACTTGTAGCATCGCTCATCTTCGAGACACCTCTGTGCCGCGGAAAGTAG
>CAYYGZ010000147.1:3797-12374 GCA_964471275.1 uncultured bacterium | reverse complement strand
CAGCAACCGCATCCTAACTTTGGATGTGGACACATAGATGGGGGCAGGTCAGGGGTTCATCTTCACGCACGCAATTCCGAGGTACAACAGACTGGTCACGATCCTCACCCGTCTGATCGCAGAACCGTGGCGGTCTGCGGTCCAAAGCGAAAACCTGCCAGAGTACGTACAAGGAACAGGTTGGACGATGATCTCCGAAGCCGACACTGATCCCGCGCACGGGGCCGAACGCTATGCGGTAGCTGAGCGGCGGTAAATTCCTAGCGAGATCCCGGATAGACATTGCCGCAAACTGCACTCCGCCAACAGAGCGTAGCAGACATCCAGCAACTCCATTCGATTGACCTTGGTTACCTTTACATCGTGGGTCGGCCGCTCAGAGATATTGGTGGCCGCTGAACGATGATCCTTCACTCGATGTAAACTTGGCATTGGCACACAATTACACATACTGCTTCCGCTAACCGGACCGTGCGCGGCTCAGCCCTGATTGGCTTCGGCCTTGCCTGCTTCGCGATCTCGCCCACGGCAATTCGGTAAGTGCCACGCCGGGGCTCTCAGATCACCTACATAGACGCTGAGCTGAAGCAACGTATTCTACGACATCGGTGTAATTCCAGATCCTGTGCCTTAGGTGAACAGATAGAAGCAAAAGGAGCCTAGCCAATGCCATATGGCTTGAGGATGATCGACGGCAGTCTCTGTGATCCACCGGTAGTAGATATTCCGGCACGTCAGCTTCTCGGAACCATCTGCATCGCCGGTGGTGCGGAGTGTCCCCTGTTCAAGGAGCAGGAAGATGCCCTCGGGATCCTGCGGCAGGTGAAGCGGAATCCTGCTGCCACTATCCGCCTGGCCTCCGCCGCCGACCGCGTGCCTCACTACTCGATGCTGGAGGAAGAAGACTACGCGCAGCTGAACCGGGAGGACGTGCTGAACCGCAAACGCGATCTCGACGTGCTGCAGCGCCTGGGGCTCTCGCCGGGCGACACGCGCAGGGCGCGCTATCTGTACGAACTGTTGCTCAAGGAGGTCGAATCGCCTTGGGGTATCTGCGCCCACGACACCCCGGGCTGGGAAGGTTGTCCCCTGGCCCGAAGCGGCACGTACGAGAACGTCCGAGACAAGGGATGGAAGGAGATCGTCCATCACCGTCCTGAGCGGAACATGGCGGAGGCACGCGCGCAGAGCATAGAGCGCATCCAGAAAGACAGGGTCCTCAACGTAAGACCTCATCACTTGATGTGTATGTCCTGCTGGGTGGGTGGCACGGGAGGCGACGGAGAGCGCGGCAACGATACTCTCGACGCGATCTGGCACAGGATCAGCGACGATCCCGACGTGGAGATCAGACTCGTCGAGGGGAACTGTGAAGCATGCCACTGCTGCGATGGGTTCGACACCGAGACAACCCGGTGCGTACACGCAGGCGGTCTGCTTCGGGACTACAAGAAGGACCTCGACGTGTTCCAGAGGATCGGGATGATGCCAGGCGACATCCTGAATGCTCGCGAACTGCTCAAGCTGATCTATGCGAGAGTGACCTCCACTACTGGGGTTTGCGGTTACGGTACCGGCGAGGCCACATCCAGCGAGTGGAGCGTGTGCAGCGGCCCCCGTGGGAACGCCGGTTACGCAGAGGCGCGGAGAACGATGGCGTTCGATTTTGGACGCTGATCAAGCCCGGCCGGAACAGCATTATTCAATCCATACGCCACCCACATTCAACCCGGATTGAAAGAGAGCGTAATTGTGTCTTTCGGCCCCAGATTCGGAGACAACGACGAGTTCCCTAAACACGTCAAAAAGCTACAAGCGCTTCCAGAATGAGGTCAAAATTGGCCCAGGGCGATGGCAGGACCACATCACCCTGGTTGAGCAATCACAACGGCTTTAGGAGAGGTATGCCTACACTCGAAGGCAGAGTTTACGCACCGCTGGCCGCGACACGAATTGCTTCGGTAATGGGTGCCGTCGTGGAGAACTGGTCAATTGACCGGATCGAAGAAACACACGGTATCTTTCAGGAACTCGCAGAGTACGAGCACTACGGGAACTGGCGGATTCTGTCAACTTATCAGTCATAGATTCTATGATTTTACTTCCATCACACGCACCAACCAGATTGCCGGTAGGCGCGGTGATCTGTGACTGGTCGGGTGAAGGCTAGGCGTAGTCCGACACACGCTTCCCCTTTATGTGAGTACCGAAACCAAACGGTGTCGGGTCGTACGGCCCCAACGGCTCGACACTGCTGCCTGGATCGATACTGGCTTCCATCTGCATTCCCCAGTAAGCCGCGTTGACCAACAGCCTCCGCAGATCGGCACTCAGCAGGTCCGTGGCCGCGCCCATGGTGGTGCAGAAGACGCGCGACGCCTTACCCGCCTCACCGGTATACTCCTTGATCCACGCGACCGGCATCGTAACCGTGTCGGGTTTGGGGTCGTCATCGTGCCCCATACCCGTAAGCACCTGACCATCCAGCAGTATCTGTGGATCTCCGGTCAATTCCCCGACGGCATAAACATCGGTTGTTCCCCATACATCCCTGACGCCCTGCATGACCGGGTGGCCCGTGGATGATGCGTTGATCAGACCGCGTGTACTCTCGAATCCGTGATGGCCGTGATGTGCGACCCAGGTCTCACCCAACACCTGTCGGCCGAAACCACCCTCGAAATCCTCATTCGTACAGTCGAACTTCGCATAGGGACTGCTGGTGTCCCGGGTGTACTGGAACGCGTGAGTTGCCGTTCGAAGACCCATGATCGGACGGCCCGAATTGATGTAGTCGACGATATGCTTCATCTGGTCATCTGGCAGTTCACGGAAACGGGTGAAGACGAGCATGAGATCGGCGTCGTCGAGTGCCTCGAGGCCGGGGATATGGGTCTGATGCTCAGGATCGATTTCACCGGTCTCAGGATTGATGGCGAACAGAACGGTGCAATCGAAGCCATGATGTGTCGACAGGATCTTCGCCAACATCGGAAGCGCTTCTTCCGAGCGGTATTCTTCATCGCCGCCGACGAGTACGATGCGTTTGCCCTGGCCGGGCCCTTCGGTTCCCTTGAATTCAAGCCACTGTTGATCACTCATGGGGATGCACCATTACCTTTCCGCAATTACCGGTCATTTGGAGTCTCCAGGCGTCTTCAATCTGTGAGAAGGGAAAGTGATGCGTGATCACTTTGTCTATCGAATCCCCTACTTCGGATATCATCTTGAGCATGTCGGGCGCGTCGCCCAGGTTCCAGTGCCATATGCCGTGCAGATGAAGGCCGTTGCGAATCATACCATCGCTGATTTGAATCGTGTAGCCACCGGATTCGCCCACAAAGGCAAGGTGCCCCTGTCGTCGCGTGGCCTGCATCAGAAGGTCCATGTAATGTGACTGGCCGCTTGTCTCCACCGACTTCGATGCACTCAGACCTCCCGTCAGGTCCCGGATCGCGGTCACCACATCATCCTGCTCCGGGTTGAGCACAGTTTCGGCGCCGAGCTGCTGCGCGAGCTGGCTGCGATAGCTGTTCCGAGCAAGGCAGATAACTCGTGCGCCGCGGTAGACGGCGTTGATCACCGTTCCCAGCGACCGGTCCAAGACCGCTGACCAGGACAGTGTCCGTTCCGGTCACCTGCATCGTCTGCATCGCATTCCATGCCGGTCCCAGACCACAGCAGGCCATACTGGCGTGGTCGAAAGACATTTCGTCAGGTATCGGCAAAACCAGCCAATCCTGCTTCAGGCAATACTCGGCGTAGGCCGCCGCGCCTGCTTCGGCGTCGCAGGCTGCGTGCGGGTCAACGGGATCCTGACAGTGGATGTATTCACCATTCAGGCAGTACCGGCATTTGCCGCACCAGAATCCAGGCATCACTACAACACGATCACCAACCTCGACCTTCCCGGGCTTCGCGACCTCCACCACCTCACCTGCCGCTTCATGCCCCAGACAGGCAGGATCCTCATCACCGCGTTTGAATTCAGCACGCATACACCCATCGGCATAGTCGCTGTATTCGGTGCAGAGAGGCGCCGACATAACCTTGACAACAACAAAATCATCCTTCGCTTTCGGCACAGGCTTTTCAATCAGTGCGCACTCTTCCACTCCGGTGATAGCAACGGTCTTCATATCTTCAATTCTCCCAGGGATGCAGGATGATCTTGCCGCACTCGTTGCTTGCCCGGGTTTCCAGCGCCTGCTGGACCTCTGAGAACGGGAACGTATGGGTAATAAACTTGTCTAGCAGCGATGAGGCGCCGCGAATGGAATCCATCATAACCCGTGTGTCACGCTGATGGTTCCAGTGCCAGCATCCGTGCACCGTCAGTCCCTTTGCGCTGATTTCTCGTGCATTCATCGGACCACCCCAGCCCGGCGATGCGATCTGACCCCTTCTTGCAGCTGCCTTCACAAGGAAATCCGGGGCAGTTTCGACACTGCTGCATTCAACGCTCTTGGCTGCACCTCTTCCGCTGGTCAGATCCATAATCTCCTCGACCGCGTTCTCGCCGGTGGGATCGACAACGGCTTCAACACCTAATTCCTTTGCGAGACCGATCCGGTAGGGGTTCATCTCGAGCCCTAGGACGCGTGCGCCTCGATAGAGAGCCATGACCGCGGTACCAAGACCAACGGGGCCGAGACCGGAGATCAATACCGTGTCCGTCGACGCGACCTGCAAGGTCTGCATGGCATTGAACCCGGGACCCACGCCACAGCAGGCCATGCTGGCGTGGTCGTAAGAGAGATCGTCCGGAATGGGCACAAGCAGCCAATCCTGCTGCACGCAGTACTGCGCATAGGTCGCTGTGCCGGTTTCGTTTCCACAGATTGCCTTGGGGTCCTTCTTGTTCTCGCAGTAGATGTGATCTCCGGACAGGCACAGGTCGCAGACACCGCAACCGCTCTGCGGCATCACCACAACTCGGTCGCCAAGCTTCACCGTGTTCACGCTGGGACCGATTTCGACGACCTCACCTGCGGCCTCGTGCCCACCAATGGGACGAATATCTCCCTTCAGAAATTGATGAAACTCGGTGCAAAGGGGAGCAGATTGAATCTTGATCCTTGCGTAATTCTCACCCACAGAAGGATCGTCTACATCCCCCAAACCACATTGACTCTTGCCGGTGACAACAACACGCTTCATATCAGAGATTCCCTTCAATTGTAATGAACCAAAAAATCAATCCGGATCTCAATTTACCACAGCTCAGGCCAAATTGTCCAGTCAACGAGGAAGCAATATGCCTTGACGAGTGCGTCTGCAGATGATTCCGTGCTTGCCGACCGCCCCAAAGAATAAAGCATTCCAGGTGAGCAGGTAGACCTCGGCCCCGCGATCGACGGCATACTGCATCACGTCGCGCCAGAACGTGATCTTCTCTTCGATCGTGATCTGTTTGATCACTTCGTAGTCGTCAAGCATCGGCGGACGCACGTAGTCGTGACCATTATAACCGAAACTGTCGTCGAACGGGACCTGCGTGCGCCAGACATCATCCAGGGCAACATCCGGAAACTCCGGCACCTTCACGAGGCCCGGGAACGGATGCAGCAACCAGAGCGAAAGAATGTTGTAGCGATGCCGAGCAAGGTCATCGAGGAAGGTGGCCCAGAAGCCCATCTCCCACATTTCGGGCATATTCTTCTGCGCCACGTCGGAGGGCTCGCTGTAGGTGGGTTTACGAAGGTCCAGCGGCAGGTTAAACTTGATCCCACGTCGGAGAATATGCGGTGCAAGGTCCACATCTCCGATCGTGGCCAACGTGTCCGTGCGAATCGCTTCGACCAGATCGAGTCCACCATACATCGCGCCTGTCGGATCCGCGCTGCTCACAGTGATCGTCTTGCCTTCGCCGTCCTCTCGAATTCGGATCGCATAGCTCTGCGGACGCACACCCGACCCATCCTTGCTACGGGAACAGCTCGAGAGAGATGGTTACAGTACCGGCAACAGTCGCGACGGCTTCTCCCATCGGAATACGGGCAGCAGTAGCCTCGCGCTGGGTTTCAGCCACGGCGAACTTGCCCGGTTCACCCACAGTGGGGTGACAGATGATCTGTAGTGTTGTAATACGCACACGCTTGCCTAACCTTTCCGATAGCAACGGGCCGCTCCGAATCAATCTTGTGTTCGCGCTTCTCTGCGATGTCTGCTTGTCTCGGGAACATACCTGCGCTTGTGGTACCTTGCTCTCTTGCTCATCTGTCACGATACCTTACAATGCTACGGTACTGCACCCGAGAGTATTCGATAATTGGTTGGAGGTCTGAAGACACGAGAACCTGTGCGCCAATCCAATCTCGATACCATATCATATTGCGTCGTGCTCCCCCCCTCGTCGATCGTTTCGCTGCTCCCGAAGTGAGTTGTAGCACCGATCTACCAGTCAAACTCCGCATGAACAAGGATGATCGTGAAGATGAACACAAAACCCGATAGACCGAATGTCCTGCTGATTTGCACGGACCATTGGAGCGCACTCAACACACGCCCCGCTGGGCATCCTGCGGTGATCACTCCGACGCTCGAGCAATTGGCCAGGAACGGCGCAACGTTCACGAACGCCTACAGCGCCTGCCCCTCGTGCGTGCCGGCGCGGCGGACCCTGATGACCGGGATGACGGCGCGGTCACACGGGGACCGGGTATACACGAACGGGATGCCCATGCCTGATGCACCGACAATGGCGGAGTGTTTCAAGGCGGGTGGATATCAGACATTTGCTGTTGGGAAGCTGCACGTGTCTCCGCAGCGTGACCGAATCGGGTTCGATGACGTGCTGCTGGAGGAGCAAGGGAGACATCAATTCGGGGGCAAGGCAGACGACTACGAACTGTTTCTGCAGGAGCAGGGGCATGCAGGCCAGGAGTATGCGGGCGGGATGTGCCACAACGACTTCATTGCGCGACCATGGCATCTGAGCGAGTACGAGCACCCGATCAACTGGGCAACACGCGAAATGTGCAAAACGATCCGTCGCCGTGATCCTCGGAAGCCGGGCTTCTGGTATCTATCGTTTTCGGCGCCTCATCCTCCGATGACACCGCTTCAGGCGTATCTGGACCTCTACCGTCACGTCGAGATCGATGAACCCAGTACCGGAAACTGGTCGCAGAACGAGAAGGAGCTGCCCTACGCGCTCAAGGTGCGCCACGTAAATAATGCGTCGCTGGTCGACGCGCGGTGGCGGGAGATCGAACTGGCACGACGCCCCTACTACGCCACGCTCACGCACATCGATCATCAGATTCGTCTTGCGATCGGTACACTGCGAGAGGAAGACTTGCTGAATGACACGATCATTGTGTTTACGAGCGACCACGGACATATGGTCGGCGAGCACGGATTGTGGTGCATGCGGACACTCTACGAGATGTCTGCAAAAATCCCGCTCTTCATCGTCCCCCCGAAGGGAAGTGATCGCTTTCGAGCGGGATCTATCGACAGTGGGCTATCAGAGTTTGGGGATCTGATGCCTACATTGTTGGATATGTGTGGGCAGCCGATTCCGGAAACGGTCGATGGGATCGTGCTGGGAAATGCGACACGCGGGAGTCTGTATGGTGAACACGACGAGGGCGCCACTGCGATGCGGATGATCCGATCGGGGCCATACAAGCTGATCTACTATCCGGCCGGGAACATCGTTCAGCTGTTCGATGTAGAGCGTGATCCAAGAGAGACGACGGACCTCTGCGATGCGCCGGACCACCAGCAGGCGAGGAGAGATATAACCTTACAGTTGATACAGAACCTCCACGGCTCAGATTCCGCGTGGATCAAAGGCCAAGAGTTGATCGGGATGGAGGCTCCGTCTTTCACGCCGCGGGATAACCGCGGGCTTATGGGGCAGCGTGGGTTGAGATTCATGTGATCAGCCTCAATCGATCACACTCTGTCTTCCTATTGCCGATTTGCCTATTGCACTGGTATCTACGTGAACCCTCCCTGGACCACAGGCAATTTGAGGAACCAGGATCCGAACCAATCGATTTCTACTCTTCGAAAACCGTAGTCTTGCCGCAGAGTTCCCGCGTCACTGACAGACGGTCTCTTCCGTTTCGCCATCTTGAGCAGACATGAAACTCGTATCAGGAATAGCACACATCTCGCGCCCCACTCGGATCACCATCCTGATCTGTGCCTGCTACCTCTTCGTGGCGTTGATGACGTTTGAGGACTACGGGATCAACCCGGACGAGGAGCTACATATCAACAACGGCAAGAGCGTTGTTGAATGGTATACGTCGGGCTTCAGTAACCGCAATTTCTTCACGTGGGAGATCAACGCGCAGTGTCGTCAAATGGTCAACCGAATGGGAAGCCGAAACAAAGGGAATTGCAATGCGGCCAACAGGGGTCCTGCTGCCGGATCAACTCGAAAAAAGCCGCCACACCTGTGCGACAAAAAAGCACACGACCAGACCCATCGCAATGGGCAGAAGCGAGGCTACGGTCGTCCATTTTGCGTTTCGGGTCTCTTTCCAGATCGTGTAGATCGTCGTGGAGCAAGGATTGTGGATGAGGCTGAAAAGCATGAGGTTGACGGCAGTGAGAAGC
>CAYYGZ010000147.1:2146-3787 GCA_964471275.1 uncultured bacterium | reverse complement strand
AACAACAATACGGTCTGTCGGGTGAAGTTGACGCAACCGACGCGCCGCACTCAGAACGGTCAGCATCAGGATGGTTGGGATGACAATTTCGTTCGCTGGAATCGCGACGACGTAGGCCAGCAGGATCACGCCATTTAACCCGATCAGCCCGGCGAAGGGACCCGTCAATTCGATAAAGTGCTCGGCCAGACTCAGGCTGCCCACGTGAATGTTCGACACAACCCAGATAACCGCACCCGCCGGGACGGCGAAGACCACGGCTCGCCAGAGCACGATCATCGTCCTGTCGATGATTGACGTGTAGATCGTCTGCAGGATACGGGGTGGACGATAGGGCGGCAGTTCGAGACTGAATGCAGACGCCTCTCCGCGGAGGATCGAGTGTGAAAGCCCCCAGGAAACAACAAACGTGAGCGCGATCCCGAGCACCGCCACGCCGACAACGGCCCCCGCCGACACGAGCCCCGCAAGATGCGCCGGTACTAGGCCCCCTATGAAGATCGTAGCGATCAGGATCTGTGTCGGCCAGCGACCGTTACAGAGGGCAAAATTGTTCGTAATAATCGCGATCACACGCTCACGAGGACTGTCGATGACACGCGTGGACACGATCGCGGCCGCATTGCAGCCAAAACCCATGCTCATCGTGAGTGCCTGCTTCCCGTGTGCTCCGGCCTTCTTGAACAGGTTGTCCAGATTAAAGGCCACCCGCGGGAGGTAGCCGAAATCCTCAAGCAAGGTGAAGATTGGGAAAAAGATCGCCATGGGTGGAAGCATGACAGCGACGACCCAGGCCATCGCGAGATAGACCCCGTCAATGAGGAATCCGTCCAGCCACCAGGGGAGGCCAATCGCGACTGACCCTGACTTGAGCAGCGGGTGGGCGTAGTCGATCAGAAATGCGGCCAGTAGGCCTGAAGGAAGATTTGCTCCCTCGATCGTTAGCCAGAAAACGACGGTCAGAACCAACAGCATCAGCGGAAAACCAAACCACTGACTCGTAACCAGGCGGTCAATCGATCGGTCCAGATCAAAGCGTGGCTCCTCTCCCGATCGCGAGACGGCTCGGTCGGCGATCTGGGAGGCATCGGTGTAGATGGCTTCCATCAACGAGTCGTGAAAGCTCGGTCCTGTCTCCCACCGGAGTGAGGCCGCTGTAGCCAGGATATCTTCGTGCTTGGATTCTGCTGCATTCATTGGGTTGCCCTATCCGTTGCGAGTAATTCCTGAGATTCCGTGTTCCCCCTGCTCAAGTCACCCAACTCCCCACTCTTGATGGCTTCAGTGATCCGCTTGTCACCTTCAAGCATGCGAAGCGCTACCCATCGCACATTCGGCAGATCCGGGAAGGCTTCCTGGATCTTACTCGACAGCACATTAATCGCCTCTTTCACGACCCGGGGCTCGTTGGTCAAGCGATGGGGCTTTGACGCAATCTGGCCGCCCGAAATCTGTCCGATTGTGCGGATCAGCTCGGAGATACCCTCGTCCTGCCGCGCGGAAGTCGGGACGACTGGGACACCCAGATCTCTTGCCAGTCGACGATCGTCGATCGACAGTCCGTGTCGCTTCGCTTCATCCATCAGGTTGAGACACACGACGACGCGATCGGTAATTTCCAAGACCTGAATCACGAGGTTC
>CAYYGZ010000147.1:350-2136 GCA_964471275.1 uncultured bacterium | reverse complement strand
GTTCAGGTTCCGCTCGAGTCGCGTGGCGTCGACGACGATGACGGTTACATCTGGCTGCCCAAAGAGGATAAAGTCACGGGCCACCTCTTCATCCATACTTGTGGACAACAGAGAGTATGTGCCTGGAAGATCGACAAGCTTGTATCGGGAACCTTCGTAAGAGAATCCACCTTCCGCGCGAGCCACGGTCTTCCCTGGCCAGTTCCCCGTATGCTGGCGTAATCCGGTCAGGCTGTTGAAGACGGTGCTCTTACCGGTGTTGGGATTGCCGGCAAGTGTCACGACATAATCCCAGCTGGCCATGTTGACACCGAGCTTGATCAGGTTACCGGTGTGATGTGCCGAACACGCTACGCATCCGTCCGTGGTGTTCTGGTCTGTCATCCCTTGTTCTCCAAATCCCTGTTAATACGGATATGGTCCGCCTGCTCCCGTCTCAAGGCAACGATCGCTCCCCGAACCCGGTAGGCCGTGGGGTCCCCGCTCGGGCTCCTCATTTCGGCCTCGATCTCTCATTTCACGCGCTTCGTCGGCTCGAGCTTGGCGAGTCTCGCCAGGGTGAGACCCAGCATGTTGGCGCGAATCTCTTCGCTGATCTCGGGGTAACCCCACTTCTCCTGGAGCTCCTCGGGCATCTGCAGGTTTCGCACGAAGTCGACCACCCGCTTCGTCTCGTCGAAGGGCAGGTCGAGCCCCATCACGATCTTGTCGTTTCCCACCCACTGCAGGGCCTCACCGATCGCGTGATAGCCGCGGTATGGCGAGCGCTCGAACCAGCCGATGATTCCGGACAAGCTCAGGTAGAGGTTCTGGTGCTTGCCGGCGAGTCCGATCAGCTCCTCCGTGTGGGGCCAGCCCATGTGGTAGGCAATGACCACGAGTTCTGGAAAATCGATCAGTACCTCGTCGAGCAGACCAGGATGCGTGTGGCTGCTGGGCTGCGGCACGACGTAGGATGCCCCGGTGTGGATCGTCAGCGGGATGTCGAGATCACAGGCTTTCTCGTAGAAGGGCCACATTCCCCGGTCGTTCAACGGGCTGTCCTCGGGTGCGTAGACCTTGCACAACCGGGCGTCGTGCTCCTTGACCAGGAACTCGAGTTCCCAGAGGGCGTGCTTCAGGCCGCGGCGCAGGATGGGGCCGACGTTGCACTCGAGGTAGAGCCGCTCCTGATAGGGCTCGATCTCGTTGATGATGTAGGCGTTGTTCGAGAGGCTGCCGGTGTAGCCGCTGACGTCCATCATCGGCTCGCGCAGCGCGAAGGCCACGTCGACGCCGGCCGTGTCCATATTCTCGATGAGACTCGGTGCGAACGGCGGCCCGCTGTGCTCGCCGGCGGTGTGCTCGGCGATGCTGCGGCCCGCCCAGGCGCGAAGCTCGCCGTCGACACTTGCCCACCAGCGCGCCATGTCGGGGTAGTAGGTCAGCTCCATCAGGGCGTCGCGGTTGATGAAGTGGCACTCGGTCAGGGCCACGAAGTAATCGGGCTGGGTCACGTCGTTGCCTTTCTCTTCTCACTGGAGGTCGCCTTCGTCCTGGCGTCCTGGATCAGTTGCCAGATTCGCTGGGGCGTGGCGGGCACCTCGGTCGCCCGGACTCCAAGGGGGACCAGCGCGTCATTGATCGCGCTCATGATCGCAGCCGGCGTGGCGTGGATCGCACCCTCGCCACAGCCCTTGGCACCCAGCGGCGAGAAGACAAAAAACCCACCGTTTATCCAGCCGGCACTGGCTGGTGATTTTTCGGCGAAACTTGATACCTGATCGCCGTCCAGCTCCAAACCGCC
>CAYYGZ010000147.1:0-340 GCA_964471275.1 uncultured bacterium | reverse complement strand
ATCCGGCGTGGCGAGGATAGAACACCCCCCACAGACCTTGGCACCATCAGGCGAGATTGGCGAGGGCGACACCAGCGCCGCCTTCTTCGCCATGGGCGCCTCGTTGATCGTCGGCAGGAGGTAGTCCATGAACGTGCTGGTGAGGTTCTGGCCGTCCTCGTCGTACACGTACTCCTCCAGCAACGCCGCCCCCACCCCCTGCACGAGGCTCCCCTGCGTCTGGCCTTCCACCGTGTCCGGGTTGAGACGGGTTCCACAATCGTCGACCAGAAAGTAGTCGAGGATCTCGACCTTTCCGGTCTCGGGATCGACCTCGACGATAACCACGTGCCATGCGTTG
>CAYYGZ010000146.1:0-12489 GCA_964471275.1 uncultured bacterium | reverse complement strand
AGGTACAGTCATTTCGTCTTCACGCGCTACAACGTGCTCACCAACTTGGTAATGTGTCTGCTGCCTGCCGAGAGTTGGGTATCTCTCGGACCGTGTTCTATAGGTGGCGATCTCAGTTCGCGGGGCTACGGTGCCGATGGCCTTTATTCGAAGCGACGATCTGTCCGTTCGGGACACCCTCATACGCTTAGTGTGCAGGACGAGCAGGCGATTCTGGCCCTGGCGGCTGGGTGCCGCCGGAGAGCAAGATGGACCATCTTGGATTCAGGTGAGCCGTGGATGCGAGCTGAAACTCTTGGCTTTCACTCGGAATTTTCCTGATCCCGGCACGGAGAAGAGCCACAAACGAACCGGGGGAAAGCAGGCGAACAACGCCTTCTCTCCCCTGCGCCTCTGCCCCCTTGCCCCTGCTCCGACAACAGGTTGAGTAGATCCAGCCTACCGATCCACCCAAATCAGGTCAACCTCCCCTGCCCTCCCCGCCTTCACCGTCCACAGCTCCAGAATGGCCATCATCAAAGCATCACCGCCAGTCACCGCCTCATAGTGATCGTGTCGATGTGATGCTCTTGGCAATGACGCATCACCGACAAACGTCTCGATCGACCATCGCGCAAAACGATCGGCCCGATTCAGATACCGCTTGTCACCCGTCAGCGTATACGCGTTCAGCATCAGCTTGATCACCTGTCCCATCATCCGGGGATACACGGGCTCCTCTGCACCGATAACCCACTCGAGCGCCCGCGTAAACACATTTGGTACACCGACACCGCTCACGGTGGGCTCCTCATTGAGATACCTGATTGCGGTCTCCACCACGAGATCGTGGTATCCCCGTTTGCTCGTCTGTCTGAACCGCTCATAGCACAGGTTCGCAACCGCAGCGTGAGACCGCATCACAAATGCACCGTAATCTCGGAACCGGCTCTTGTAGGCACGATCCATCCACATCCGGGAACGCCGGCTCTCCTCCGGCCCGAAAGGCACGAGCGTATAGACGTGCGCGCCTACCAGAAATCCAACATCCCTCGGTTGATGGGTCATGCCCAGAAACGCCGAATCGATTCGCGACGCAGTCAACTGCATATTCTGAGACAGAATCGGCTCGACCCGTTTGGCGCTCCACCCGAGATCTACCGCAAGAGAGAGATTATCGACCGGAAGTACGAGACGACCTCGCCACGGCTCCGGTTTGATCGGCGTGCCTGAGTCCGCCAGAATCGTGTATGATTCGGGCGAACGACGCGACTCCAGGTAGGCCGTCAGGATTTCCATCGCGTCATCCAGCGACCGGTTCCGTCGTTCTGCGAACACAAATGACCACGTCCCGGCGGAGAGATCCTCCAGATACCGATCGTCCTGAGTCTCCGCAAACGCGGCCGCCCACGTCGCGAGATAGAAGCCGCCGTATCTCGGCTCATCCTGATTTACGAGCGGCCCGTGCTGGTCATACAGGGCGTGCTTCGAATAGTTCCCCGTCTCCCGATCTCCGATCTGGTGTTCCCACAGCGCCTTCGCGAAACGAAACGATGCCTTGGGGTCCAGCATGTAGCACCGGTCCCACAGCGCCCACGGTCGGTAGAGCTCGTGGAGCGTGCCGGCAATCTTGCGAATCGACCGTTCGTGACTGAAATCCCAGCCCATGTGCTCGCCCCAGGCGAAAAGATTCGTCGCGTGGTGCGAACAATGCCCCAGAAACCAGCTCAGCGTGCGATCCGCTTCGGTGGCGAATTTGGGGTCTCCCATAAGCTTCGAAAGTGCATACAGAATCTGATAAAGGTTCTGGTCGTGCATCGGGTTCGCACCCTCCAACATCCGTTCACGATCCCGGATCCCGTAGATCGACGGCCCCGATTCCCGATCGATCAGGGCAAACGTGGCCCGATCGTGTGTGGTCGCGATCAGTGGGCTCTGCATCAGACCATGCTTGTCCCGACCGTATGTCACCAAGGCAGTCGCATAGTTTGTCACGGCCTGCAGGTAATCCGGTTCGGCTGACCGCGCCGATGTGTGGAGCATCGCGCAAACGAGCATGATCTTCAGTAGCACGTATTTCCCTCGAGCTAGTTTCCCGAATGGCATATTCGTCATAGAATATAGGAACGGTCCCTTCGTTCGATTCGGCGAAAACCGATTCACCCTGGAGAACCACATTGATCCTCCTTCGCCTCACGCTCCTCCTCTTTATCACCGGCTTGGGGTGTTCCCCTGACAGCCGACCGATGGCGGAGTCTGCGAAGCTCCGTGCTTCGGACGGAGAAGCGAACAACTATTTCGGCTATGTTGTCGCCACCGATGGCGCCCGCGCGATCGTTGGGGCCTACGGCGACGATGACCGAGGCGCCAATGCAGGGGCGGCCTACGTTTTCGCACAAACGAACCACAAGTGGAAAGAAGAAGCCAAGCTGATCCCCCTGCAGGCCCGCCCCAATGAGCAGGTTGGCATGGCAGTGGCCATCGAAGGTGACTTCGCGTGGGTTGGATCCAGGGGGGATATTGAAGCCGGACCCCAGACGGGATCGGCATATGTCTTCCGACGGTTTTCTGATGGATGGGTTCAGGTTGGCCGTTTTCGATCGGTCAACAGCGATTTTGACGATCAGTATGGACTTTCGATCGCCGCAGGAGGAAACTGGGCAGCCGTCGGGGCCTACGGCGACCCGCAGAGGGGTCACGATGCAGGAAGCGTCTACCTGTACAAACTGGAGAACGATGTCTGGCAGTTCAGTGAACAACTATACGCGCCGAGGGGAGGGGCAGCGGACTACTTCGGCTACTCCGTCGATATCAGCGGGGATCGGCTGATCGTGGGGGCCTTCGGCGACGATGACCGAGGCAATCGGGCTGGCGCAGCGTATATCTTCAGACGAGTCGCGGATGCCTGGGAACCGGAAATCAAGCTCACTGCGCGGGATGGCGGCAAGCACAACCTCTTCGGCCACAGCGTCGCGTTATCCGGGAAACTGGCCCTTGTCGGTGCGCACGGGAACCACTCGCTCGGCCGTTTTTCGGGGGCCGCGTATCTCTTTGCCCGTTCGCAGCGTGGATGGGTCATGCGTCAGAAGCTCGAGGCGCCGGACAGGCGCGCCAACAAATACTTCGGCTTCTCCGTTGACATTTCACCCAAACGGATACTCATAGGCGCGAGGGGAGACAGTCACGACCGCATCCTGCAGGCCGGCGCCGCCTACACATTCACCCGTTCTGGGTCCAAGTACGGCAATCCCACAAAACACATCGCCCAGCTCTCCTCGGAACTGGATTTCCTTGGCCGCTCAGTCGCCATCTCCGACGGTTTCGGTCTCGCCGGCGCCCACGGTGACGATGATACGGGCTCCCTCTCCGGCTCCGTCTACGCCTTCTGACTTAAGGACGACCAGGCGAACCTGAATGAAACTGTCACTAGAGAATATCAGTCTGTCCTTTGATGACAAGACACTGTTCACCGATGTATCCGTCTGCATCAACCAGGGCGACTTCATCATCATCCGGGGCGCCTCCGGATCCGGAAAGAGCAGCTTCCTCCGCCTGCTCAACAGGCTGGGTGAGCCCTCCTCCGGTACCCTGTCGGCCGACGGGAACCCGGTGACCGACATCGAGGTCACGACCTATCGCCGCCGCGTCGGGTATGTTCAGCAAAACCCCATCCTGATCCCCGGAACTGTTCACGAAAACCTCACACTCCCGTTCCGGTATCGATCCGCATCGACGCCGCAGCCCGACCGTGCTCGTCTGGAGGCCGATCTGGTAGATTTCAACTTGGGTGACATCAAGCTGGCTGGCTCGGCAGATAATCTGTCTGTAGGCCAGAAACAGCGGCTCGCCACGATCCGTACGCTCCTCACAGAACCGGATATTATCCTGGG
This sequence comes from uncultured bacterium, assembly GCA_964471275.1. Lineage (GTDB taxonomy): Bacteria > Latescibacterota > UBA2968 > UBA2968 > UBA2968 > UBA2968. The sequence continues at coordinate 8,620 of CAYYGZ010000146.1, read as the reverse complement.
TGACGAGCCCACCTCGGCCCTGGATCCCGAGTCGCGAACGCTCGTTGAGGAGCGCTTTCGGCTCGTGAACAGCAAGCGCCGCACAACCGTGATTCTGGTCACACACCTCGAGTTCGACGCGGGCGACACCGATGCTCGTCGCTTTACGATCGAAAACGGCCATCTGACAGAGACAGCACAATGAACGTCATCGACGTCGGTCCACTCCAGCTCGCATACTGCTTCGTCTTCATCATCATCGCGGGTGCGGGCAGCATGACTCTGAAGCTGGGACTCGAGCGAGATCTCCTGATTGGGACGATCCGTGCATTCGCTCAGCTTGGCGTGATGGGCTACGTCCTCAAGTTTATCTTCGACCTGGACAATGCCTGGCTTATCCTGCTCCTGTTCAGCTTCATGGTCTTCTGGGCCGCACACGCGATCCGGGGACGCGTAGGTGAAGAGAAGGTCTCCATCTTTATCCCGACCTTCATCTCGATGGTCTCGAGCTACACGCTCGTCTCCATCCTCGTGACCTCCGTCATCGTGCAGGTAAGACCGTGGTACACCCCGCAGTACTTCATTCCACTGGGCGGCATGATCATCGGTAATTCGATGAATGCGATCACGGTCTCACTGGATCGACTTTTCGCCGACATCCGCAAGCAGCGGAACGAGGTGGAACTGGCGCTCTGTCTGGGCGCCACCTACCAGGAAGCGACAGAAACCATCCTTCGCGACACCATCCGTGCAGGGATGAACCCCTCCATCAATTCACTCATGACAGTCGGACTCGTCTCCATCCCGGGAATGATGACGGGTCAGATTCTCGCCGGCTCCGACCCGGTCCTAGCGATCAAGTATCAGATCATTGTCATGCTTATGCTTGTCGCAAGCACCGCGATCGGCTCGATCATCGTCGTAACCGTCATTCGAAAGCGATGCTTCACGCGGGCGCACCAGCTGGTAGTCTAGTGAAGCTATCTTCGGAACGGATCACCTGTGCGAGCGGAATCACGGATTCACCTGGAGAGATTGCTTGACGGCGGGATCTATCGATTCAGTACCGGTGAAACAGAGGGACGTTCTATGGCTGGCTGGCAGATTCGAAATCTATGAGAAACAGAATCCGAACCTGAACGCGGGTTGGGAAGAGCCAAGTGCGTTAAGGTCGGTCTTTCTGAGGAGGCACATACGGACGCTGACAGCTGGCGTCGTGCATCTGAACTTCGTACGTGCCGTATAGAAGCACGCTCGCTGGTACTGATTGCTTACCGCTCGGCGCGTTCACCTAAGCAGTCCCCACAACCGTTTCCGCTCATCCGACCACCCCTCCCACTCTCCGAAAAAGATCCGCTTCAGCGCCTCCAGATCTCGTGTCCTCCCGTCCTCCGGGTAGTAGTTCCACGCCATTGCCCTTCTCGGTCCCGCCGCTGTCTTCTCACCTGTCGCGTGCCAGCAGCTGGGCGTCCAGACCAGCGTCCATCTCGGATCGAGCCGCACTTCCACTTCCGCAGGATGAGCGGCAAAACACATCGCGGGTTCTTTGTCGTGTGTTCCCGTCGCGATTTCGACCTGCTTCAATTCCTCGTAGACCTCGTCTCGCGCCTTCAGATGCGTCCCGGGCAGGACGCGCAGCGGCCCGTTCGACGAGTCGTGTCGATCTAGGGCTGTCCGAAACGACACTTGTCTCACATCCGGCCCCCCGTCCGCGTGCCACTGGACCTGAACCTTCGCGCGTCCATCCTTCGAGATCGTCTTGGACGCGTCGCCCATCCCGCACGCTCCCACGTGGATGTCATCTGTTCCGAGAAGCGTCCTGGCAACCTTCAGGCTCTCCGGCGTCTCCACAAGCCGGAGGGCCTGCTCCTTCATCATCAGAAACTGACAGGCACCGATATTGTGGTCGTCAGGCCAGTCGGTTGCTTCCCAATCAGCCTCGTTGGTTCGCTGAAGTCGCTCCACCTCCAGCATCGTCTCTTGCCCAAACGGATTCGGAATGAGGCAGAATCCATTCGTGTGGAAGTGTGATTGTTGAGATTCGGTTAGGGGCATGTTCTTAGAGGACCCTTTTTGAAAGGTGCAGGGGGCTTGGAGCAAGAGGCACGGGGCAGGCAGCCTTCCTGCGGGTGACACATCTGGCTATGGCTTCTGGTATATGTGGCAGGGCTAGAAGACCGCTCAACCCACGCCCCGTGCACTCCCCACTCGCCTTTCCTACCCAATCTTCACAACCCGCTTCCCGATATGGTCCCCTCGAAGAAGGCCCATAAAGGCCGCTGGCGCATTCTCTATTCCCTCGACGACATCCTCGCGGTATTTGACCTGGCCGGATGCCACCCATTGAGACATCTCCCGAAGCGCCTGGTCATACTGATCTGCCCAATCCGTAACCAGCAATCCCTGAATCCGAAGACGCTTCACGATGCAGTGCCAGAGAAGCCGCGGACCGACGGGTGACTCGGTCGCGTTGTACTGAGCAATCTGACCGCAGACGGCCACACGACCCCTGAGGTTGAGGAGCGGGAACACGGCATCCGTGATCGGCCCACCCACGTTATCGAAGTAGATATCGACGCCGTCGGGACAGAGATCAGCGAACGATGCGCCGTAATCGGTCGACGCTTTGTAGTTGAATGCGCCGTCAAAACCGAGCTCATCGAGGATATACCGGACCTTCTCATCTGTGCCCACCACACCGATGACTTTGCAGCCCTTGATCTTGGCGATCTGACCAACCACAGACCCGACGGCACCTGAAGCGGCAGAGACAACGACGGTCTCACCGGCCACGGGTTTGGTAACGTCGAGCAAACCGAAATAGGCTGTCAGCCCGGGCATTCCCAGCACGCCGAGCGAGGTAGAGATCGGCGCCAGCGACGAATCGATCTTCCGTGCGCCTTCGCCGTTCGAGATCCCGTGGGTCTGCCATCCCAGATTTGCCTGCACCGTGTCGCCACTCAGAAAATCCGGATGATTCGACTCGATCACCTGCCCGACCGTTCCGCCGATCATTACGTCGCCGATCTCGATGTTCGCCGCATAGGACTTCCCGACATTCATCCGTCCCCTCATGTAGGGATCGACGGACATATACTCGTTCCTGATCAGCATCTCACCGTCACCCGGGTTCGGTATGTCGGTTTCAACAAGTTTGAAGTCTGAGTCCTTGGGGAATCCGTATGGCCGTTGGGCCAGCGTGATCTGACCGTTCATCTCTGGCATCAGGTTACTCCTCCGCATATCTTGGTCAATTCGAATAGCGCAATGTACCACGATTGGACGGCGAATCAAATCGCGCCCTGATCGTGATCCAGTTCATCCCAGGTGATCTGGATGATGCCGGGAATGTATCGTTACACGCAATACCGATCTATGCGTGATCAAGAGGGCATAAAGGGGCAACACTCCCTGCCGCATATCCTGAGATCAGAGTATTCTCACGGGCGCGTGAACTGGCGACGTGACGAGCAGCCCATTTATGGATGCGGCCTGCGCACTCACTACTTCGCGCCAGAAAACCTCCTCACCCCGGACGGTCGACGCGTCATGCGGGCGTGGCTGCTCTCCGCCAGCCCGGACACCGCCCTGCAAAAGAAGACCATCCAATCCTTACCACGCGAATTAAGTCTGCCACACGAAGGTGTCTTGCGCATCAGGCAGAGGCGTGAGCGGATCGAGCTGCGTGTCCACGGTTCGACTTTCAAGGAACTATTCCGGATCAGCAATCTCGATCCATTTGCCCGTCAGTTCCTCGACAATCGTCAAAATCAACTCGATCCGCGCACGATCTCTTGCGGAAAAGGTGTAGTCGGAGGGAACTATCGATTCGACAGCTTCCGATTCAGCCATCGAGGAAAGGAGGGTTGAATCTGAGACAGATTTGGCTTCAACGGAGAATTCGGCCCGGAGGGCTCGCAGAGACGACAGATACTCAGTCCGAGTATCCTCAAGTGCACCCATGTTTTCATCACGTTGGAATCGGTCGAGCATTATGTCACCCGAAAAGGCTTCGGTCTGCTCTTGTATGCGGGTAATCTTGTGACCGCTGCTAATTGTTTCCTCGGAAAAACCTTCGTCGCCGGAAGCAAGCCCTGCGATCAGTGACTCTTCGCGTCTGTAGGTCTGCTTGGCGGTATGAGAGGCAGGGAGGGAGATGCCCGCGCCGGTCACAATCATGGTCCCACCCCTTCAGTGACGGTTGCGATATCGACCGCCGGCGCCCCATTTGGCCAGCTGCCTGCCCCTCCAGTGCGTTATCGTGAAAGGAGGGCCTCTACTTGAAATATCGATCAGTCTTGAACATCCTCCAGCGGTTTTTTTCGCATTCCGATGAATAAGATTCCCTAAAGAACCTCGGGAGTCTGATGAAGTTGGACATGGGGTCGGAGTGCATCCAAACCCTTGTTTAAGTGACGGTTATTTTGCTTGACATACATGGGACAATTCGGCACTCTTCTTCACGTTGAGACCAACGGACCCTTGTCGGAGGCTGCATGGCAAAAGAGGAAAAAGTAATACTGGAAGGAACCGTAACAGATATTCTGCCTGACGGTCAGTATACCGTCGAGATCGAAGGTGGGCACAATATATTGGGCTACACTTCGGGCAAAATGCGGCGCTTCAACATCCGCATCGTCGTCGGCGACAAGGTCACCATCGAAACGTCTCCTTATGACCTGACCCGTGGCCGGATCACCTACCGTGATGCCGGTGATATGGGCGCAGCCGGCCCGCGACCCAAGGGCAATCGCCCCACCCGAAATCGACGTCGCCGACGCTAGGCAATCGTGCCGACATTTGAGGCTCTCTCATCACCCCCTACTGCAATCCGGTCAGGGGGTTTGGTTTAGGCACTGCTGAATGCACCCGAGTCTCCACTCTCCCCCTTCTATATTCTGAACTCTGAACATCGATTTATCCGCCCTTGTCCCTCGATTCTACGCCCATTTGCTATCTCGCCCTCGATCTTGACGACGCTCTGCTCCGCACTGACAAATCCATTTCAAGCCGCACACGGGCCACTGTCGATCAGGCTGTCACGCAAGACTACTACCCGGTCATCGCAACCGCACGTCCACCTTGCGCAGCCGAGGCCCTTCTTGATGGTTTCTTGCCCGACGCTCCTCGGATCTACTATTCCGGGTCTCGCATCTGTATTGGTACAGTGTGCTACCTGAACCGAACGATCCCATCGTCGACTGCGTACAGGATTGTCGACGACTTCCTCGATCGCGCGCCCCGGGCAACCCTTGCCCAGATCACGCACGCGGACGTATCGAAATCGGACACCATCCGGCGAGTTGTAGAGCGATCGGGGCACGTGCTGAGTTCAGTCATTACCTTCGGTGACGACACAAACAACATTGAGATGATTCGGGCCGCAGGTATTGGAGTCGCCATGGCGAACGCCGTCAGTCCGGTAAAATCTGTCGCCGATCACGTCACCCTCTCTAACGATAAGGACGGTGTCGCCATCGTCATCGAAACTTTGCTCCTGAAATAGAAAACAGGCCTCTTCCCTGCCCCTTGCGGCATTGCTTGCCCTTCCCTCACACGTCCTTAGATTTCCAGAACGACGTTCTGTAGGCTATCTTGCATACGTGAGATGCTCAAAATTCCAGAACACTGATGAACCCTGACCCGCGGCCTCCTCTCCCATGACCGATAAACAGATCGAAGACTTCGAATCGCGCGGCTTCTTCTATGCAGACGAAGCAACGCCAAAGCCCATGCTGCCTGACCTCCTCGCAGCGGTCAAACGCGTAAAACAGAAGGTCCGTGACAGGACGGTCGACATCTATACGCATCGCACGGATACCGAGGAACCGTGGGCGATCCGCGGCCTCTTCGCCCCGGAATTCGATGAGCCCATCTTCGCAGATTATCTGGGGTGTGACGAAGTCCTGCCCTTTGTTCACCACTTCCTGGGCGAAGAACTCCGGCTGGGAGCCGTTTTGATCTTCACGAATCCTTACGACAGGGACTGGGGGTTCGGCTGGCACAAAGACTTTGGAGAATTGCCAAGAGATGCGGGCGAAGAGGAAGAACTGGAGATCCTGAACCGACCGCAGAAATCGTTCAAGTGGCATCTTGCCCTTGAGGACGATGAATGCCTTCAGCTCGTCCCCGGATCACACAGGCGATATCGCACCGATTATGAGCAGGAGTGTATGCGAAACACACGCCACGCCGATATCCCAGGCCAGAGGACTATCTACTTGAAAGCGGGGCAGACCGTCTTCTGGCACGGCTACACGATGCATCGTGGGGTCATGCGGAAGGACGTGGAACGTCTGACCCTGGCAGCCAGTTGGTCAAAACATTACACAGAGGATGAGCCGCAGGAAGTAGACAAGCGACTGCGATGGATGTTGGCAGACAATGTCCGCCCGGCACTGCCGGAAACTCTACACACGGCCTATGATCGCTGGCGTTCCTTACAGACTGACCCCGAAGCGTGAGGCCCGCACTCTTCCCACCAACCTGACAGGCTGCTCCGTCTGGTAGGCGGGGCAGCCAACTCACTACTCACTGTCTTACTGTTCCCACTGCCTCACCGCACCTCCACGATCGCCGCAATTTCCACGCTCGCGCCCAACGGCAGCTCGATCGCGCCTACCGCGAATCGTGCGTGACTCCCTGCCTCACCGAGCACATCCGCAAACAACTCCGATGCGCCGTTGATCACCTTCGCCTGGTCTGTGAATCCCTCAGCAGAAGCGACAAAGCCTTCCACTCGAATCATCTGAACGATGCTGTCGAGTGACCCGATTTCTGCCTTCAGAACCGCAAAAATATTCAAGCCGCACTGACGCGCTCCCGTGTAGGCTTCGTCGACGGACACATTACGTCCAACAGTTCCTTTGGCCACCAGCTCCCCATCCTTCAGAGGAAGCTGTCCGGCCACATAAACCAGGTTGCCCGTTCGCTTTGACGGGACGTATGCACCTTCCGGTTTCGCCATCTCGGGCAGTTCGAGTCTCATTTCCAGCAGCTTAGCTTCAGCACTCATCTATATAACCTCGTCCGGGTTCATTCCCACCAGTCCTGAAACGTGCGCCACCACATCACCCAGCGCGACGTCCTCCTTGTCTTCCGCACTCCGCTGCTTCACTTCCACGGTCCCGTTCTCCAGACCGCGTGCACCCACCGTGATCCTGACCGGACAGCCGATCAGATCTGCATCGTTGAATTTCACGCCTGCACGCTCGTCACGATCGTCCATCAGCACATCGACACCGGATGCTTCGAGCTGTGTCTTCAGATCCTCGGCCGCCTCGAATTCGCCCTTCGGCTGTTTGCCGGAGAGCACCACAATGTGACAGAGAAAGGGGGCGACAGCTGCGGGCCAAACGATTCCATTCTCATCGTGGAAGGCTTCGATAATACAGGCAATCATACGATCTACACCGATTCCGTAGCTTCCCATAATCACCGGGCGGGCTTTCCCCTCCTCGTCCAGCACGTTTGCACCAACAGCTTCTGTATACTTGGTTCCCAGCTTGAAGATATTGCCCACCTCGATGCCGCGTTCGCTGGTCAGCTTATCAGCACACATCGGACACGCCATTCCCTCTTCGACCGCAACCAGATCCGTCACGATATCCGGCTCAAAGTCCCGTCCGGCGTTCACGTTCTTGAGATGGAATCCAACCTTGTTCGCTCCGGCGACAAAGTTCGAACCTTCCGCAATCGCAGGATCCACAACGATCGTGACGTCGTCGCTGACCCCGATCGGTGAACCATATCCCGGTTCAGAACCGACTGCCTTTATCTCTTCCTCCGTAGCCGGACGCATCTCGGTGGCTTGCAAAGCATTTGTGAGCTTCGTCTCATTCAGCTCGTGGTCTCCTCCAACGACGGCGAACACAAAACGATTCTCCCCACCGATCGTGGCCACGTGGAAGACCGCCTTTGCGGTCTGTGCCGCATTGATTCCGAGCAGCCGAGTCAGATCCTCGATCGTCGTAGTATCCGGTGTTTCCACCTCTTCGATCGTTTCCGGGGTTGACTTGGTGACGGCATCTCGCGTGTGTGTCGCGACCTGCCGGTTTGCCTTGTAACCACATCCTTCACAGAACAGCAGCGTATCCTCCCCGTGCTCGTTCAGGAACATGAACTCGTGTGCGCCCGTCCCGCCCATCATCCCTGTGTCACTCTCAACGACACGAACTGCATCTCCCAGCCCGACCCGATTGAAGACCATCATGTAAGCTTTGAACATGTCATCATAGATCTTGTCCAGGCCATCCTGGTCTGCGCTGAAGCTGTAGGCGTCCTTCATCGTAAACTCGCGGACACGGATCAGACCCCCTCGACTCCTGGGTTCGTCCCGAAACTTCGTCTGAATCTGAAAGACGCTTGTGGGCAGTTGCTTGTAGCTGCGTACAAAGTGACGCGCGAGATCGGCCATCACCTCTTCGTGCGTCATCGCCAGACACATGTTCCGGCCCGCACGGTCCTGCATGCGCATCATCTCATCGCCAACATCGTCCCAGCGTCCGCTCGCTTCCCAGATGCTAGAGGGATGGACGACAGGCATCACAATCTCGACACAGTCGATGGCCTGCATCTCCTCCCGCAGAATCTGCTCGATCTTCTGCTTGACCCGAAAACCAAGCGGTAGAAAGCTGAAGAT
>CAYYGZ010000145.1:10852-12529 GCA_964471275.1 uncultured bacterium | reverse complement strand
GAAGAAGAAGAAACGTCTGTTTGCGGTGTCGATAAGCGGATTTACCCACTCGGATGGTGATTTATCGGACATGGTCTGGGATGCTCTCTTCTCTGTAAGGCCAAGGGTCTGGGTTCGCTGATTCTGGTTGAAGCTGCTGACGAGTATTTTGCAGGTGCATGTTGCGCAACAATGTCGGGTACGACGAGCCGAAACCGTGTCCGCAAGTCGTAGCCGGCGCTCCTGTCGGCCAAGTGCTCACGGTGACCGACCTCAGGTTGCGCTGTGTTCCAGGTCCGTTGACTCGCTAATTGGGGCTAGGCTGTACTGACTCAGATTGGAGTTTACCGTTCAGATTCGTTAGAGTCGGGGGTTTTACCGCATCGGACGCACGTGTTTGTAGGATTCGCGCCGGGGGCAATCCTTTCGGGTTCAGAGAGGGCATCGCGACGCAGCTCACGGTTGTGTATCCAGCCCTGGGGTTCAGTCACGCAGTCCGTCTTCGCTTCACTCTCGACCGACAGATTGCGAGGCCTCACCTCAAGCTAACGACGGTCGCCCCGTTCCGGGGCTGAGACAGATCCAGATTCGAGACCGTGTCATCAAAGGCGCGTAGAGAAAGCAGCGATTCCAAATCAGCCCTACCTACTGGTTCAATGTGTCAATACCACTATGACATTGGACAGGCTAGTTGCTCGTTCTCGCAATGCTGTAGCGGATCGGTCCGAGCAAACTGGTGCCGGGGATTCTGAGTTGACCATCGTTTCCCTGGTAGCTGATGTGCGCCCGCAACGAGAGAATGTCTGATATCGCACCCTCTGTGAGGTCCACGTCCCACGCAAAGCTGATCTTGCCGGTCCCTCTCTGAACACGTGCCGAGTCCGTGTAGACAATCAATCCACGGCCAGCCTTGAACCAGCGTACCTGAGCGGATACGTTGGCACTTGGCTGATCTTCCAGGATGAAGGCGAGATCAAGCTCAAAGTGCGTCGGTCCTGGAGTGATTGGTTCTGCGTTGGCGGGGAGGTATCTGAGCGGGTCGAGCTGGAAGGGGCGAAGTGGTCGCGTACCGAGCCGGTCATTGATCTCGAAGACTTGCTCGACGAAAGCGAGCGCCCTGCGGAGCGAACTGGTGCGCGAGATCCCTGTTGAGAGCGCCTTCAGAAAGATCGTGTGGTTGGCGATGTGAAACATGAGGGTGGGATTCTCTGATTCGAAGAAGTAGACACCGTCGTAATCCGCAACCGTTGTGCTCTCCTGCGAGGGCACGGGAATGGTGCCCTGGATCGAGCGACTTGCGCTCCGGTGGCGGCGCTGCGCCTCGAAGTCGGTCTCGAAGGCCAGTGCGAACCCGTTGATGTCGCTGTCACCATAGGCAAAAGGGTCGAGGTCGTCAGAACCGTAGGCGCGATTGGCGAATTCGCGGGCGTCTGTGAGAGTGCCAGCGGCATTGGATCGCTGCAGATCCCCAAAAGCCTGCGGTAGCTCAAGGGGGTGCTGACCAAATGATTGGATGATCGGATCTGGTATTGGCTGGCAGGATAGGAAGACCAGCAAAACGGGCGCGTGTAAAAGACGTGTCTGGCGTAGCATCAGTTGCTCAGAAGCAGGTTGATTGTTTCGGTCAGGATCTTCCCGCTGACGGGCTTCTGGAATGTCTCGTCGGCACCGTATTGCTTTGTCATTGCGACAACATCG
>CAYYGZ010000145.1:0-10842 GCA_964471275.1 uncultured bacterium | reverse complement strand
GCCCGCGCATCATCTCATCGTCGTCTGTGATCAGTATTGTCGGCATATCCCTTCATCTCCTGTCGGGACAAGATAGTCCAGAGGGCTGCTCCAGACAATCTAGGCCCGGGACCTGCGCACAGCGAGTTGCAGCCTCAAGCCCAGATGACACGACCTCCGGTGGCGCGGGAGGAGACCTCGCAAGTTGTTACCCAACTGATACCGAGAATTGCCACAGACCGGTTAACACACGAGCCGCTGTCTCACAGCCCTATGAGCAAGCTACTCGAGCTGGGCAAGGTTCAGGCATCATCGCACAGCCTTTTCTGTTTGTGCGTGGTAGGAAACGGCATAGGTTGCTGTCCTACACGAAAGAGAGACGACATATGCCGAAGAAGAAGCCTAATATCCTGCTGCTGTTCGCTGACGATCAGCGATTCGATACGATACACGCCCTGGGGAACCAGGAGATCCTTACGCCGAACCTGGACGCGCTGGTCGCGCGCGGGACGGCCTACACGCACGCGAGCATAATGGGCGGCACCTGGGGTGCCATATGCATGCCGAGCCGGGCGATGCTGATGACGGGACGCACGCTATTCCATCTGGATCGGGGAGGGCAGGATATCCCTGCCGATCACACGCTCTTGGGGGAGGCCCTACAGGTGGCGGGTTACACGACGTTTGGGACCGGGAAGTGGCATAACGGTCGGTCCGCCTACTCGCGTAGTTTCAAGGCGGGGGACCGCGTCTTTTTCGGCGGCATGAGCGATCATTACAAGGTGCCACTGAACGCGTTCGATCCCGCCGGTGACTATCCGAAAGAGGGGATCTACCACGAGGAGAAGATCCATTCGAGTGATCTGTTCGCCGGATCTGCGTGCGAGTTTCTGAATACATACGATTCCGATGACCCGTTCTTTCTCTATCTCTCCTTCACTGCGCCTCACGATCCCCGGGATACCCATCCGCGCTACCACGAGATGTATAACGCAGACGATCTGACGCTGCCCGAGAACTTCCAGGAACAGCATCCCTTCGATCAAGGTGATTTTGACATTCGTGATGAAAAACTGGCCCCTTGGCCAAGAACACCGGAAGTCGTTCGGGAGCATCTGGCAGCATATTACGCGATGATCACGCATCTGGACGCACAGGTGGGTGAGGTGTTAGGTGCACTCGAGGCGTCGGGCAAGGCTGATGACACCCTGATTGTCTTTGCGGGGGACAACGGACTGGCAGTCGGTCAACACGGTCTTCTCGGTAAACAGAATATGTATGAGCACAGCGTCCGTGTTCCCCTCATCCTGTGCGGGCCGGGCGTTCCGAGCGGCGAACGGCGTGACGCCTTTGCCTATCTGATCGATGTCTACCCGACACTGGCTGAGCTTGCGGGGATTCCACTGCCCGAGTCGGTGGAAGGTCTGAGTCTTGTTCCCTCTCTATCGGATCCAAACGAGCGAGTCAGAGATACGTTTCTCTACGCTTACAAGGACTTCCAGCGAGCGGCCCGGGACAAGACCCGGAAGCTGATTGAATACTGTGTCAGGGGCGTGCGGACCACACAACTTTTCGATCTTGCCAGTGATCCGTGGGAAACGACGAATCTGGCTGAAGATGCGGCACACGCTCAGGATGTCTCGCGACTGCGGGCGGAGCTCGATCGCTGGCACACGGAGCTGGATGACCCGACCCAACCGTGGTGGAACTAGTCTGAATCCGGTAGATCGAACCACTGGAACACGAAGGCGTCAAGACACCTGACTCTCGGTGACTACCGGGGTTTCTGGCATCTCGAGTCGTGGCGTGGTTGTGCCGGGGTGGGGCGTGCAAACGAAGATGAGGGAGGAGCGGTCGATGAGGCAGAGATTCGGAGACGGAAGAGACTGGTTTCACGAGAAGAGGATGGGGATGTTCGTGCACTGGGGGTTGTATGCGATCCCGGGATGGCACGAACAGCATCAGTGGCGCGGGCAGGTACCGCGTGACGAGTATGTGAAGCTAAAAGATCAGTGGAATCCGACTGAATTCGACCCAGAAGCTTGGCTGGACGTTGCCGAGAGCGCCGGGATGGAATACATCGTGGTGACAACCAAGCACCACGACGGATTCTGCCTGTTCGAGACGCAGGAGACCGAGTATAACACGATCAACTCGCCCTATGGGCAGGATCTGATGGCGATGCTGGCTGAATCGTGCAGAAAACGTGATTTCACGCTGGGCTTCTACTACTCCTGCGCGGACTGGCACCATCCAAACTACCCGAACCAGGGGCGGCACCACGAGCTGGAACGGCAACCCGGGGACGATCCCAGCCTGGAGGAGTATCTCGTGTTTCTGAGGGCACAGGTGCGCGAGCTATGCACGAAGTATGGCGAACTCGGGTGCTTCTGGTGGGATATGAACGTAGACGAGCACGTGGATCCCTCGATTAACGCGATGATCCGTGAGCTCCAGCCGAACGCCGTGATCAACAACCGCGGATATGACGACGGGGACTTCGGGACGCCGGAAAGAGACTACAGTCCGGGACTGGACCGGGAACTCGGGTTCGAGCGGCTGACTGAGGCGTGTCAATCGGTGGGGAGGGAGAGCTGGGGCTACCGGAAGGATGAGGATTACTACACAGATCGGCATCTGATCCGAAGTATCGATCGGTATCTGGCGCGGGATGCGAATTACCTGCTGAATGTCGGTCCGCAAGCTAACGGGACGATTCCACAGAACGTAATCGACATCCTGGGACGCATCGGGTCGTGGTATGATAAGACCCGCGAGGCATTCACCGAGGTGCAGCCGGCTTCGAGCCTTACCTCAAACCGAGATGTGTTGCTTACGCGAAGGGACGGAGAACTCTATGTCCATCTCGTCAGTGACCCGACCACCACAGGCATCCACCTGCCTCCCATAACCGAAATGCCTGTCGAGGCGGTTCTCCTGAACACCGGAGAGCGTGTGGAAACGGTTGTGGATCTGGTCCCCACAAACCACATAAAGCGGAATCCCTACCTCAGGCTGCTGAATCTGCCCACAAGCAGGCTGATGAATGAGATTCTGGTCGTGAAGCTGACGTTTGATGCGGACGTTATGTCATTCGAGGAGGCGCCGGAAGCTGCAGGACCGGTGGATATCCGCGAGCGGTAGAGCCGACTACATCTCCAGAACCGCATTGACGATTTCCTGACCCACCGACGCATCAATGAGAAAGGGGTTCCGCACGTCGCAGGACGTGGGAACCCCTTTCTCTATCTTGCGGGTCTAGTGGGTGCCCACTACGTTCAGGACCTTGCCCGTATCTTCCTTGACGACGGTCGACGAGTCGATCTTCTCCTGGAGCTTCTTATGGTAGAGCTCGTCATCGATCGGGATATCGACCCAATCGTCGGTCCAGGAGGAGAGGAGCATAGCGTTGCCAATCTCCAGACCGTGGATGCCTTCCGTGCCCGGTGCGAGGAGCTCGGTGCCATCCTTGATGGCCGAACACCAGTTCTTGGTGATGCCCTTGTGGCCCTCGCCGCCGGATCCCGAGGGTACGTCGCACTTCCAGACTTCCGGGCTACCGAAACCGCCCTGGTATTCCTTGTTGAACTTGCTGACCGACTCACGGGTGCGCCAGAACGTGATCTTTCCCCCTTCTAGCACGACTTTGCCGCGATCCCCCGCGATCTCAAGACGATTGGTTCCCGGCGCTTCGCCGGTCGTCGTGATGAAGACGCCCGTCCCACCGTTCTCGTACTCGACATAGGCGGTAACCGAATCATCGACTTCGATGTCGTGATACTTGCCGAACCCGATGAAGGCCCGAACCCGGCTCGGTTTGCCGCAGATCCACTGCCACAGGTCCAGGTTGTGTGGGCACTGGTTCATAAGCACTCCGCCTCCTTCGCCCGCCCAGGTGGCACGCCACCCGCCTGAATCGTAGTAGCTCTGAGACCGGAACCAGGAGGTAATGATGTAGTTTGTGCGCTGGATTTCTCCAAGGTCTCCGGACTGAACGAGGTCGCGCATCTTCTGGTGTGTGCTCAACGTGCGCTGGTTGAACATGAGACCGAAGACCCGGTCGGATTTCTCTGCAAACGCGTTGAGTTCGCGAACCTGCTTGGTGTAGACGCCAGCTGGCTTCTCGATCAGGACGTGCAGTCCCAGTTCCATCGCGCGGATCGCGAGCGGGGGATGGTCGTAGTGCGGCGTGGCGATGATGGCGGCGTCGATGGCGCCAGAGTTGAACATATCCTCTGCGGAATCGAAGCACTGGATCTCCTCGCCAAGGGTTTCCTTTGCCCAGTCGATTCGGTCCGGACTCGTGTCTGCCACGGCGACGAGTTCTCCGTCTGGTACCTCATCGGCCGTCAGGTAGCGACTGTGGCTGGACCCCATGTTTCCGACACCCACGATCCCGATTCTCACTTTACTCATTCTGACACTCCTTGGTACTTGTGCGTGATAGACAACGCCCTGAGCAGGCGGTGGCCGCCGATGGCTTTCAGGGCCGCCCACATAATAATCGGGAGGAAAAATTGGGAAAAGCGAAAAGAGGAGGGGCAAAGAGAAGAGGCCAAGACGCACGAGTGCGAAGCGGCCTCCATCCGGGAGATTTGGTGCAGATCAGATGATCTCGGTGGTGCGGTATCGATGCAATGTGTGTGTCTTCGTGGCTCTTGAATCTGCTCACGATTCTGTCGATCAGTCCGGTTTGGGTGGTGGTTCCGAAAGCCCGGTTGACGCATTCGTCACCGGCGATGTAAGTCGGGTCCCAGACCGGGAACGTTTCGGTGAGTATGCTCGTGACCTGCCCGTGGCCGTCTTCCGGTCTGTTGAGCGGCGTCAGGGCAGCGCCGTAAGCCGGGCACATCAGGTGGTCGGCTTGGAATCTGATTCCCATTGTTCAATTTCTCAGGTTCTGTTATATAGCTGCCCAATGAGGTTGCAATCTGAACACCAGAGCAGATATTTTCGCGTAAATCACTGTCAGGCAGTGCCTTAAGATAATTGTTTCCAGTCGGGCCTGATTGGCCCGATGTGCTGAAATCCTCCAGATTGACTTCCGCGCTGGTGGTTGACAGCCAAATGCTGGGCCTGCTGGCTGCGACAGTTCTCGTCGAAAGAGAGGCTGCATTGTCCGTCCTTGCCCTGTGCGGTGGAGAGCCCGTCCGGACCGAACCGTTTCCAGACTGGCCCGATTACTCGGCAGAGGAGGAGGCCGAAGCGATTCTGGCAACCTTGAGATCCGGGGCTCTCGGTCCCATTGGCGGCACCTGCAATGCTCGGTTCGAGAAGGCGTTTGCTCTCTGGTGCGGTGCGACCGGTGCGGCAACGTGCAATTCGGGTTCGTCCGCGCTTCACGTTGCCCTTGCCGCAGTCGGTGTCGGGCCCGGGGACGAAGTGATCGTGCCTGTCTACACCTACTTTTCATCGGGCACTTCGGTGCTCGTTGCGGGGGCGATCCCTGTTTTTGCGGACATCATGCCCGGTGGATCCTGTCTGGATCCGGAGGCCTTCAGGGCGGCGATCACCGATCGCACCCGGGCCGTGATGGTCGTGCACGCCGACGGTGTTCCCGCGGATATGGACGCTATACTTGCGATCGCGGAGACACACGGGGTCGCGGTCGTGGAGGACTGCTCGCACGCACACGGGGCAACCTACCACGGCACGAAGACGGGGGTGCTCGGTGACGTTGGCGCTTTCAGCATCCAGCACAAGAAGATCCTGTCCGTCGGGGAGGGCGGCGTGGTTGTTTCCCGGCACTCGGACGTCGTCGACAGGGCACGATCATTCGTCAACCTGGGGAATGGGGAAAAAACGGGGCTGCTTGGCCCGAACCTGAGGATGGGGGAGATGCAGGGCGCTCTGGCGCTGGTCCGGATGAAGCGTGTCGATCAGGAGAATGTGCAGAGGCGTGCGTGTGCGATGCGGCTTCGGGAGCTTGTCGATGATTTACCTGGCGTGCGGCCCGTGCCAGACGTGCTGCCGGAGGATGCGGAACCTTCGTTCTACAACTTTATCCTGGCCTATGAGGCCGAGGAATTGGGGATTTCCCGTCAGACGTTTGCTGAGGCCGTACAGGCAGAGGGTATACCGATTAAGTGCGGATTTTACACGCCGCTCAGCCTGATGCCGGTGTTTGTGAACCGCGATGCCTGGCCATTTCGGCTGGCCGAGAATCGCGAGAGCGTTGAGCGGAATCCGTATGGCGAAGGTACATGCCCTGTAGGTGAAGCTTTTATGGACAAGGGACATCTTGAGCTGAAAGTGCATCCGCCGACCGAAATTTCACACGTGGAGGATGCCGGCCGAGCCATCCGGAAGGTCATCGAGAATGTGGGCGAACTGCAGACAAGGAGGCGTGTCTGATGCCAGGAGAGAAGTTTAGAGCCGGGGCCGCGATGACCGATATTACACCACGGAAAACGCTAAAGAACTACAACGGGGCCGCACTTGATTACGATCCAGAGGCCAGCCCCTTGCGATGTCACGCGGTTGCCTTCGAGGACGCGGCACACAAGGGTGCCATCCTGTCGATCGATACGACCTTTATCGATCGCGCACTCTCGCTGGTGATTCGGGATGCCTGTGAACGTTCGACTGGGATACCAGCCGCAAATATCCTGGTCGCGGCGACGCACACGCACGCTGCGCCCGCGCCTTGCCCATCGTTTCTCTCTGGCGTGCTTCCGGACCCTCTCTATGTCGATCAGCTGGTCAGTGGTGCCGTGGATGCTGTTACGACCGCCCGCGGTGATCTCCGGGCGTCGTTTATCAAGGCAGCCAACTGTTCTTCACCGGGTTTTGAGAGGAACAGACGCTTGATCCGGCCCAATGGGCTTGTGGTGATGTCGGGTGCGAACAATGCGGACGATTCCTTCCCAGCCGCTGGACCGGTCGACCCCGTGGTGCCGATTCTTGCGTTCATGGGCCCTGGCGGGTATCCACTGGCGATCGTGACCAACTACGCTTGCCACAACAACTGCGTCGGGGGGGTGCACCACGGAGACATTGGTGGACGTATCGGGGATGCGCTGCGCGACCGATATGGATCCCAGCTGGTTACGCCCTTTATCGAAGCGCCCTGTGCCGACGTGATCTGGCAGGGACCCGAAGAAGGCCCTTGTCGTGGCGACGATCTTGCGAGATTGATCGGAAATGCTGTCTGTGAAGGGGTTTCTGTTGCGCTTGATGCCACCGCCCCCACGCCGGTTGAGGAGATCAGGGCCCTGACGATCGTGGAGGACTATCCCGATCGATCGTTCGAGGAGTCTACCTTCTGTCGGGATGAGAGCCGCGGAGATACTCCCGAGGTGCTCGAGGCTCAGCGTCGCCGTTACGATCCGGAGGAAACTGCCGTGAAGGAACGGGGTGAGACTACGTGCCCGGTGGAGATTATGGGGATCTCATTCGGGGATACGGCGATCGTGACGAATCCGGCTGAGTTGTTCGTCGAATATGGAATCGAGATCAAGGAGCGATCCCCCTTTGACGTGACGCTTGTGGCGGAGCTTACAAACGGATATTGCGGATACGTTGGGACCGCAAAAGCGTTCGATGAACAGGGCTACGAGGTACATCGGAGTGTCTACACGTGCAGACTGGCAGAGGACAGCGGGCAGCGGATGACGGACGCGTCTGTGACAATGCTGGAGGATCTGCGGGAAGGGGAGTGGGGGCTGCCGGAGGGGTTGAGATGATGTGCGGATGGGGCGGTAGGAGGCGCAGGTATCCCAAATCAATCCTACCTACTGACTTGGTGCGTCAACACTATTATGACACTGGACAGTCAGGACCCGGTGTTGGGCGGCGGTTGCGGCAGCGGTAGTTGTATACATTGCTCGTGCCGTGTGCCAGGCAATCGCCCCGAAGGCCCAGGCTAGCAACTCTTTCCCGGTTTACTCATCGATTCATCCCATGGGAAACGGTAGGAGGGCTGGTTTGCGCAGCGTTTCAGGCCGATCGAAAGGCGGAGTTCTTTGCCTGGCGGGAGAGTAACCTCAAAGTGAGTGGCGTCAATGGTTGTGGATTCGGTCTCCGTTTCCAGGTGCGGTGCGGCATGGCTGCCGACGGTGTGTGGGTACTCACTCGCCAGGCGCGCGTAGCTGACGTCGGTGAAGATATGCTCGCCCAGGGTTCCGGACTGGAGCGTCAGTGACCGCTGATCCTGCGTACTCGTGTTGACCAGGATGACCTCAACACGCTCCCTCGTGACGTGCTCGACAAGCGCAGAGATGTCGGGTGGCAATCCGGGCCGGTGTCGGTCTGTGTCGAAGTATCTGAGTGGCGCCATCAGCAGACCGCCGTTGTAGAGCATCTGCGGGGCACCCATTGTCAGCTGAATCAGGGCCTCGGTCGTGACGGGATTGAGCTGCTGCCACCAGTGAATGTGGTTGTCACGGGGATCGGTCTCATCCTGGCGAATCTGCTCGCACCGACGGTATACCTGGGCCAGGCTCGCCTGCAGGATCTTGACTGGGTAGTCCGGGTTTTCTCCCTGCAGGAACGCGATCCAGGGCTGTTCGTGCCCCGCGTCATCCTTCGCGTGAAACGATGTTACTTTCCGCCAGTCGTAACTTTCCTTCTCTTGTATATCCTGGATCGTTTCCCAATCTTCGTCATCCGCACTGACGTTCCAGAGTGCGGCTGGATACATCGGCGCCATCGGCTGGTAGTCGAACCAGCCTGAGTCGGCGTATCTGTAAGGGACGACCCAGGTGACAGGATCGTCGAGCGCTTCGAACTGGCCGATCCAGTGTTGTCGGAGGCTCATTTGTGAGGCGAGGGCCTCCAGGTCGTCCATCTTCCCGAGCGACATCACTTTCCGGATCTGTGCACGCGGCAGTTCGAGATACTTGTCATCTCTGGTCAAGAGATAGCACTGGACGCCGGACAAGATCGCGGCCATCACGATGTTGTAGAATCCGTGGGGCCAGGTCCATCCATACTGACTGCCATACCACTTGCCGTCCAGATACTGACCAACCGTTCCGTCCAGACCCACGTTGTCGGGTAGCAGGCCATCGTTCGCTTCCGCCCGCTCGATCCAGGCATCGACGTACGCCAGCAGCCAATCGCAATACCTGCGATCTCCTGACATCAGGTAGGCATTGGTGATCAGCGAACAGACGTGCAGGTTTGTCGCCACATCCCCACGGCTCATCCGCTCTTTCATCGCCTGCCCCATCCGGGCGGCCAGTTCGGGGTCTTTCAGGTCCTCAATCGACGAGACGCCTTCAATATCTTCGAACGGGATGCCGTAGACGGCCATACCGGGGGCATACCGGTAGGTGGGACGCTGGTCGTCCTGATACAGCCATCTGGGCCCCTTGCTCCCGTTGTGAGCGCACCGGATGATTCTCCTCTCAGCATCGTAGTTCCGGGCATCGGGGTCGTCACCCAGGTAGAAGCCCGCGAATCGCCGGGCTCGGTCGAGGTTCGTGGCGTCGTCCGGGTCGGCCATACAGAGCAGGTAGAAGTAGATATAGCTCTCGCTCTGGTGGAATTGGTCGTAACCGATCTCGTATTCTCGATGCACGTGCCCGATCTCTTCCATCAGACGCGTTGTGGCATTCCATTGTCGCTTGCCCAGATCCAGCAGATGGTCGCCGCCCCCGATCAGGTAGAGCAGCGGCCAGTTGTAGAAACTCTCGTAGAAGTCGTCGGCGCCGTCACGGCTGTTGTGAAGCCCTTCCTTCCAGATCAGTCGACCATCGTCGTGTGTGTATTTCTCCAGGAATGGATAGACCGCTTTCTCCATTTCCGCTATGAGTGTGCGCTCGAGCGCCGCCCACTCCGGTATCTCGTTCAGGGGGATCGTCGCCGTGATTGTCATTGGGGGCTCCGCACGTTTGCCACGTGTTCGAAGTACCACCGGATGCCCGGGTCATCCGCTGTCCCTTTGCCGCAGAGGTCGTATCGGTCTGCCAACCCGAGCGGCGCGTTCTGGTAGAAGATCCCGGCGATGAGGATCATTCCACGGGCGGCACAGGCAGCGGCGATCAGTTTCATCCGGTCGGCGTGGCCGGGATCGAGAGTCCGACCGTCCGGGGAGAAGGGGTCGTAGTATCCTCTCGAGCAGCCTTGGTAGTAGACGGTGACCGAATTCACTCCCTGTGACCTGTATTCGCCGAGATGATCGATCAGGTGATCTGTCTGCGCCTGATGCATCGTCCCACTGGCTGCGCGCAGTCCCCACATATCAAAAGGTCTCTCATCAAGGCTGAAGCCGTTTCCGACTGCACGAAGCGTTGGCATTTCTGGGTTTCCTTGTGAATGTGATCAAGTGTCGATTTTGTGAACGACGCAGTCAGGGTCACCGGTATCCCAGTAACCGCCTATGCCCCCAGATCCTTGACATATGCGGAAGAGACGTCACCGGTACTGTATCCCAGGCTTTGGTAGAGCGATACCGCTGGCAGATTCACATGTCGACAGTTCAGCACTGCCTGGCTGTAGCCATCCTCAGCCATTTCATAGATTGCACGCTGCAGCAGGTGTCTCCCGATCCCGCGAGTTCGGTGCTCCCTGTCAACACCGAGCCAGCGCGTGTATGCGCATCCCTCGAGCTCAGGGCTCTCTGCATACCTGCGGCTCGATGTAGACCGGCAGCCCCCGATCGCACGACCGTCGAGGAGAGCATTGGTGCGAATGTCCGGCCGTATGCCTGCGCCTCGTGTCCTCTCAATTTCGATAACGACGTCAGGATGAGGCTCCGGGCGTGACTCAGCTTCCAGGGGACGTTCGAGCGTGAGGTGTGCGTCGTGCGGCGTGTATCCTGCACGTGTAAACAGATCCGTTACGTGTTCGAGTCGGTCCGAGAGAATGCCGACCTTGTGGTTGTGGAATGCGTATCCGTGGTAGAGCGGGAATGCGTCG
>CAYYGZ010000144.1:0-12667 GCA_964471275.1 uncultured bacterium | reverse complement strand
GACAGGAACCCAGATATGGGCGAGCAGGTCACCAACCTTGGCCCAACTCCAGTCCGCGCCGATATACTCCGGAGAGAGCAGACCTCCAACAGACTCGGTTTCCAGAAGCGTGATCTGGAGGAACATAATCACCAGGGCGAGAAGGAAGTTGGGAGTCGCCAGTCCGATGAATCCGATAAGGGTGAATCCGTAGTCACCCATCGAATATGGCTTGGTTGCGGAGTAGATCCCGATCGGGATGGCCACGATCCAGGTAAAGACGAGCGTGGACAGGGTCAACATCAGCGTTAGACCGAGTCGCTCGCCCAGAAGCTGCATCACGTCCATTTCGTACGTGAACGACTGACCGAAGTCTCCCTCGAAGATGATTTTGCTGATCCATCGGAAGTACTGCACGTAAATCGGATCGTTGAGCCCGTATCGCTCACGCAGTGCTTCGATTTGCTGCATCGCGCTCTCGGAACCGAGTTCTCCCTGTTCCGCGAGTTCGGCCAGACGAGAGGTGAGCATATCGCCGGGAGGGGCCTGGATGACGACAAAGCTGACCATCGATATCAGGATCAGCGTCGGAATCATGTGTAGCAGGCGTCTGAGGATGTATGAGGTCATTTATTATTCAGGCGGTGTGAACACGAGAGGAATGAACCGATTATCCCGAGTCCGACCGGTCTTCAGCCGGCGCTTATCGAGGGACGATCAATGAAAATCTACTTGCCGGTGTTTTTAGCGGCGCGCCAATTTAAATCGACATCGGGCGCTTTACAACATAAATCCGTGGAACAGAGTGTGGCCTGAAAGCACGCGCTACGGGGCCTCTCTGAAGAACAATTGTTCGTGATACACTGGACGACCCCACCCTCGGAAGACGTCGGCACCCGTCCCGTCGGTCGGCACGTTCCCGAGTCTCGAGCTCGCACCCCATACGTGATAGGGGGATCCGACGACAATGATGGGAACGTTGTCCGTGTGCAGTTCCCGGGCAGCTTCCATATGCTGGCGAATCTGGTCCGGATCGATCGAAGTCATGGCCGACTTGATATGCTTGGTTGCCTCGATCAGCCATTCGGTCTCGCGATGCTTCGAATTCTCTCGGTGCCAGAAAGGCGTTGTTGACGCCATCATCGCCCAGTCCTGAGGTCTGCCAAGTGGGTCATCGGGCCCCTCGAGCCCCCAGTGATGGATCTCGTATTCGCCGTTCAGACGGCGTGGCCAGATGATGTCCCGAAGAGAGATGTTCAGGTTGGTCTTGATACCGACCTCCTGCCACTGCGCTTGGACGAGTTCGCAGATGTCGACTTCGACACCGGGTCCCCGCACATCGATCGTGATTTCAAACCGCGAACCATCTGGGAAGTTGCGCCACCCGTCTTCGTCCGTGTCGGCGTAGCCACCCTCATCCAGAAGCTGGTTCGAATAGGATGGGTCGAAGCGTGTGTATTTCTGGAAGGCTTCCTCCGAGAAATAGGGGTTCTGCTTCCCGAACGTGTAGCCGGACGGGACAAGCAGCCCGTGGTAAATGATGTTGTTGATTTCTTCGCGGTTGATCGCGTGGGACATAGCGATTCGTACCTTTTTGTCACGGAATGCCGCGCGCGCGTTGTCCCGGGGCGCATCCCAGTTCAGGTAGAACGAGGGACCGCGTCCGGGACCGACGATGACGACCTTGAACTTGCCGCTCGATTCTTCCGCCTTGAGTGTCGGGAACATATCGATACGCGAGTAGCGACCGAACAGATCCAGCTCCCCATTGATAAACTTGAGCAGGATGACCTGTGGATCCGGGATGATGTTGAAGATCAATCGGTCTGCGTAGGGTAACTGATTGCCCGCAGAGTCTACCTTCCAGTAGTAAGGGTTCCGTTCATACACGATGCGCTGACCCCGGATCCACTCGACAGGCACCCAGGCGCTGAGCCTGGGGATCCCAGGTTCGTAGATCATCCGGGCATCGGTCGCCCGTTCCTTGAAGTCGTCGTAGGTCGCCTCCGGGTTATACTTCGGGTGCCACTTTGACATAATGTGCTTGGGGCGTGCGACGATGTCAGAGCAGAACGCGTTCAGGATTCTCCCTAGGGGTTTGGGAGAACTGGCTCGAAGCGTGTAGTCGTCGATCTTCTCCAGCCGGATCGGTTTGCTGTCGACCGTGAAGACCGTGGGCGGGATCGGCTGGTTGTGCGGGCGCGCATTGTCATCGAACTGGGTATCGTAGTACCAGAACAGGATGTCATCGACGGTGAAGGGATGGCCGTCGGACCATCGAATTCCTTTACGGATTCTGAAAGTGGCGCTTCGCCCATCTTCGCTGAACGTGTGGTGCTCGGCCAGGTTGTACTGAATGCTTTTGGGCAGCGGACGTTCGTACCCCATCAAGCCGTCGCTCAGCGTCTTGTTTGCGCCGGCGGTCTGGATGATGTCCCCTGTGAGCGCGCGGCGAAGGGATCCCCCATACTGGCCGATCTCCTCAAGCGGAACGACAACCAGAGGGTTTTCGGGGAGACGATCTCTGACAGGCGGAAGCTCGCCGCTCTGAACACGCGCGGCAAGTATCGGTGCCTCACCAAATTGTCGGTCCTGGAGAATTACGGGGTCGAGGGCAGCGGGGGCACGTGTCACGACCACGGCAACTTCGTCGACCTTCCCCGTAATTTGGCGTTGCTCACTTCGTTCTGGATCCGAAGGCAGGCATCTGAGTAACAGGATTCCCGTCAGAATCATCCATCTATACTTCGATACCATTCGCGTCCTCTATCGTGTTGACCGCGCCACACCTTCATAACCGAGCCGAGTCGTTCTTCTCGTTCTGCCCTCAGCGATCTCTGCGTTCCAGGTTCCTGGACTCTATTGCTTTATGAATATCTGCTCGTGAAAGACCGGCCGCCCCCAGGCGCCCTGCGCACCGTCGAAAATGATGTCGTTCGGCACGTCCCCCAACTTCGTATTCGCACCCCAGGGTCGGTAGATCGATCCCACCACGATCACAGGGACGTTGTCGACGTGAAGGTCGCGGGCGAGGTTCAAATGCACGCGACGGATGGACGCGTCGATCACCGACTGGGCAAGCAGCAGATGCTCTGTCGCCTCCGCCAGCCAGGTCGTCGTGTCCCGAAAGGCCTCACGATGCCAGAACGGTGTCTGCGGTCCCGTGATCGCCCAGTCACTTAACCGCCCGAGCGGATCGTCAGGTTCCTCGAGTCCCCAATGATGCACATCGAACTCACCGTTGAAACGACGCGGCCAGATGATGTCCCGCAGAGCGGAGTAGAGGTTGACTTTGGTGCCGATCGCTGCCCAGTAGTCCGTGATGAGCTCACAGGTATCCGAGGTGTTGTTGTTGCTCGAGACGTCGAGCACGAACTCGATGCGGGATCCATCCCCGAGGTCGCGCCAGCCGCCTTCGTCAGCGTCGGGATAGCCGCGCGGTCAAGGATCGCGTTGGCCGAATCAGGGCCGAAGTCGGAGAACCGTTTGAAGGCCGTTTTATCGAAGTAGGGACTGCTGGGCAGCAAGGCATAGCCTGAGGGGACAAGCAGTCCGTGATATAGGATCTCGCCAATTTTCTCGCGGTTGATCGCCAGAGACATGGCAATCCGGACTCTACGATCACGGAAGGCGCGTCGGAGAGGCGCTTTTTCGGTGTCCCAATTTAGGTAGAATGCGGGTCCCGAGTCCGGGCCGGACAATCGCAGACGATAGTTTCCGTTCACCTCCTGCGCGCGCAGGCTTTCATACATGCTATATCCCACACCCCGGCCAAACAGGTCGATCTCGCCGTTTATGAACTTGAGGAGGGTTACCTGGCCATCGGCAATGATCGTAAAGGTCAGACGATCGGCGTAGGGCAGCTGGGCCCGCGTGGTCCGCTCCTCCCAGTGCGTTGAGCAGGCGCCCCATAGGCTTTAACAACTCGAAGCGGATGGTGTATTCGTCCACTCTTGTGAGTTGGATCGGCTGGCCACCGGTCAGGAAGTCGGGAGGCGGGGTGGGGCGGTCGCTTGCGCGGGCATTCTCGTCGAAGAGCATCACGTCATCAGCCGTCGTGGGGTGTCCATCTGACCAGCGAACACCCTTGCGGTGTCTGAAGACCGCGACACGCCCCCTTGTCGAGGCATGTCCAGCTTTCCGCGAGATTCGGTCCGATCGATTCACCCATCGGTCGGCTGAAGGCCAGCAGGTTCTCGGGCAGTCTGTCGGATACAATTGGGAGCGTTCTCGAGGCGACGCGACCCGCCAGCTGGGGGGCTTCGGTAGAGGCACGCGATTCCAGGACGGCAGTATTCGGTCGGTCGGGTGCCGTAGTGGTTTGCTGCAGTGTGGAGGTGACTGACTGATCGTGGCTCGCCGCTTGACCCCGAGGATCTGGGACCAAGCAGCCGGTCATTGTCACGAGGATCGGGGCAGGAGCGAGGGCAAAGATGTGTCTGCGGTTTTTCACGAGCGTATAATAAGGATACACAGCCATCAGGTCGAGAACTATCCAGGATCTGTCTTGCCCCACAGTCCTGTGGTTGTTACGTTTGAGACGACCGATCGACGTGCCCCGATCACCAATTGACTCCGTTTCACATCCTGACTACGTTTGAGCAGGCTTCCCCGCCTGTGCTACGGTCGTCTTCGTCGCTTGTTCCCGGTCACATACCCACACGTATCGCGCCAGGTTTTCCGTTGATTCCACCAAACCTCAGATCTCGCATATCGGAGCTCAAGCGCTCTGCCATTCGCAAGAGTTGGTTCTCCGTGCGTGCCCCCGCGGGGGAACCGGATGCGGCCGAAACACTCGAGCTCCCACCGCCGAGCTTTGTTGCGAAAGCGACGGCAACGGACGTGAGACTCCGACTTCTGCTGGATGATGTCGCGGATGGCCGACAGAAGACCGTCCCGCCGGGGCGATTCTACCTGATCGACCAGGGGATCGAAGCGCTTATGCCCCTCCGCGGTCCCGAGCTGAAGAAGCGGTTCCTGAAGCTACTCGATCAGACCAGAGGGAACGCAACGGTCAATCACGATGACTTTGGGACGTTTCAGGAGCTGTCCGGAACAGAGCCGTCAGAGCTCGTGTTCGTCGACATCGAGGCGACGGGTTTCACACCCGGAACACCGCTGTTCCTGGTCGGCCTGGTCGTTGTCGAGGAGGGTGACTTGCGCGTTCAGCAATACCTGGCGAGGGATTACACAGAAGAGGGTGCCCTTTTGTATCAGGTGTGGAAACGCCTTGCCGATACGCGGACCGTAGTCACCTTCAACGGCAAGTCATATGATCTCCCGTATATCCGGGATCGGATGGTCTACTATGGATACAGGTTGCGGGAAGGGCTGGCGGACATCGATCTGCTGCACGAGGGTCGCCGCCGGTACAAGGATCGGCTGGTGAACTGCAAGCTGCAAACGCTCGAGAAGGCGATCTGTGGGCGCGGGCGGCTTGGTGACATACCGGGTGCAGAGATCCCGGATGCCTATCACGAGTTCGTTCGGACCGGGAACGCCACCGAGATGCGCGATATCCTGCACCACAACGCGCTGGACCTGGTCACGATGATCGAGATCGTACTCTTCATGCTCGAGGGCAGGGAGCTGTGAGCAAGGCCGGGACAAGGGGAGTGGCTGATTTCGCGCTTTCTCTTCGAGGGAAGCGCGTTCTTGTAGCGGGCCTCGGGTTGTTCGGGGGCGGAGCCGCCGCAGCGCGCTACCTTGTGGCGCAGGGCGCTGATGTTCTGGTTACGGATCTGAAGACCGAGATGCAGCTGGCAGCCTCTCTCCAGGAATTGTCGGATCTTGATTTGGAGCTCAGGCTCGGACGCCACGAGTGCGACGACTTCGGGGAGGCGGATCTTGTGGTTGCGAATCCGGCAATCCCGTTCCGGTCCGAATACCTGCAGACCTCGATCGGGGGCGGCGTACCCGTTACCACAGAGATCGGGCTTTTTGCTGCGCGTTTCCCGGGAAGGACCATCGCTGTTACCGGTACGAGCGGAAAGACGACGACAACGACTCTCCTCGGGCAGATCATCTCGAACGCGATACCCGATACGCTCGTGGGAGGGAATATGGGTGTGTCACTTCTCGAACAACTCCCCACGTCAAGCGCGCACACAACGGCCGTTCTGGAGTTGTCGAGTTTCCAGCTTCGGTATCTGGGGATGACGGAATGGCGACCGGACATCGCAGTCGTCACCAACTTCGCGCCGAACCATCTCAACATACACGATGGTATCGAGGACTATCGTCACTGCAAACAACAGCTGATCGCCCACCAGACTTCGCATGA
Source organism: uncultured bacterium (assembly GCA_964471275.1). Classification (GTDB taxonomy): domain Bacteria; phylum Latescibacterota; class UBA2968; order UBA2968; family UBA2968; genus UBA2968. The sequence continues at coordinate 6,405 of CAYYGZ010000144.1, read as the reverse complement.
TGTGACGATCCTGAATGCGGATGACAACGAGATAGCGTCCTGGGCAGCGAGTACGGAGGCGAGGGTGTCCGGTTTCGGTGTGGGCCGTGTCGGGGATCGAGGCGTCTTTGTGGATGGGGATTGTATCGTCTGTTCGGCAGATGGGAAGCAGGTCGAGATCTGTCGGGTCGGCGATCTGTGTATCCCGGGGGAGCACAACCAAGCGAACGCCTGTGCCGCCGGTTGCGCGGCTGTGGAGGCGGGTGTCACGCTCGATCTGATCGGGGAAGGGATGACGTCGTTCCAGGGCGTGGCGCATCGACTTGAGTACTGCGGGGATGTAGACGGCGTCTCTTACTACAATGACTCGATTGCAACGAGTCCTGAACGAACGCGGGTAGCGATTGAAGCGTTGAGGGGACCCCTAGTATTGATTGCCGGGGGATCCGATAAGGGGCTGGATTACGCGGAACTGGGTAAGCTGATCTCGGAGTTGGTTGCGCGAGTCATCCTGATCGGTGAGACGGCCGACAGGATCGCGGATACGGTCAGCGGTTCCGTCGTTGATCGTGTGGAGAGTCTTGAGGATGCTGTCCTGCTTGCGAGCAGAAGCGCCAAGCAGGGTGACACGGTTCTTCTGTCACCGGCGTCTGCAAGCTTCGATATGTTCTCGAATTTTGAGGAACGTGGATGGAAGTTCAAGGCGATCGTCTCGCAACTTGCATAGGATTGCGTGCCGTCCGTTTACCTGTTGGGTCCGGACCGCTTTCTATCCTTGCTCCGATTGGGTGCCGGTTCTAGAGCAGGGACTTCATCGCAACTGTGACGACAGTCCCTGCTCCTTCAGTTGATTCACAGGTTGCCTGGCCGCTCAGGTACTTCTCACACAGCGTGCGTGTCAGGTAGGTTCCCTGTCCCCATATGCAGCCGGCTGTCGGTTCGATCACGCCGAACCCGCGATCCTTCAGGATGGGTCAGAATAGGGGATCAGCCTTCGACCCCGTGTCGGGTGGCGCAGCTTCCGTAAGGCCTTCTCCTTGATCTGCCTCACCCTTTCGCGCGTCAGCTTGAACCGCAGACCGATTTCCTCGAGCGTCATCTCTGCCTGACCGGTCAGGCCAAAGTAGAGCCGGATGACTTCCTGCTCACGGTCGTCCAGCGACTCAAGCGCTTCCCTTATCTCCGTAGTCAGAGAATTCTCCAGCAGCATCTTGTCCGGTGACTCCGTGTTGGTGTCCGGCATGACTTCCAGCAGGCTGTTCTCTTCATCGTCACCGAACTTTGCGTCCAGCGATAGCACGCGCTGGCCGGTGGAGAGGGTGTCGATGACCTGCTCGACAGTTATTCCCAACTCCTCGGCGATCTCCTCCTCGTGTGGACGTGAGGACGTTTCCTGTTGCTTGCTGTTCGTGTAGCGCGCGATGCGTCGAAGCAGGTCCACGCGGTTCAGCGGCAGCCTGACGACTCGCGAATGTTCAGCGAGTGTCTGCAGGATCGCCTGACGGATCCACCAGACAGCATAGGAGATGAACTTGAAGCCCTTGGTTTCGTCGAAACGTTCCGCCGCCGTGATCAACCCGACGTTACCCGCGCTGATCAAGTCGACGAGAGGGACGCCCTGGTTCTGGTACTCACGAGCAACGGTAATGACAAACCTGAGATTTGCCTCGATCAGCTGCGCGCGTGCTTCCTGGTCGCCCTTCTTGATGCGCTGGGCCAGAGAGACCTCTTCGGCCGCAGTGAGCGGGGTGGAAGATGCAACATCTTCCAGATATCGATGGAGGGAATCCTTAACGCCTGCGAAGTCGGATCTGGTTGCTCGCGCCACGGGGTGTCACCTCGGAGATGTGAGTCGGCCCTATGCAGACGGATGGTGGAGTGGTTCGACTTGAAGCGCGGCCAATAAACAGATTCTTATAGGGGTGTCAAGAATTTGTTCCGACCAGTAGCGCCAACATTCCTAAAAAGTATCGGAATACCCTTGTGCAAAGTCAATCCTCTGAAAAAACAGCAACTAACGTTAGGTGACTTCGTCACAAGTCTTGCCAACCTTTAGCTGGCTTCGCGGTAGCGTTCGTCGCTTGACGATCGGTGCGGTGCGGTCTAGTATTCACCATCGGCAGCCGGAAGACCGCCGATGAGGGATCGATGACCGAGCGTGTCCGACGGTTCCGCCCTGTGTTCAAGGATGTGAGTGTTCCCATTATGCAAAGGAAAGAATGCGAAGCAGGTCACTATGATTTCCTGCCCGGTATACCGGCTTTCTCCTGCGGTGTGAGAGCGCACGAGGGTTTCGAAATCGTACGTGCGGTGTTTGCGAATCTGGTCCCGTGGCAGGAGGGTTGCGATCTCCTGGGGCGCCATCTCGCTTCCGCCGGGCTCGAGCCGCCGGCCCTCTGCTCTGTCGAGTTGCGCTGCAGCCGACCTTATTCAGCCAGAGGATTCGATGCTTTCAACGAGACCTACATTGGTCGCCTCCTGTCCATGGGTGTGTTCCGGAAAGATGAGATCAACCCGGTCGGCAGGACGAACGTTTCTCCCGTAGCACACGCCCCCGATGAGCAAAGCATGTACGCGTTCTCATACACGCGTCCTGCAACCGCAGATGCGAAACCCAGTTTCGTGATCGCAGGTGGTGGCGAGGTGCGCGGGGGCTCGATCGACCCGGATGCAATCGTGCGATACGGAGATGTTTCGGAGGCAGGCGTGCTGGAGAAGGCAGCCTTTATGTTGGACGTGATGGAGAAGAGACTCGAAGGGCTGGCGCTCACGTGGGATGATGTCCGGACCGTGAACGTCTATACCAAACACGAGTTCGATGAATCTGTCTCCAAACTTGTAGACAAGCGTGTTGGCATCGGTTCGTTGCACGGCATTCATCGCTACAGGACCGCACCACCTGTCGAGCACATCGAGTTCGAAATGGATGTGAAGGGACCTGTCTGGGAGCTTGCCCTCGCTTGAGTGATAGACGACACAGTCGACGTGCCTTCTTCCGGGAGGTCGTCAAACGCTACGTCGAGCCTGCCGTAGACTACCTCGATACGCAGTCGGTTGAGGGTCCGGTCGTGCTGCGACCCCCCGGCGCGATCGTCGAGACAGATTTTCTGGCTCGCTGCGAACGCTGTCACGCCTGCGTTGAGGTGTGTCCCGCGGATGCGATACGACCGATTGCCGTGGAAGGAAGGCTGAAAGACACACCGGGTATCGTGGCTGTTGAGCAGGCGTGCGTTGTGTGTACCGATCTGGACTGCATGCACGCCTGTCCCTCGGATGCACTGCAGATCATTACCCGAGACGAGATCGATCTCGGTATGGCCGTGGTCGATCACGAGTCGTGTGTACGTGCGAATGACCAGGCTTGCAGAAGCTGTATCGATCTCTGCCCGAGAGGCACGCGCGCGATCGAGGTCGATGACGATGATCGAGTAGCCGTACTTGAGGGGTGTGTCGGTTGCGGCGTGTGCGAGCAGATCTGCCCGACCTCACCCAGAGCGATCCGAATCGATCCACGGGTAAGATTGAATGTCTGAGCCTGGGTGATCTATGATCTATGATCTCTGGCGTAGGGGGCGAGAGCGTTGATGATGTCAGCGGACAAGCAGATTTGAGTGGGATGGACAGTCAACAGTCATACGAACAGCGCGACACCTGCTACCGGGTAGAGACCGAAGTGTTCGACCCGGGTAAGGGTGACGGCACGGAGAAAAGGAACCGAGAAGCACTTCAGGCCTTCAGGTGGTGGCCTGTCCTGGAGACCGTGCATTCGACTGGGACGTTTACACCAAGAGATCTGGGGCATCTGCTGGAGACCCTCGTGACTCGTGGGCCACCGGCCGAGCCAATCGAGACCGGCTACTGAAAAGAGAAGAGCCCGACCAGATGGCCGGGCTCTTCATTCTACAATCCGCTTGAGTTCGGGCCTTAGAAAGATCCTCGCCTTCCGCAGTGCCAGTTTGTTGCCAAACGCTTTGGGTGCGGCTCAGGAGATCGATTCCAGGACGTTCTTGAACAGCGACTCGATACGCTTGCGGTCGACTTTGTAGTAGGCGAACCGCTGATCCTTCTCGAACGCCTTCTGACAGGAAATGAGCCCTGCAGTCTTCAGCACTTTCAGATGATGGGACACGTTGGGTTGAGAGATGGCGAGACTGTCCGCAAGATCTCGTACACAGACGTGTTTCTCCTGTTTCACGACCATCAGTTCCTTGAGGATCCGAAGCCGGGCTGGATCAGAGAGGACTTTCAGGTTGTCAGCGAGTTCGTGCAAGGAAAGGCTCCACAGGCCACTGGTATCCTTCGTTTGTGTGTGATGAATATAGGTTGGCCCATGGGGGCAGGCAAGCTCAAGCAAAGTAGGATGTACAGTCGGGCAATTGTGGGACTGATGGAATCTGCCACACGCTGTTTCCCCAACGAAAGAATCCCCCTTTCCTCCAGGAAGAAGGAAAGGGGGACTGGCCAATCGGTACCACCGCTCCACGAGGCAGCGAGGGTACTGACGATGCACCACCCCGAATAACACATCATCAACGAAACCGGGTTCAGGGCAGCGGGGCGGCTTCACACCCGTTGTGTCTTACCACGTATACGGGCTACTGTGCAACGATGTCCAGAGAGGTTCCCGGTGTGGCCTGCTGATTCGACCCCGACTGTATTTGAGTGTTTCGACTCTGTAACTGACGGATGGCCTGATCTGCGCTGCGAAGCTCCTGCTGGGCACTGCGGCGCTCGGATTGCAGCGATTGGATATCTCTCTGGTTCTGCTGTACTTCTCTGCGGCCCTGAACTCTGGCTGCAGCCTGCGTGTTACGGGCAGTCGCCTCCACGTTCTGTCTTGTTTCTATCGCTGCGTCAGTACGTAATCCACTGGCAATTGTCTGGAGACCTTCACGGAGCGTCTGTTCCTGTGCTCCGCGCGCAACAACTTCTTCGTCCTGTTGCACGATGGCTTCCGAGATTGCCTGAGTGTCGATTGCGGGAACAGGGGCATCTTCGAAGGGTTCAAAAGCACCCGTGTCCGATTCCGCCTGGAGCGCCACGATCAGGTTGTCCAAATTCTCCACGGCTGCAGCATTATTGGCGGTCTGGTTTTCCGAAATCAGATCGTCGAAGGGTGCAGAAACGGGAGGCTCAGCTGGTGCGTCAACCCGGTTCGCGGTTAGCTCCTGGGTTAAGGCACGCAGTCTTTCTGCCAGAGGTCCAAGGCGATTTTCGACACCGACAGATGGAGGCGGTTCCGGGGAATCGACGGGATCATTTTGCAGTGGAGTATTGCTGGTGCTGCGCAGGCGGAGCTGGTCCAGAAACGTCAGAGAGCCGATCGAAGAAGATGTGCTCTCAATCGTACTCTCAGTTGACGGATCTGAGACGGCTGCGGGTGCTGAACGTGTCGACGCGGTTTCGGTCGACACAGGCGAGGCGAGATCCGGCGAGCGTCCCCCTCGGGTGAGTTCAACTCGGTCAGCGCCCTGTGAGGTACTGCCGCTACTGGCTTCCGAGACCTGCGTCTCGGAAGCTGGCCGCTCAGGTGTCTCGTTTCGACGAGATCCTGGTGCGACAAAGCTTCCGATCAGCGATCTCTCAGGCGAGAATCGCGAGACAAAGATCGGCATGTCACTGCCCTACCAAACGTTATCGGTTCACTTCGACTCTTGAATGGTTCCGAAGACAGCCGAGCTGTCCTGGCTCAACGCACTTCGATGACGGTTGAGTACGGTCGGGAATCTTCCGCGCGATTCCGGCCACCGTCGGCAGATGCTTCGATACTAGATCGAAACGTCTACGTTCTGACCCACCCCGTTACTCGTATTCGGTGGGTTAGAGATTTCCTTCTGTTGGTTCTCAGCGCCCTGAGAACCGGTTCCGGGATCCGCTGACCTGACCAAGGTCTCTGGGCCGGAAGTGAGTACTGCCTGCGTGTTCGACGTGCTCGACCGTGCGACGTTGTCGCGGGAGCGAGACTCCGTCTGCAGCGACTGTGGTGTGTTTCTCGGCGTTAGACTGCCTGCTGTGATGACTGAGTTGTTGACTTCCGCTGGCATATAATTCTCTCGTGCCCGGTTGACGATCCCTAGGGCTTTGACTGCGAAAGTGCGTAGGGCGGTTGGGCAACCACTGTCCAGACGACAGTTGCGATGAACAGGGCCTCGTGTTTAGAGACGTTCACCTCTTCCTCGAGGAGCTGTGTAAAATGGTGGCTGAGCTGCGATTGCAAAGTGTTCGTAGATTCGAAATCCATCGGAACGACCCATTTTTTGAGGGATGGATTCGGCAATGAGGGGCCGATATCCAGGGATATTAACGCCCTCTCTCCAAGTATCGGCAGCTGTAGCGCCCGTCTTTAGTTCTTTTTTTCTTTTTTCTTTCTTTTTTTGCACTCAGGGCACTACTCCTGCAGAATCAACCCGTTATCCGGGATTTTGG
>CAYYGZ010000143.1:0-12671 GCA_964471275.1 uncultured bacterium | reverse complement strand
GACCTCTACGCAACCCGAACGGCCAACGAGGGCGAACCCCTTCCTTTCTAGGATTACTTCACCAATGGATTCCTGCCCAGGCGGGAATGACTTCACCCAGGAGCACTACCATGTCGGCAGAACAGACCCTCAAGGATCTCGGAATCGAACTCCCGCCCATCCCGGCACCGGGTGGCAATTACGTCCACGCCGTCCGCACAGGAAATCTTCTGTATCTGTCCGGCAAAGGCCCGGGTCCTGATGGCGTCGGAAAGGTCGGGACCGAGGTGCCGATCGAAGAGGCTTACAAGCATGCTCGCGAGGTGGGGCTCGTTCTGATCTCCGTGATGAGAGACGAACTCGGGTCCCTCGACAAGGTCAGCCGCATCGTAAAGGTTCTGGGCATGGTCAACACCGCACCTGAATTTGCTGACCACCCGAAAGTGATCAACGGCTGCTCCGACCTCTTCGTCGAAGTCTTCGGAGAAAAGGGAAAGCACGCACGCTCGGCCGTTGGTCTGGGTGCGCTCCCTGGCCGGATCACGGTCGAAATCGAGGTCATTGTCGAAGTAACCGACTAGAACCTGATCTATTCGTAAATGCATTTGGGTACACCAAGAGGCACCGTCACGCCTCGCAGGTCTCTTCAGGCAAGTCAGGACAGTCCTTCACGATGGGATACGAATCCATGAACTCCGGATTCCAGGTCAAACTCACGGCAGACTTCCAGGATAACGGCAAGCTGGTCTACCAGGACATCGGGCTCGACCTGCTGGATGGCAGCGATGGGATCGCCTATGCGTTTCTGGACCGCCACCAACCAGAGGTCGAATCCGACCAGCTGCACGATACGGATGCGGTCATCGTCTTGTCGCCGCGAATCACAAAGGCTTCGCTCGAAGACCTGGATCGTCTGACGATGATCTCCAGATTTGGCGTCGGATATGACTCGGTCGACGTGGATGCCTGCACCGAAGCGGATGTTGTGTTGACGATTACGGCTGGAGGTGTCGACTACTCGGTCGCTGAGGCGGTCATCACGATGATGCTCGCGATATCACACAATCTGGTGATCAAGGATCGGATCACGCGGGAAGGCAGGTGGGACGAACGGTCCGGTCACATGGGGAGCGAACTCCGTGACCGGACGCTGGGAATCATCGGGCTCGGTGGGATTGGCGGTACGTTAGCCAACATGATCGGCGGTTTCCGAATGGCGAAGCCGATCGCCTACGACCCACACATACCCGCCGAACGCGCGAAGCAGCTGGGTGTGACACTTGTCGACCGGGACGACCTTCTGCGCGCTTCCGATTTCGTTTCTGTCAACTGCCCGCTGAACGACGACACGCGCGATCTGATCGGTGACCGCGAACTGTCGCTGATGAAACCCACGGCATATCTGATCAACACGGCACGAGGGGGCATTGTAAACGAAACAGCCCTGATTGACGCGCTTCGAGAGAAACGCATCGCAGGAGCGGCACTCGACTGCCACGAAAATGAACCGATGCCGCCCGGACATCCGATCTCCCTTCTGGAGAACGTCATCCTCGCTCCGCACGCAATCGCGTGGACAAACGAGCTCTTCAGAGATCTGGGTCGGAAGGCCTGCTCCCAGGTGATCGACCTGTCTACAGGTCAGATCCCCGACGGTGTCGTCAACCGGGCGGTGCTCGACAGACCAGGCTTCAAGGCAAAACTCGCCCGCTACAGCACGACGTAATCGACACACTGCGTTCAGGTCAAACCTGCCGCCTCAATCTTTGACCAGATGATCGTTGATGTAATCCCAGTTGAATTCCATTCCCAGACCCGGCTGTGTCGGCAGGATGACATTCCCGTCGTCGTCCATCGGATCACAGATCGCCTCCAGATGGGGTGCGTGCTTCTCATAGTCGAGATCAGGACGCAGAAGCCCGCGCTCGAAATACTCACACGTTGATTCGGGAGTGGCACCCAGAATGTGACTGTTACTCCACCCGCCACCGTGCATCTCGCATTGTATGCCATACGCCTGACACAGCATCGCGTGTTTGTAGCTGCCCGTGATGCCCCCGTAGTGCACATCGATCCGGCTCATGTCAGAGGCGCCCTGCAGCACCCACTCCGCCCGGGTGAAGATGCCGCCGGGAGCGTGTTCAGGTGAACAGACGGCGATGTCCAGTTCCTGACAGAGTCGACGATACGCCTCCACGCGCGTCTCGATCATCGGATGCTCGAGCCAGTAGAAGTCGAGCTTCTCCAGCTCGTGCCCGACCCAGATCGACTCCTCCAGCGTGTAGACACCGAACGGGTCCAACATCAGCACCATATCCGGTCCCACTGCCTCACGTACCGCCCGACAGACCTCGATATCCGCCTTCGGAAAGCCCGGAAGCTGCGGGGCGTGTTCCCACGTATGCGGGTTGAAGTAGATATATGCGTGCACCTTGTAGGCGCCGTATCCCTGCTGCTTCATCTCGACCGCGTGCCGTGCGTAGTCCTCGGGTTTGCCCATATTCGGCCAGGTGCTCGCATACGCCTTGACCCTGTCGCGATAGCCACCGAGGCATTTGTGCACGGGTAATCCAACCATCCGACCATACAGATCCCAGAGGGCACAATCAACCGACCCGGCCAACCCTTCCGAGAAGCCGGGATGCTGACTCATCCACTGCCACAGTTTCTCGCGGTCCAGTGGGTTCTCACCCAGAAGTAGCGGCTTGACCACGCGATCGATCGTCGCCTGATCGCCGCCGAGGTTGTATCCCTCAAGACCGTCATCCGTCACGATCCTGGTGAGAGAAGTCGTCGCCGTCCGCTCCTGTCCCCAATAGTAGTAGCCCCACTTCGTCGGGTAATTCCGAGTCGTTGACTGGAAACGAATCACTTCGATATCGACGATCTTCACTGTAGCTCCTTCGAGTGTAGGGTCCAGATACACCACCGCAGTCTGGGGGCAAATCTAGGAATGGTTACACAACCGGTTGCCCACGCAGTCATCCACGGATCCCGGGTGTAGGCACGGTGCAGACGGACAACAGAAGCAGATGACATAGGTTCTAGCACCACAGAGATCGATAGCCTTTCGACGCGGCAGCACACGCGCCTGCTACAGGCATCCTGCACTCACTGACTGAACTCTCTGACGCGGTCCTCATCTATCTCGACCCCCAACCCCGGCATCTCATCGTCCAGTACGAAGCGCCCACTCTCAGGAACAGGATAAGACTTCGCGATCCGACCTTTCTGCGCGTGAGCCCGGTGCGAGTGTTCGAGAATTTGAAAATTCGGGATTGCAGCAGAATAGTGGACAGAAGCAGAAACGGAGAGGATACCGCCCCCACCGACGTGAGGTGCGATCGGCAGGTTATAGGCGTCGCATAGCGCCGATATACGCTTCCCTTCCGTCAGACCGGTCCGCGCAATGTCCGGCATGGCACAGTCAAAGCCTCGGAAGTCGATCCACTGTCGCCATTCCCACGAAGTCCGCAGCCACTCGCCCGTCGCGACCTGCAGGTCCAGTGCAGCTGCGATCTCCGCGTGTCCCTTCACATCTTCCGCCAGAGTAGGGGCCTCCAGCCATCGTACATCGAGTGCTTCCAGTAGACGTCCCAGTGTGATAGCGCCGCCAACATCGCGCTGACCGTGCACATCGACGTGCAAGAGCACATCGGGACCGACGGCATCACGAACGCCTGCAACAATCTCGGCAATGTCTCTGTTCGATTGCCTCAGATGCATCTTCAACGCCGAGTAGCCTTCTGACACGTGCTCTCTGGCAGCCTGAGCGACACCTGCGGGATCGTTGCCCCCGATCCCCGCATAGATCAGTACTTCTTCTCGGAACTTCCCACCCAGCAGCTTGTACACGGGTTTCTGGAGCGCCTTGCCCAGCAAATCATACAAAGCCAGATCAACACCCGCGAGCGCATCGACATAGAACCCCGTGAGGTGACCGCGTTCCCGCATCGCGCTGTACATCCGGTACCAGAGATACTCGACGTCAAAAGGATCGCGACCCAGCAGAACAGGCCGACACAGATCTTCGACAATCGTCTGCACGGTCCTCGGCGAGACCGGCGCCTGTCCTTCGCCCCACCCGACCAGGCCGTCATCTGTCTCGATCCGGATCAGAGCAGTCTCGTGCCGCTTCGAGTAGATAGAGGACCACGCATCCTTGGCGATGTGGTAATCCCCGTATTCGTCCCGGCGCGTATCCGCCCCTTGATCCCTTTGTGACGTATCTCTCGGCGGCATCCGCATCGCGAACGCCTCAACCTTCCTGATCGTCATGTTGTGCTCCTTTCGCGTCCGGAATCTAAGGAGTCAGCACCGTTCGTCAACACAGGTGTAAACATTCGATTGACGTGACTCGTGCCCCCTCGCATCCTGAACCGTCACGGTCTACGAGCCGGGACCGATCTCTCAGCAGAGAGAGTGGTCTGCAACCTTATCACCAACCACGGCCTTGCGGCCGTCTAGAACGGGCATAGCGATGCTATCGGAACTTACGATCACTTCACAGAATGCCGTCTGCGACAGTAAAGTCTTCGGCTCCGTCGGTCCATACGAACAGCTCTACGGGAGTGCTCGGTTCGAGGTCGACCCATCGAATCCGCTGAACGCTCGTGTCGTGGACCTCGACCTCGCGCCCCGAAATACCCGAGGATGTGTCGAGTGTCGGGCAGACATCTGGATACTGAGACCCCAGGAGCCCTCACGCGGGAATGGTGCCCTGATGTATCACGTCGTCAACCGTGGGCGCAAGGGTGTCCTAGGGATGTACAACCTTGCCGAAAGCGCTCAACGCCCGGCTATGGATGCCCATTTCGGTGACGGGTTCCTTTTGGAACAGGGCTACACGATCGCGGCCTGTGGTTGGCAAGCCGACGTCCCCCCGGAGACACCGGACGACGAGCATCTGATGACCTTCGACGTACCCGTTGCCACACAGGACGATGAGCCGATCACGGGTCCTGTTGGCTGTGAGATTGTGGTCGACGAACCGTGTGATCTCCACTCCCTCGGCAGCCGGTTCCACGCGCCCTACGAGGTTGCGGCAGACACTGAACGGTCCGCGACGCTTACTGTCCGAGAAGGCCCGTACGCCAAACGTAAACCAATCGATCGAGCACACTGGTCTTTTGAAAGGCTACCGGATGGCCGTCCAGCGATCCGCTACCCCGGAGGATTCTCGCCGGGAACGATCTACAACCTCGTTTACACCGGGCGCAATCCGAAAGTGATGGGGTTGGGCTTTGTCTCCACGCGTGACTTCGTTTCCTGCCTCAAACACGACACCGATCGCTTCGACGATCTGAGAGATTCCGCTCCGATCGATCGTGCTCACGCCTTTGGTTCATCCCAAAGCGGTCGGTTCCTCAGGCATCTGGCATACGAGGGGTTCAACGAGGACGAACAGCATCGGCAGGTCTTCGACGGGATCATCGCCAACGTGGCGGGCGGCGGGATGGGTTCGTTCAACCACCGCTTCGCGCAGCCCTCTCGCCACGCCAGCGCTCACGTCGATGTTCACTACCCGACGGAGCAGTTCCCGTTCACCGACGGCCCGCAAACAGATCCCGTCACGGGTCTGACAGCAGGGCTGCTTGACAGATGTGAGTCAGCGAACACGATTCCCAGGATCTTCTACACCAATACCTCTACCGAATACTGGAATCGTAGCGCTTCGCTAATCCACACAGATGTAACCGGATCGGAGGATGTGGAGCCTCACTCCTCCGTTCGTATCTACCACTTTTCCGGCACACAGCACGGCCCCGCGGACCTGCCCGAGGACAACGACGACCTGCCGGGCAATCCCGTGAACTTTTGTCTGAGCCATCGTGCCCTGCTTGTTGCGTTGGATCGGTGGGTATCGGAAGGCGAGGATCCGCCGCAATCGAGTTATGGTCGTATTACCGATGGAACGCTGATTCCGCTGGATCAGATTGAGTGGCCGGACTGTTCCACGGCTTTGCCGAAGCATCCCCGTGATCCCAGGAGATGGGACCACGGAGAAGAATGGCAGGACGGGATCATCGATAAGGAGCCTCCCGTCTCCGGCGCACCCTACACGTGTCTGTTGCCTGCCGTGGACGAAGACGGAAATGAGATTCCGGGCATACGGCTGCCGGAAGTCGCGGTTCCGCTCGGCACGTTCACGGGATGGCGGCTTCGCTCAGAAGAAATAGGAGCAACCTGGGCGATGGTCGGGCTACAGGGACTCTGGCTGCCCTTCCCTGCGGCTCCGGGAGAAGCCGATCCCAGGCAGTCAGTGGATGATCGATACAAGGATAGGGAGACCTACGTAGAACGCTGCAGATCAGTGGCAGAACAGCTGGTCGCTCAGCGTTACCTGCTCGAGCGCGATCTTGGCCTTGTCGATGAACGAGCAGGCTGGATGTATGATTGGGTCGCGCGAAGAGGAATCAGCTGATCCGGTCCTCGAGCCAGCCGGCCGCATTCCGATATGCGTCCTCGAGATCATCGACACGCGACTCGTGTCCACCGACATCCACCCCGAAGTGACCGTCATACCCGATCCGATCGACCGTTTCGAAGAACACGTCCCAGTTGATCGCTCCCTTCCCCGGCTCCAGATGCTCGACTCGGTCACCCGGGTTGTCCGACACGTGGATATAGTCGACCAATCCTTTCAACCGAATCAGCGACATCGCCAGATTGTCCTGCATCATAAACTGATTCGCCGTATCCAGATTGAACCTCAGGTTATCTCGCTTGACCGCTTCGTAGAAATAGAGAAACGCATCCGTCGTCGCCGACAGGACGCCAAGACAAGGATGCATCTGGTAGGTCAGACTTCTCTCCCCCGCGATATCGCAGGCTTGACGGTAGGTATCCACCAGCTGATCCCAGTATGCTGACCACTCCAGATCACCCGGAACCGACGCCTGCCGAAGCACATCCTCGTCATAGTGCCGGACGATCGGGATGTCATCCGGGAAGCGGTACGGCGGAAGCGGTGCATTGTCGAGTACACATTTGGCCCCCAGAGCCGCCGCCACATCACAGCCCTTCTCAAACAGTGCCAGGCTCGCGTTGCGCTCCGCTTCGACCGACGATGACAACCCGGGCAGCACGATGCAGAAAACGGGAATACTGAGCTCAAGCTCCTTCGCCCATCCTGCCACATCGTGACGGATGTCAAACATCTCGCCGAGGTGCTCCTCACGTATTCCTTCCAACTCCACGGACCGATATCCCAACGCCTTCATCTCCTCGAGATACTTCCTCGAGTCCCGGGCCGAAGGCGGATACCCGTACTTCGTTATCACATACAAATACGCGCACACAATACGATCACTGATCACTTCATTCTCCTCTTCTGTTTCCGCGCAACCAGCCGGGCTCACTGCTACTCTATTACGTACCTGGTTACCACTCTTCAGAGTTCGACATTCGGCGTTCGATATTCGATATTGCCGTTGACTCAGTTTACCACTTTGGATGCCAGACGCAATCAGTTGAACCGGAGTGAGCCTGGACGAATACCAGACGTAGTCTTCGACCTGAACGGATACCTGATTATCGCGAACGCGCTATCGCGGGAAGAACCTGAATCGCTGAACGAAGCAATCACGGAAGCATAGAGCCACCTTCACAGTTGACCCACATCGAGTTCGCGCAGCGAACTCGCAAGCAACGCGTAGCGTTGCCTCGATTATCAATCTCCAGGAGGCTCTCTTGCCTGACAAACAGCCGAATGTACTGATGATCTGCACTGACCACTGGCCGGCTTCACTCTTCGGCATCGCCGGTCACCCTGCGGTCCAGACCCCGACGCTCGATCAGCTCGCCCGAAACGGTTGCCGCTTCCCACGGACCTACAGCGAATGCCCGGTCTGTATCCCCGCTCGTCGGACGCTGATGACGGGGACGACCTGCCGCACCCACGGTGACCGCCACTTCAACGAGACTCTGCGGATGCCGGATGTCCCCACACTTGCCCAGACGTTCCGCAACAACGGCTACCAGGCCTTCGCCGCCGGCAAGCTTCACGTCTATCCGCAGCGAGACCGGATCGGCTTCGACGACGTCATCCTTCACGAAGAGGGTCGTGCGCAATTCGACGCTGTAGACGACTACGAACTCTACCTGGCGGATCAAGGCCACGCCGGTCGGATGTTCGCCGGAGGCATGAACAACAACGAGTATCTGAATCGACCGTGGCACCTGCCGGAGCACTGTCACGTCACGAACTGGACGACCCAGCAGATGGCACGTTTGATCCAGCGCAGGGATCCAACAAAGCCGGGCTTCTACTACCTGTCCTACTGTCATCCGCATCCGCCGCTGACTCCACTCGACTGTTATGTTGACATGTACCGAGATATCGAGCCCCCCCGTGCGTACATCGGCGAGTGGGCACAGGACACAGAGGCCCTTCCCTGGCCCCTTCGCAGCAGACAGACATCACGGGAAGACTTCACCGATTACCACATTCAGTCCGCTTTGCGGGCGTTCTACGCGATGTGCACCCACATCGATCACCAGATGCGTATCGTCATCGGTACCCTCCGGGAAGAGCGTCTGCTCGATGATACGATCATCCTGTTCACGTCAGATCATGGGGATATGCTCGGTAACCACCGGCAGTGGGCAAAGCGGTTGTTCTATGAGGATTCAGCCTGCGTCCCGATGATCCTCGTCGGCACGGCGAACGACGATCGTGTCGGTCATCATCGCATCGACAACAGGCTTGTCGGATGGCAGGACATCATGCCCACACTGCTCGACCTGGCAGACGTAGAGATTCCAGACACAGTCGAGGGTATATCGATGGTCAGCGAGGGACCGCGCCCCCATCTCTACGGAGAATGCGGGAACGGCGACACGGCGACACGCATGCTCCACGACGGCCGCCACAAACTGATCTACTATCCGGTGGGCAACCACGCACAGCTGTTCGACCTGGATGAAGATCCGAACGAGATGCACGACCTCGCCGGACAGTCGAGCCACGCGAAAGTTGAGCAGCGTCTCAGGGAATTGCTTGCTCAGGAACTATACGGTGGGGATGAGGAGTGGGTGATGAACGGCGAATGGGTCGGTCTCCCCGACAAGGAATACGTCCCAACCCCGAATCGCGGACTGACTGGCCAACGAGGGAGTCACTGGCCCGTACCACCGCAAACAGGCCTGGGGGGTGTCCTGCCACTAAGCTAGCGACTGTGTGCCCGCAGCCTGATACCATCTGTCTCGCCGTAGCTCGTAGAGCGAAGGCGGATACCACCGCAGACGGGACAAGGAGGAGACCTGCCTCTGACTTAGGCTAGGCTCCTGTCTAAAGAGGAAGGCTGCCCGATCCGCCGGTTGCTTGACCAGGATACGACAACGGCCCTGGGATACACTCCCGGGCCGTTGCGCTAACGAACAATGTCTCTGGGTTTGCCTCTCCTCTGCTCCTCTGCTCCTCTGCTCCCCATGCCCTTCGGGGCCGGGAAATGAGGGACAGCTATCCCGTGAATTCCCAGATCAAACAGGCAACCGCGAACGCCACATACACGACCGACGCTATCACCATCATGATCGTACTGACCGTCTTCGGTTGCGCCGACTTCGGCAGGAACTTGCGGTTGCAGATCAGCAGCAGGGGAACATAGATCGCCATCGCAAATCCACCGATGTAGGCTGCGTTGAACAGAAAGCCGAGCTCTGAAACCCCTCGCGCTTCCATCACGAAGGTGATGGCACATCCCGCGATCATCCAGACGGCGGCGACAAGCACATACCACCAGCTTGTATCCCGCTTCTTCGCAAACGCGAAGTTTGTCGACAGGATATCTGCGATCGACCGGGATACTCCGTCGATCAGGGCAAGTTGCGTTCCGAACAAGGTCGCCAGACCGACAAGCAGGAAGATCGTGCGTCCCGCCGGTCCCCAGACCTCACCCAGAATCTGCGCCTCGTCCCAGATCAGTGTGCCGCTTGCGGGTACGATCCCTCTTGGATGCAGCACAGCCAACGCACCGAAGATGAACAACATCATCGTCACCGTATTCAGCGCCCAGAAGAATAGCATCTGGTCCTTCTTGATGTAGTCCCACCAGGCCTCGAACCGATTCGCGTTCTCTTCCGTATCCTCGTAGCGATACCCCGTCGTCGGGATCTTCTCGGTCGTGCCTCTCAGCGGATTCTGCATAGAGGGCAGACGAGCCCCCATCCCGATATGTTTGTCACGAAGATAGAACGTGTAGAAGAGATTCGCCGTGCCGCCCGCTCCCGCAAAAACGATCGCAATGAACATCTGCTTCACGGTCACATCGGGATGCTTGTAGCCGAAGTTCACCGCGCCACTGAACAGGGACGCCCACGTATCGGCTGTTCCGACGGCGACTGCCACACAGATCAATCCGATCGTCACGATCAGCACCAGCAGTTCAACCGATTTCTCGACAGAGCCGTAGATGACCTTCGGACCGAACAGAAGCAGCGCACACCCGGCAAACGTAACCATCGTCCAGAAGGTGTCTGAACCGAAACCCGCGGGGCCCACAAGCAGGGCCTTCAATGCTAACCCGCTCGCACGGCCCCACCCGGGTGCGATCCACGAAAAGACGGTGAGCATAATGAAGATCGGGGCAAAGCCTCTCCAGATCCGGGAGAACCCGGTAAACACCGTCTCCCCTGTCGCGATCGTCCAACGTCCCACTTCCAGGTTGATCCACATCTGCAGAAACACACCCAACACAGCTGCCCAGACCATTTCCGCGCCATACTCCGCGACGAGACGGGGCCAGATGATGATCTCTCCCGCACCAATCGACAGCCCCACAAGCACCGCACCGGGACCTGCCATCTGCCAGAAACCAAGCCGGCGTTCGGGCAGATCGTCGGTTCTGAGATCATCAAGCTTGTCGAAAACAGGCATGCGTTATCTCCGGATGGTCGGTCGCACCGTGTGTTCGAGTAGGCCTGCGCTTCGCGCAGGGGTATCGAGAACCCGGCATATCAGGATGGGTTGCATTGCCCCGCTTCTCGATACGCCCTCGACTATGTCGAGGCCTACTCGAAGAAACGGGTCTACCGTCTTCACACTACAGTGATGACGGCACAATCTCATTCTGCAGCACCTGCTCCAGCGTCTGTCGTTTCCGAATCAGCTCGATCGATCCGTCATTCATAACCATCACTTCTGCTGCCTCTGGGAACGAATTGTAGTTCTTCGCAGACATCCCCGAGCAGTAGGCCCCCGCTCCCCCGATGACGACGGCGTCACCGGGACGTGTCTCGACCAGGAAGCGCGGCTCCAGACCTTCCGGATCATCAGGGGCAGGTGTCAGGACGTCGCCGCTCTCACAGCAGTGTCCGGCCACGATGTACTCCTGGTGCGGTCGATCTCCCTCCTGCAGGGGTACCGTTTCGATCGGGTGCTGCGCCCCGTAAAGGCTCGGTCGAAGCAGCTCGGTCATGCCCGTGTCGACCTTGATGAAGCGGTAGCCATCCTCGCCGGTGTCCACGACGTCTATCGCGGAAGACACGAGCGCGCAGGCATTCGCGACCAGATACGTACCAGGCTCGACCTCCAACTCCAGTTCCTGACCGTGCTTCTCCGCGTGGGCACGGAACGCCTCGACGATGTGCAGACCGATCTTCTGAAGATCTGTTGAAACCTCTCCCTTCAGGCGACCGACCTTGTAACCACCGCCCAGGCTCAGCGAGTTCGCGCCGGGAATCCGGGAGCAGAGATCGAGAGACAT
The DNA here is from genome assembly GCA_964471275.1 of uncultured bacterium. Taxonomy (GTDB): domain Bacteria; phylum Latescibacterota; class UBA2968; order UBA2968; family UBA2968; genus UBA2968. Next base: position 984 of record CAYYGZ010000143.1, on the reverse strand, counting down.
CAGGGCCACACGCTCCCACACTTCTGGATCGGATCCAGAACCGATGTGCGTGTGCATCCGGCGCACGGTCAGGCTGTGCCGAGCCGCGATCTCGAGGGCCTTTGGCAGATACGCGTGCCAGATGCCGAAGCTCGCGGCAGGACCGCCAACATTCGTCCGGTTGCTGTGCCCGGATCCAAGGCCCGGGTTGATCCTCAAGGCAATCTTGGCACCCGGGCGTGCTTCCCCGACTGCCTCGACCTGGTGCAATGAACAGGCATTAAACAGACACCCCTGATCAAGAAGATCACGCAGATTGTCAGGCATCTGCTGGGTCGTAATCTGGATCCGATCAGGGGCTACACCCGCCCTGATCGCCCTTACGGCCTCGTGCCCGCTGCTGGCGTCGATCGACAGCCCGCGTCCCGTCAGAATGTGCAGGACGGCAGCAGAAGGACAGGCTTTCATTGCATAGCGGGCGGTCAATCCGAAGGCGCTCGGGAAGGCCATCACACGATCGGCTTGCTCCTCAAGCGTCGCCTGATCGTAGACGTAAACCGGTGTACCATAGTCTTTCTGGATCTGTCGAACCTGGTCTGCCGACAGAAAAGGGATCAAATCCATAGCTGCACCGTGTTCTGGATCACTGTTTATCTTGCAGAAACTCAATATGATACGAATAATGTGTTCTCACACAAGATCGGTGTACACATCCTGAGGATGCCCCCGTGAACAAAGATGTTTCGCAATTTGTCGAAGCCGTCAAGCGAGTCCCGCTGTTCGCTGGTCTGCAGCCCACCCAGGCGGTAACGCTGTTGAAGGTCTGCGAGCGGCGAAGTCTGAATGCCGGGGATACGCTGTGCAGATTCGGCGACCGCAGCGACCAGATGTATATCCTCTTGAGCGGCGAGTTGTCCGTCCGCACACAGGACGACACGCAGATAGCCAAGATTGCGCCCGTTGCGCCTGTCGGTGAAATGGGGCTGTTTACGGATGAGCCCCGAT
>CAYYGZ010000142.1:549-12707 GCA_964471275.1 uncultured bacterium | reverse complement strand
ACAATACACTGGATACAATGCTCCTGATGACAACGCCAACGTTGAGCGCGTGATCCGCACCATCAAGGAAGAAGAGATCTGGAGTAGCGACTACCAAACGAAGTGAATGAAGCACATCAATCAACTTTGATGGCAACTTGAAAACGTCTCACTTTGGGGGGACCACTACGCAGAGGCGAGACGGCAGAGCATGCTAGTCTTTTTCTGCCCCCCTGCGCAGTTTCTTTCAAACTACCAAGCTGAGTACCGATCCATGCAAGTCTGTGTTCTCGCGAGTGGCTCCGGTGGCAACGCGATCTTCTTTCAGCAGGGGGCGACGCGTGTCCTGGTTGATGCGGGTCTGTCCGGGCGCAAAATCGATGCACGATTGCGGTCGATCGGTGTGGATGTCCAGAAGCTGATGGGGATCGTCGTTTCGCACGAGCACAGCGATCACGTGTCAGGCGTTGGCATCCTCGCTCGGAAGGTTGGCTGCCCGGTGTGGTTGACGCGTGGCACCTTCGAAGCGGCCCAGTCGAAATTCAAGGGCCACGAACGGATCCGGTTCTTCGACAACGACCAAGATTTCTCGATCGGCGATCTGCTTTTTCAGCCGTTCTCAATCTCGCACGACGCTGCGGATCCGGTGAACTTTGTCATCGGTGACGGCAGCTCTCGGGTTGGGGTCGGCACGGATATGGGAGTCGTCAGCCAGCTCGCACTCCAAAGATTGCTGACATCGGATCTGGTGGTTCTTGAGTCGAACTACGACCGTGAGATGCTGATGGCGGGGCCCTACCCATGGTCGCTCAAACAGCGGATTCAGGGCACGCGAGGTCATCTTGATAACACGGACGCATCCGAGACGCTCGGGAAGCTGATCGACAACGGCCTGGAGCAGGTCGTGCTGGCGCATCTGAGCGAGGAGAACAACAGCCCCGAACTGGCGATGGCCGCAAGCCAATCCGCAATCGAGGATCGTGGTCTGAATCGGTATCAACTATCTGTTGCCGAACAGAACCAACCGACACCCGTATACGTAGTATGAAGAGGTTGTAACGTGATAGAAGCATCTGGAAGAATCGTGCGGTTTGGAGGCGCCTCGTGAGCGTCTCTGTCGCTTTCATCTTGCTCGTGGTCTGTTTCGCCGTGCTCGCAAAGTGCGCGGACTGGTTCGTCGACGGTGCCGGTGGGATCGCCGAGCACTTCAACGTTCCCAAGATGCTGATCGGCATCGTGCTGGTGAGCATGGCAACGACGGCACCGGAGCTTGCCGTGTCCGTGATGTCGGCGATGAGCGGCGCGGCCGAAATCGCCCTGGGAAATGCGATCGGATCGGTCATCGTGGATGATACCCTTGCGATCGGCCTGGCTGCTGCCGTGACGGCCGCTCCGATTGCGGCAGACCCGAAGCTGCTCAAGACAACGGGTGTGTTTCTGATCGTCGTGGATGTCATCGCCTACTGGCTGGTCTGGGATGGCGAGCTGAGTCGCGGCGAAGGCGCCGCCCTGCTGGTGCTGTTCTTCATCTACCTGGTGTTCACGTATGTGACACAAAGACAATCCCACGAGATGGACGACGATCTCACGAAGATCGAGGATTCCATAGCCGGGAAGTCACTCAGTTCGCTGGTGTTCTGGTTTGTGCTGGGTCTTGCGGGTGTGCTCATCGCCAGCCACTTCATCGTGGTGTCGGCCAAAACCATCGCCGTAGCCTTCGGTATCAGCAGCGGAATGATCGGTCTGACGGTTGTTGCGATTGGTACAAGCCTTCCCGAGATCGCAACAGGAATCACCGCGGGACGCCGAGGACACGGCGAAATCGTTGTTGGCAATATCCTAGGGGCGGATATCCTTAATGTGTGCTGGATAGCCGGCGCGTCTGCTGTTGCGAACCCGCTCGTAGTGGGTCCCAAAGAGATTCACTTCATGATGCCCACGATGCTGGTGGTGGTGGTGACCATGCTGGTGATGATGCGCACCGGGTTCAGGCTGACGCATATCGAGGGATGTATTCTGGCGGGACTCTATGTCGGCTACATTGCGATGGCCGTACATTTTCTACTTTGAAAGGCTGAGAGATGTCGACAGTGCTGGTGACCGGCGGGGCCGGGTTCATTGGATCCAACTTCATACGCTATTGGCTTCATCGATATCCGACGGACAGCATCGTCAACTATGATTTCCTGACGTATGCGGGCAACCTGCCGAACCTCACGGATGTTGCAGAGGAGGAGGCCGATCGGTATAGGTTTGTCCAGGGTGATATCGGTGATTACGATCTCGCCCTGGAAACGATGCAGGAACATAGACCAGACTACGTGGTCAACTTTGCCGCCGAATCCCACAACAGCAGAGCAGTTCTACATCCTGAAGTATTCTTTCAGACTAATTGCGTCGGCACGGTTCAGTTGATGCGGGCAGCACTTGAGGCGAAGGTGCCTCGTTTTCACCACATCTCGACCTGTGAAGTGTATGGCGATCTGTCGCTCGATACGGATGATGTGTTTACGGAGGATTCGCCCTTTCTGCCGAAGACACCCTACAACGCCTCCAAAGCCGCGGCTGATATGGCGGTCAAGACGTTCTTCCTGACTTACGATCTGCCGGTTACGATCTCCAACTGCTCGAACAACTACGGCGCCTATCAGTTCCCTGAGAAGGTTATCCCCCTGTTCACCGTGCGTGCGCTTCAAGGGCAGAAGATGACGCTCTACACGACGAGCCAGAACAAGCGTGAGTGGCTTCACGTTGATGATCACTGCAGAGCAATTGACCTGATCCTCAAACAGGGCAAGGTGGGTGAGATCTACAACATCGGGAGCGGCTTAGAGGTTGACGTAGAAGGAATTGCGGACGGTATTCTGAATGTGCTCGGGCTGGATGACTCATACAAGACGTATGTCCCAGATAGACCCAGCCACGATCGGCGCTACCTGCTGGATTCCAGCAAGATCCGGCGCGAGCTCGGCTGGTCCCCGGAAGTCGACTTTGAGGAAGGTTTCAACCTGACAGTCAACTGGTACAAAGAGAATGAATCCTGGTGGCGACCCTTGATGGACCGTGCAGAAATCGATGAGGGAAAGTGGCAGAAGGGATGACCGTGATGCTGCCGGCCTTGTGTGTGGACAACCGAACGCCCGTCCAGACTGCCAGGTAAGTGGTAGGAGGCTAGACAAGATGGCGGAGATAAGGGATTCAGAGAAGATAGAAGGCGTCCAGATCGTGGATCTGGTGGGCCATTCAGATCAGCGTGGCCGATTTGTGGAGACGTTTCGGAAGGAGTGGTTCCCTCAGCGGAATTTCGGAAAAATTCAGATGAACGCGTCCTACTCGGACAAGGGGGTCGTGCGCGGCTTGCACTACCACCATCGACAGATCGACTACTGGTATCTGGGCAGCGGGAAGATCCGCGTCGGGCTGTGCGATCTGCGGCCCTCGTCGATCACGCATATGGCGACCGAGACGATTGATCTCGATTCCGGAGATCCGAAGGGCATCTACATTCCGATCGGCATTGCGCACGGTTTCCTGACGATGTCGGACATTGTCCTGATATACCTCGTGGACAACTACTACGACGGAACGGATGAGAATGCCGTGGCTTGGAATGATCCGGAGATTGGGATCGACTGGGGATCCGGTGCGCCAACCATCTCTGAACGGGATGCGACAAGTCCCAAACTGAAAGAGATCGATCCAGTGAATCTTCCGAGATAGATCAGAACTGCAAAGACACGAAGGCTGCCTTCGCGTGTCGTGCCCCGGATGCGGAGCACATCACGAAGCCCTGGCCGAGTCCCAATCCTCGACCGGGGCGTTTGACTTATGGGGTGGATCGTGACAGAATGAGGCTGAGCAGTTACCCCTAACGCGCGCAGAGGAGAGCACTATGGGCCGGATCAAAGGCGTGATTGTTGACGCGGTTTCCGGTGAGAAGGTCGTCTCAAAAGTGCAGGTCGTTTCATCAAGTGGGCGATTCCTGAAGCCACCTGGCAGTATCGATAAGGTGGGGCCGGGGTCGCCTTTTTTCTATTCGGATGGGGAGTTCGAGGTCCAGGCACCCCGGGGACAGGTCGATGTGATCGTCGAGCGGGGTACGGAGTATCAGCCCTCAAAGACGACTTTCGATGTGGCAAAGCAGGGCACCAAGGATGTCATCATCGAGCTCAAGCGCTGGATCGATCTGCCAGAAGCCGGCTGGTATCCGGGCAACACGCACATCCATTACGACGAGAAAGAGACACGACCGTACGACCGGCTTGCATACGATTCACAGGTAGAAACATATAATGTAACGGTTGTCAGTATCCTCAAGCGCTGGGACCTCGAGTATGCCAGCAACCGGTTCCCGCTCGGGATCATGAACGAGTATTCGACCGCACATCACGTGGTCGATATCGGTGAGGAGAACCGGCACAACGACACAAAGAACCGCTTTGCCTACGGTCACGTGATGTTTCTCCGGATACGTAACCAGGTCGACCCGGTCAGCCGTGGGTTTCTCGTCGACGATTTTCATCCCGACTTTCCGCCGTTGTGTTGGGCGTGCGATGAGGCCCGCGAGCAAGGCGGCATCGTGCTGTGGTGCCACAACGGGCAGGGAATGGAGGCCCCGGTCGCCGCCGTTCTCGGCAAGCTCGATGCGTTCAATCTGTTCGACCCATTCTGGATGGATCCGGAGTATGACATCTGGTATCGCCTGATGAATTGCGGCATAAAGCTTCCCGCTTCGACGGGAACGGATTGGTTTGTCTGCTCAAACAACCGGGTCTATGTGCAGATGGACGAGAAGTTTGGGTATGACGGATGGCTGGAGGGAATGCAGAAGGGGAGGACCTTCATTACGAACGGCCCCGCATTGTTCATCGACGTGGAGGACAAGCGTCCGGGCGATATGCTCTGGTTCAGGAACGATCGCAAGGTGAATGTGCGTGTGACCTGGCAGTCACATTATCCGATCAATCGGCTTGCAATCGTGCACAACGGGCGTGTTGCCAAGCGACGGAGCTTCGCGACCGGATCCTATGAGGGTGAGTGGGAGGCGGAACTGCCGGTAGACTCGAACGGTTGGATCGCGGTTCGCTGCAACGGGACTGCGCGTGATAGCTACAACCAGGCGGTGTTTGCACACACGAGTCCCGTATACCTGCAGAACGGGAAGGTCAATATGAACCAGAAGAAGGATGCGGCGTATTTCCTGAAATCCATCGACCAATCCGAGGAGTGGGTGCGTCACACGGGACGGTATACCGGTGACGACCAGCGGGAGGCCGTGATGGAGTTGTTCGAGAAGGGGAAGAAGGAGTACGAGAAGCTGGCGAAGAAGAGCTGAAAAGAAAATGGCCCCGTGTCCTCGAGTGCCCTCCGCCAGGAGGGTGTGTCGAGAGGCCTTGCTCGTGGACAGTGATCGCGGGGTTCTCACGATACCTTTGTTGGCGAACGACAGCCTCTGGTAGACGGCGATCCACCACGTGTTGCGACCCAATGAGAGTTTTCTTTACGTAGAGCCACCGGGCCCAGGCCCTCATCCGGTTCGACCGTATCGCCCTCTCTCCCTTTGAAGGTGGTGGGAACGCCCGGTGTGTGCGTTGGCTGTTGGGCTAGCGTACTTCTATGTCGTACCTGGGTTGGGAAGTGCGTCTATATCGTCGGTCCCGGATTCCCACCCGGTCCTGGCGGCTCACTCGCCCCTTCATCCTCCTCCCGGGAAGGGATCCCCCAGATCAGGACGTTTGGATCGAGCTCGTTGAGAGGCGGAGAACCGTAAAAGTCCGGCTTAAGCTCGCCACCGCACACAGGACAGAACCCGAACGAAGGGTGATACATCACGCCTTTGTCACAGGCGCCGCACGTTTTGACGAGCGTGTTGAGCTTGTCTCCACAATGCACGCAATGCTGGAAATACCCGTCATAGGGTGTTTTCTGGCCGCAGTTCTGACACGGTACGATCTCCTGCAGATTCAATTTGTCAGCCGGGGGCTGCTCGATCGACACCGCCAGGCGGTCGGGTACAGAAACATATTCCGCGCGGAAGGTTTTGAATTTCTCGCGGATCTGGCTGGCCTGAATACGCAAATGACGCTCCGAGATCGTCATCGTGAGGGTGACGTGATCGCACACTGCGACGAAGTGAATCAGGTCGGGTGCGTTCCAATCCTTTTGCTCAATAACCGTAGCATCGTGCTTTTCGCACAGGGCGATGAAGTCGCCCATCTTGTTGCGATTGTCGTCCTTCTTGCCCGCATCATCCTGCTCGAACTCGAATAGCGTCCCAAAGTCGATACGAATCATGTGGCTGCAACCTCTGCTAGGAATCGACCGGTCTCAGACCGGTCGATTCCTAGCACTGTGTCAGGGGGACCGTGAGCTACGATCTCGCCACCGTCCGGGCCCCCTCCCGGTCCGACGTCTATGATCCAGTCCGATTGCGCGATGACATCCAGATTGTGCTCGATCACGACAACCGTGTTGCCTTCGTCGACGAGTCGCTGAAGCACTTCGAGCAGGATCCGAATGTCCTCGAAATGTAGCCCCGTTGTCGGCTCGTCCAACAGGTATAGTGTATTGCCGGTTGCCGATTTTGCAAGCTCCGTTGCCAGCTTGACCCGTTGCGCTTCCCCTCCGGAAAGCGCCGTTCCAGCCTGACCCAGCCGGATATATCCCAGCCCGACCGTTGCCAGCGATTTGAGCCGACGCTGTATCTGCGGGATGTCACGGAAGAATGTGTGGGAGCGATCGACGGTCATGTCCAGCACGTCAGCGATCGTCGAGCCCTTGTAGCTCACCTCGAGTGTTTCACGATTGAATCTCTTTCCGCCGCAAGCGTCGCACGTGACATAGGCGTCCGGCAAGAAGTGCATTTCGACCTTCGTGATGCCATCGCCTCGGCAGACTTCGCACCGTCCTCCGCGCGTGTTGAAGCTGAAACGGCCCGGGCCGTAACCGCGCACCTTGGATTCCGGCAATTGGGCGAAGATGTCCCTGATCGCGCCGAAGACTCCGGTGTAAGTGGCCGGGTTCGATCGTGGCGTTCTTCCGATCGGTGACTGGTCGATCCGGATGACTTTGTCGACCTGGTCCGAGCCTTCGATGCCCTCGTGCGGCAGCGGCTCGGTTCGCGCTCTGTACAGTTTCTGAGCCAGGGCCGGATAAAGCGTGTGATTTACGAGGGTGGATTTGCCGGATCCGGATATGCCGGTAACGCAAACGAAGGTGGCCAGTGGGATTTCGAGGTCTGTCCCTTTCAGGTTGTGCCCGGTCGCGTTCTTGAGTTTCAGCCATCTGAGTGGCTGTCTCACCGAGTCTCTACGACTCAGGTTCTTGTGACCGGCAAGGTAGATTCCCGTTATCGAGGAACCGTCCTGCGGCAGTGATTCCGGCGTGCCCTCTGCTGTGATTTGTCCGCCAAGCTCCCCGGCACCGGGACCCAGGTCGATGACGTGATCGGCTGTCTCGATCATCTCGCGATCGTGTTCGACGATCAGGACCGAGTTACCCAGGTCTTTGAGTTCTCTCACGGTGTCGATCAGTCGCCGGTTGTCCCTGGGGTGGAGGCCAATGCTTGGTTCATCCAATACGTATAGAACACCGACCAGCCGTGATCCGATCTGAGTCGCCAAACGGATACGCTGGAGCTCGCCCCCGGAGAGAGTGTTGCCGCGACGCGCTAGGGTCAGATAACCGACACCGACGTGATTCAGGAATGCCAACCGATTCTGTATCTCCTGCACGATCGGTCCGATGACTTCGCGCGTGTGATCGGGGATCGGCAGAACCTTGAAATAGCGTATCAGTTCGTCGATCTCGGTATCGATGACCTCGACCAGTGAACGGTTCGCGAGTCGCACCGACCGCGCCTCGGCCCTGAGGCGTGAACCCCCACAGGCAGCACACTCGGTCGGTCTGGCGTAGGCTTCAAACCGGTCCCGATCCTCGCCGCTTTCGTCCAGCCGCCGCTGGATCTCCGGGATAATGCCCTCAAATCTTGGAGACTTTGAACCGTGCAGGAAGGCCTTGCGAGCCCGATCGGTGAAGTCCTTCAGCGGGGTCATCAGGTTGAATCCGAGCTTGTCGCCGAGGGCCTGGTATCGCTCTGCCGCCGCCTTCCCCTTCGGAACACCGAAGGGAGCGATGACCCCCTCCCCGATTGACTTCTCTTCATCTTCAACAATTCGATCCGGGTCGACTACGAGTGTTTCACCGAGTCCATTACAGTCCGGACACGCACCGGACGGGCTGTTGAAGCTGAACAGCCTGGGCTCCGGCTCGGGAATCGTGATTTCACACGCCGGGCAGATCAGCTGCGTCGTGAACTCGAGAGGTTCTTCACCGGGCACGTCGACGTGGACAATGCCCTGGCTCAGGCTCAGCGCGGTTTCGAGTGAGTCGGCCAACCGTCTGCTCACATTCGGTCCCACAACCAGACGGTCGACGACCACCTCGATCGTGTCATCCTTCGGAACCGTCGCTTCATCGATCGGGATGATTTTCCCGTTTACGCGCACGCGAACATATCCTTCGCGGCGGAGGTCGTCGATTATCGTGTTGGCATCGCTCTTTCCGGATCGATATGGCGCGAGCAGCTGAAAACGCGTCCCTTCCTCCAGAGACAGGATGCGGTCGGTTATACCATCAACCGTTTCGTGAGACAGCTCACGCCCGCACTGGTGACAGTGAGGCTGTCCAGCGCGGGCAAAGAGGAGGCGCAGGTGATCGTGGATTTCAGTGATGGTCCCGACGGTGGATCGACGGGATCGGGTTCCCGACCGCTGCTGGATTGCGACAGCAGGAGAAAGCCCCTCGATTCGATCGACATCGGGCTTTTCCATCAGGTTCAGGAATTGTCGGGTGTGCGTAGAGAGCGACTCGACGTATCTTCTCTGTCCCTCTGCATAGATCGTGTCGAATACGAGCGAGGATTTTCCGGATCCTGACGGGCCGGTCACGACGACCAGTTTCCCTCTCGGGACGTCGACGTCGATGTCTTTGAGATTGTGCTGGCGGGCGCCGCGGATGGTTATGGTATCCATCGGATCCGATCGTGCGAGTTCTTCGAACTCGGTTTGACGTGGTTCTCTGTTTTCGCTTGGGGCTCAAAGTTGGGCGAAATCGCAAACCAGGTCAACAGAGCTGAACCCTACATAAGAGATGACCCTGGCGGACTGAACCACCAGGGCCTCAAAACTGGCACGGCTGAGAGGACTCGAACCCCCAACCCTTTGATCCGAAGTCAGATGCTCTATCCAATTGAGCTACAGCCGCTTGCGAATTGAATATACCCAATGATATTTACGCGTGCAAGGAACCTCAGTTTACCAGGAATAGATGGGAAGTTTTGATGGATATCGAGATGATCAGGAGTGCACAGAATCCGCTGGTCAAACGCGTGCGATCGGTCAAGTCACGGAAGGGAAGGGCCCGTGAACGCGCGTGCTGGGTCGAAGGTCTGGCGCCGGTTCTGGAGGCGATTGAGTCCGGCTGGGATGTGCAGACGGTCGTGTATTCTCCGGAGTTGCTGAGGAGTGAGGCAGCGCCGGAATTACTAGCAAGAGCAGATGTGGACGCTCGCCCGGTCACCGCCGAGATCTTTGAGCGACTGTCCGAGCGCGACGGTCCTGCGGGTCTCGGGGCGATCGTCTCGACACGGGATGTGAGTCTTGGGGGAGTGGTGATCAACGCCAGGTCGATGATTGCTGTGCTTGTCGAGCCGCAGGACCCCGGGAATCTTGGTACAATCATCCGAACGGCATACTGTGCCGGCGCGTCCGCCATCGTGCTGGTGGGCAATGCGACAGATCCTTTCGATCCAAGGGCATTGAGGGCCAGCATGGGATCCGTGTTCCGGATACCTGTCGCAACAGAGAGAAGGTTGGAGGGCTTCGTCTCTTGGGCGTTAGAAGGGGAGCTCCCGCTGATCGGGACCTCTGCCAGGGGATCGGTCAACTACCGCGAATTGGATTACGCGCTCCCGGCGGGTATCGTAATGGGGAATGAGCAGAAGGGCTTGCCGCAAGAACTTGTCGATGTGTGTAGTGCCCTCGTGTCTATTCCGATGCGAGGAACGATTCGATCCCTCAACCTGTCCGTGGCTGCGTCAATCGTGCTCTACGAGGCCGCGAGCCGGTCCGGAACCAACATCGAGGCGCCATCCGGGTCTTGACAGTGCAGGAGGTCGCGTTAGCTTACTCGCCGTCTACTTATGTGAATCTCGCTTTTGGAGGAAGAATTGAGAGATACATCGAAGTCGCTGTATGAGAGAGCAATCCAGTCGATTCCCGGGGGCGTGAACAGTCCTGCACGTGCCTTCGGGTCGGTTGGCGGGGACCCGGTGTTCATCGAGCGGGGTGAGGGATCGCGGATTTACGACGCAGACGGGAACAGCTATGTCGACTACGTCTGCTCTTGGGGTCCGCTCATCCTGGGGCACGCCAATCCCACGATCGTCAGTGCGCTGAACAAGACGATCGAGAGCGGGGTGAGTTTCGGGGCGCCGACACGAGCGGAGATCGACCTGGCGGAGCTGGTGTGTGAGATGGTCCCGTCGGTGGAGATGGTGCGGATGGTGAACTCCGGGACCGAGGCGACCATGTCCGCCGTCCGTCTGGCGCGTGGCCACACGGGGCGTAGCAAGGTGATGAAGTTCGAGGGGTGCTGGCACGGTCACGCAGATAGTTTCCTTATTCAAGCGGGCTCGTCGGCATTGACGACGGGAGCGCCTGACAGTCCCGGTGTCACCGAGGGGACAGCGTCGGATACCGTAACCGCGCCCTTCAATGACCTGGAGACCGTTCAGAAGGTCGTGAACGAAAACAAGGACGACCTCGCAGCAATTATCGTCGAGCCGATTGCGGGCAATATGGGCCTGATTCCACCGGTTCCGAGATTCCTCGAGGGACTCCGTCAGATGACAACGGACCTTGGAATCATCCTGATCTTCGACGAGGTGATTTCCGGTTTCCGGGCCGGACCAGGCGGTGCGCAGGAGCTTTATGGTGTTATTCCGGACATAACGACACTCGGGAAGATCATCGGCGGCGGGCTTCCTGTGGGGGCCTTCGGTGGCAAGAAGGAAATCCTGTCAGATATCTCTCCACTCGGAAAGAAGGTGAGTCAGGCTGGCACGCTTTCAGGGAACCCGTTGGCGATGACGGCGGGGCTCGAAATGCTGAAGGCCTTGAAATCCGGAGAGGTCTACGGTCGGCTTGAGGAAAAGGCCTCTCGCCTCGAAGCCGGCTTTCTGAAGAACATCGCTGATGCAGGGCTTGGCTACACGATCAATCGGGTCGGCTCCATGATGACCCTGTTCTGCACAAGGGAGACTGTAACCAACTTCGAAGCCGCCTGCGCGACCGACCAGGGCGCCTTCTCGCGCTACTTCTGGGGAATGCTGGACGAGGGCATCTATATTGCGCCGTCCCAGTTCGAAGCCGTCTTTGTCTCCGACGCGCACTCGAATGACGATATCGACAAGACGATCGAGGCAAATGCGAGTGCTTTGGAAAAGGCTTTCTAGCAGCGTCCTGCCGGTCATTTTGCTTCTGTCGGGTTGTCAGGAACAGTCCTTTAAGGCCGATCTGGTATCCCCGGAGGCAGAGGTTCGGGTCAGGGCGATAGAGTTTCTCGGTTCCCAGAGAGATCGTGATGCGATTCCCCGGTTGAGCGAGGCACTCCGTGATTCTGTCGTTGAGGTCAGGGCCAAAGCTGCCTGGGCACTCGGAATGTTGCAGGCGAAGGGGTCTGTCATCGAGGTGTGCGCACTTCTGGGGGATTCCGAGCCTCGCGTACGTCAATCTGCCAGCCGTGCGCTCATGCAGATGGAGGAACCAGACGCGCTGCCGGCGCTTCGAGAAGCGTTGGGCGGGGAACCAGATGAATGGGTGCGGAAAGATCTTGAAGAGGCGATCGCGCATTTGGGGCAATTCGAGGGTGAATCCGACCTAGGAGAGGCTAGTTTCCGATGATACGTGCATCCTCCCAGTCGTTAGTACAGGCATACCAGGCAAAGCTGATCGGGATCGGCGATGCCCTGGGTTACGAGACGCGTCGCAGCTATAAGAAGAGCGCGGCAGGAGATACCGTCTGGCTGGACCGACGGGGTGAGCGTATCGGGGTCGAGTCTCTGCCCGTCGTCGCATTCAAGCTCCTGACGTTCGAAACGGCGAAGGAGATCCGCGAAG
>CAYYGZ010000142.1:0-539 GCA_964471275.1 uncultured bacterium | reverse complement strand
CTCTGGGGGTGCTCGTCGTCATCGAGGAAGCCTACGCGGAGCGCGGGCGGCTCCTCAAGCGTTTTGACGCCGAAACCTATCCTGACCATATCCTACAGATTGCGCGAGGCCTGGCGGAAGGAATCAGGCTGACATTTCGTGTTCGGGTATGGACAGATGCCGATGTGCAAGAACTGTATGGCAGAGAAGTCGAAGGACGTATGAAATTCGCCTGATTCCGATTGTTTGTCCGCAGTATGACTGGATTGTTACAGGTTTCTTGACATTGGGTATCGACCCTGGTATATTCTCAATCCTCCGCAAGAAATCTGGATCAACTATCAGTTTTGCGGAATTAAATCTTGACAGATTATTAGCCAGGATTTAAGTTTAAAATCTGCCACGGAAGTGGAGTTTGGCTTCCTGCTCTTTGAAAACCGAATAGCGTGCATGGGTCTCAAGAAAGACTGATAAGTCCTCGCGGCTTTTGTCTCGAGGACCATTTGAGTAACATTGAGTAACAAATTAGTCCCGTAACTGGGACAACTAGGATTATAACT
>CAYYGZ010000141.1:0-12755 GCA_964471275.1 uncultured bacterium | reverse complement strand
CAGGGGAGGGATCATGGAGATGCTCAAAGATAAGAGCGTCTCACAACTGGCGGAGGAATTCAAGCAGAAGCAGTTCGTTCTGAATCGATAGTCACGCCACACGACGAGTGATAAAAGGACCAATATCACTCTGGAGCAGGAAGAGGTCTCAAAGTAGCGACACTAGAGCGGCTCTCCGCACCGGGACGAGTCGTTGTTGGTCGGTGCAACCAAACAGGAGTAGAGGAGCCAGGTTATGGATCGGAAGCTTTCCGTTTTCCTTTTGCTGATTGCCGGGGTGGTCCTATTGATGCCAGATATCACGATGGCGCAGGACCCACTGGTTGCTGAAGGAAAAGAAGTGTACGACACCTATTGCATCGTGTGCCACGGAGACAAGGGCGACGGCATGGGCCTGATGGGCGTGATTCACCGCGTTCAGCAGAAAGGGATCGTGGTGTATACCTATCCTCGTGATTTCACGGGCGGAATGTTTAAGTTCCGGAGCACGGCGAGCGGCGATTTGCCGACCGAAGCGGACCTGATGCGGATCGTGACCGATGGGATACCCCGTTCGGGCATGCCCTCGCACACGGATCTGAGCGTCGATGAGCGTAAAGCCGTGATTGCCTACATCAAGATCTTCTCTAAGAGATGGCAGGAGGAGAAGCCTGGCACACTCGTAGATCTGGGAGACGCGCCTAAGTACGTAGGATCGGCCGCCTCTCTAAAGCGTGGTAAGCAGCTCTATGTTGATGCCGGATGTCATACCTGCCACGGATTGACCGGTGAGGGCGACGGACCATCTGCCAGCGAATTGAAGGACAACTGGGGCAATAAGATCCTGCCGTTTGACTTTACCTCGGGCCCGCTCAAGGGCGGCACGAGTCGTGAGGATATCTACAAGACATTTGTTACCGGACTCGACGGAACCCCGATGCCCTCGTATCAGGAGGCGCTGAACAAGCAGCAGCGTTGGGACATCGTTTCATACTGCCAGCAGTTGATGAAGGGCAGTTCAGAGACCGCGCAGAAATAGCGAGTGACAGACGGGAAGGCGCGTGATCTGCGGATTTCCCTTCAGCTACTTAAGGAGGATCGTAATGTCTCAAGATCAGATGGACAGAGGTTGGCGAGCCCAATGGAAGGCCTTTCTGGCCGGGACAGTGGTCGCCGTTGTCGTTGCCTGGGGAGCGATTGATCTCCTGACGACAGTTCCAGCAGAGGCCAAGGGGGCCGGACTGCGTACGGAGGTGCACGTAGGCGAGCTTGACGATTACTATGGCCTGTTCAGCGGTGGCCACTCGGGCGAAGTTCGCGTACTCGGGGTTCCTTCGATGCGCGTGCTAAAGCGTATCCCGGTGTTTAACCTGGATTCCGCGTCGGGATGGGGAATCACAAACGAGAGCAAGGCGCTGCTGGGCGATATGACGATCGGTGATACGCACCACGCTCACGCATCGTATACCGACGGAACGTATGACGGTAAGTATCTGTGGGTCAACGATAAGGCGAATAACCGTCTTGCCCGGATCGACATCAGATACCTCGAAGTCGACAAGATTATATCCGTGCCGCACACGCAGGGAACACACGGAACGTTCCCGCAGCGCTACCCGAAGACGGAATGGGTGATCCTGAACAGCGAGTTCCGGTCTCCGATCAATAACGACGGCACCGGTGACATGCGGGACGAGAGTCTGTATGGCGGCGTTCACACCGTCGTGGATGCCGAGAAGATGGAAGTGGTCTGTCAGGTGATCGTGCCGACCAACCTTGATCTTGCTGCAACAGACTACGGTGGCAAGTATTCCTTCGCGACGTCGTACAACTCTGAAGGTGGTGCAACAATCTCCGAGATGCTCGCAAAAGATCGCGACTACCTCGTGGTGTTCAACTGGGACCGCATCAAGGCTGATCTCAAGAACGGGAAGTATACGATCGCGGATGGGGTCAAAATGCTGGACGGCGCCCCCGGAACGGGCCTGGCGCTCTACATCCCGGTCGCCAAGAATCCGCACGGTGTGAATATCACGCCGGACGGGAAGTATGCTGTCTGTTCAGGCAAGGTCTCGCCGACGGCTACGATCATCCAGATCGACAAACTGGCCGATGCCTTTTCCGGCAAGATCGAACCGGCAGATTGTATTGTCGGTAACCCCGAGATTGGGCTGGGACCGCTTCACACGACCTTTGATGGTCGCGGTAACGCATACACGTCGCTGTTTATCGACAGCCAGATCGTCAAGTGGAACATCCAGAAGGCTATCGATATCTACGCGACTCCGAAGGAAGGCGAGACCGCCGTGGTCAGCCGTCTGGACGTCCACTACCAGGTCGGTCACACGATGGCCTCGATGGCGGAGACCAAGGAAGCGGATGGTAACTTCCTGATCTCGCTGAACAAGATTTCCAAGGACCGGTTCCTGAATGTGGGTCCGATCAAGCCGGAGAACGATCAACTGATCGATATCTCGGGTGAGACGATGCGGATTCTGCACGAGGGCCCGGCGTATATCGAGCCCCACGACTGTATCATTGTCCGGCGAGATATCATCGAACCGGTTGTACAACACCGGCCCAGGATGGATGAGCATCCCCTGTATACGACGGAGAACTCCGTCACACGGGAGGGCAACAAGGTCACCGTCCGGCTGACGGCATCGGCTCCGATGTATGGGATTCAGGAAGTGTCGGTCAACGAAGGTGATGAGGTAACCTTTATCATGACGAACAACGACGAGATACCCGATCTCGGCCACGGGTTCTGTATCTCGAACTACAACGTCAATTTTGTTGTTGGTCCCTTCCAGACCAAATCGGTAACGTTCATAGCTGACAAACCAGGGATGCACTGGATTTACTGCACGAACTTCTGCCACGCCCTGCATCTCGAGATGCGTATGCGGTTTATGGTTAAGGCCGCCGCATAGTCATCACCTCTGTGGCCCGGCGGTTCGAGTCCTCCTCGAACCGCCGGGTTGCATTATTGAATGGAACCGTGACAAGATTTCTCGTTTATATAGCTGCGATCTGTTCTCTGTCTTCGGACGTCCTCGGGCAGGGCCTTTTTGGTGTCCAACGCTACGCGTTTGAGCCGGGCGATGTGCTCGAGGGGGCGACCGAGTTCGTCCGGAAGGATACGCACTGGGAGGGCTACGGCCTGGGCTCGGGAGGGGATCGTAGCCTTCTGGGCTACGTCCTGTTGTCTGACGACCTGGTGGATGTGCCCGGCTACTCGGGACACACGATGAACACGCTTGTCGGGATCGATCTGGCGGGCAGGATTACGGGTGCGAAGATTGTCGAGCACTCGGAGCCGATCGTCTTGATCGGTCTGCCAGAGCGAGAAATACACGCGTTTGTCGGTCAATACATTGGGAAGAGCATCAGGGACAGAATCATCATCGGTAATGTCCCGAGGGATGGTCACGTCGTTATCGACGGGATATCCGGGGCGACAGTGACGGCCGTTGCCGAGAACGTTACGATCCTGGAGGCAAGCCGTCAGGTTGGGCGTCACACCGGGATCGTCAAGCAATCGGATATCCGGACACGTAGGCCCCTGGCGTCGTTCGAGCCCCTGACGTGGGCAGAGATTACGGCCAGGGGAGCTGTCGGGTCAGTCACGGTCTTTCCGGAAGACGTTGGGTTGACTGGCACCGACCCGATGGTGGATCTGCGGCTTACGCTTCTAGATCCCCCATCGATCGGTCAGAATCTGCTGGGGGAACGATTCTACAGTGCGATCAGGAATCGGCTGAAGGACGGGGGAAGTGCTCTCCTCATCGTGGCGAATGGTCCCGTTTCGTTCAAAGGACCCGGATTTGCGCGTGGCGGCATCTTTGATCGCATCGCGGTGGAGCAGGATGGCGATCTCTATGTCTTCAAGGACATGGACTATATCAATCAGTATGAGCTCGACCCCGAAGACGCTCCAGTTTTCAGAGAAGGCGGCATCTTCTTCCTGCCGGCGGCTTTCGATCCCGCGGCACCGTTCAGCCTTCAGCTCACCGTACCCTACCGTGTCAGTGACAAGCGGACCTATAGCACGTTTCCTGTAGCCTTCCAACTGCCGGACAATCTGCTCGAGGAGGATGCGCCCTTCTGGGCGCAGCGATGGCGGGAAGCCGGCATCTGGGCATATGTGTTCCCGAGTTATGTGATTCTGGTCGCGCTGCTTTTCGTGTTTCGCCAGCGGGTCCTTCCGTACAGAAAATTGCTGCATCGAGCCATCGCGTTCTTTGCGGTTGTCTGGATCGGTCTGCTCCTGAAGGCTCAACCAAGCCTGACGCAGATCCTGACGCTCTTTAATTCGGGCGTTCGGGGGAAGTTTCCTTCTGAGATCTTTCTGTCAGAACCCTTTATATTTGTGTTCTGGCTTGTGATCATCCCATCGCTCCTGTTCTGGGCACGAGGCTATTTCTGCGGGTGGCTCTGCCCCTACGGGGCACTGACAGAGCTTCTGGTCATCGGACGGAACTGGGTGATCCCGAAGCGCATTGCCCGGGATATTGACGCCTGGGATCCTGGACGTGCGCTGACCTGGATCAAGTACATCCTATTTCTTGGACTTCTTGGCATCGGGGTCGTCAACTTGGCCGTAGCAGAGGTTTTTGCCGAAATCGAACCGTTCAAGACGTTTATACTCCGTCTGGACCGTCCGGCTCACTTTGTGTTCTATTTCTTGGCTGTGACGCTTGGTTCTTCGGCTTTCACATATCGATCCTTCTGTCGCTTTATCTGTCCTCTGGGGGGAGCGCTGGCGCTGGTCGCCTGGAAGCCGCTCCACAGGTTGATTCGCTATGAACAGTGCAGCAGCTGCAAGATTTGCTACCAGGGATGCGAGCCCAAGGCGATCTCCTATGACACGGGTATCATCAACTATCGGGAATGTCTACAGTGCTGGGACTGTCAGATGACCGGCCGTGATGAAGACGTGTGTCCCGCACAGATCGTGGCGAAGCGGAACAACGCGGTTCCGAAGGTGATCGCAGGTATCGCCCTGATGATCGGGACGCTCTGCACGCCCGATGCGGCCGCTGCGGATGTGCGACACGTGAGACCGGATGGTCCCCAGTTCGATGCGGTTATCGCGGAGAGTGCCCCGGGCGACACGATTGTGATGACGAAGGGGACCTATTCCGAACGAATTCTGATCGAGAAGACGGTCACCGTGATCGGCGAGAAGGGGGCGGTAATTGATGTTGGCGGGGAGGGCGACTGCCTCGTGATCGGAGCCCCCGGTGTGACGATCAGAGGGTTAACCATCCGGAATACGGGAACCGACACGGAGGAGTCCGACTCGGCCATCTGGATTCGGAAGACTGCACCGGACGCGATTGTGGCAGACAATGTTGTGGAAGAGTGCTTGTTCGGGATCTGGGTTCACGGCGCCGAACGGCCGAAGCTGATCGGGAATCGGATCACAGGACTCCCCGACGTGCAGAGGAATGATCGGGGTGACGGGATACATCTCTGGGATACGAAGGGTGCTGTTATCACGGGAAACACGATCGAGCACGCCCGGGACGGCATCTACATGGAGCTGAGCGCTGACGGGCTCGTCACCGGGAACACGATCTCGAACTCACGCTATTCCGTCCACACCATGTGGTGCGACCGCACGGAATTTGTGGAGAATGAAGTCCGATCCAACCTGGTGGGACTGGCGCTCATGTTTTCAAAGAAGATCGGCGCCCGCGACAACGTGATGTATGACAACCAGACGCACGGTTTGCTGCTGATTCAGGTTACGCGAGGCTTTGCGATCGGGAACGCGATCATCGGAAACTCCAAGGGGTTGTTTGTCTACAACTCGCTGTATAACGAAATAAAAGATAACTTCATCGCACGGAACAACCTGGGCCTGCATTACTGGGGTGGTGCAGAAGAAAACGTGATAGTCGGCAACGCCTTCCTCGAGAACGAGATTCAGGCCAAATTCGTAGCCGCTCGCGACCAGGCGTGGGATGGGAACTATTGGAGCGATTATTTTGGTTGGGATGCGGACGGTGATCAGATCGGTGATGTTCCATACCGGTCAAATACACTCGTCGATGGGCTGCTGTGGCGCTATCCCATGGCCCGCCTTCTTCTGGCCAGTCCTGCGTTCCAACTGCTGGCTCTGGCGGAGAGAGACTTTCCGGTTATCACAGTTCCGAAGGCCGTTGATCGGCAGCCGCAGTTGACGCTCGCAGATCCAACGTGGCTGGCACTTCTCGACCAGTATCCGCCCCGGCCGAAGCAGTACTACGGTCAGTTGTCAAAACTTCCCCATATACCGGGAGAATGACGTGATTCGTGTCGAAGATGTCTCGAAGTCATACGGTGCTATTGAGGTTGTCAAGCACGTCGACCTTCAGGTTCAGAAGGGCGAGTGGGTCGGGTTGTTTGGTCACAACGGATCGGGAAAGACGACGCTGATCCGGATTCTGCTCGGTCTCACGCAGCCGACAGCGGGAAGAGTTCGTCTCGACGGGGAGGTTGCCGACAAGCAGGCGTGGGCGGGACTCCGACATCGTCTCGGATTCATGCCTGAACGAATCGCCTTCCACGAGAACAAGTCAGGACGGGAGACGCTGACCTACTATGCGTGTCTTCGCGGTCTCGACGGGGATGTTGTCGCCGATCTGCTAAATCGCGTGGGGTTGGGTGGTGCAGAAGAAAAGAGGGTCGGTGAGTATTCCAAGGGGATGCGGCAGCGACTGAACCTGGCGCAGGCACTTCTCGGTGATCCCGAGATTCTGGTTCTCGATGAGCCGATCGAGGGACTGGATCCGACGGGTGTCGAGAAGTTCTTCGACCTTGTCAAAGGCGATGGATCGCGAACAGTCGTGCTCTCCTCGCATCGGCTGACAGAGGTGGGCGAATGTGTCGACCGAGCGGGTATCCTGCATCAAGGTGAGATGCGGATGCTGGGGACGGTGCAGGATGTCAGGCAGCTTCACAACCTCCCGACACGTGTGCATATCTACGCGCCGGAGGCCAATGGCGCACTCCGAGGGACGGTGGAGTCGCTTGGCGGCGTCGCCCTATCAGAGCGGAACGGCCGACTGGTAGCGGAGATCCCGCAGGCCGGAAAGATGGCCTTCCTTGCGGGGCTGGAACGCCTCGGCAGCAGGATCGATCACACACACATCGAAGAACCTAACCTGGAGCACGCCTACCTTGAAATTGTCAAGCGCGATCTGGATCGTCGCTCGTAACGAGTTGTCTGCACGGTTGCGGAATCGCTGGGTGTGGACCGTATGTGCACTCCTGGTTTTCTGCGTGGTATCGATCGCTTACTTCGGTTCGGCACCCGTCGGCGTGGCTGGTACGCAGCAGTCTGGTGCAGCACTCACGAGTCTGACGAACCTCGTGAACTATCTGGTCCCGCTCCTGGCCCTCCTGCTCGGAAGCGGCGCACTGATCGATGAGAAGCAGCGAGGCACGCTTGATCTTCTTCTGGTCTACCCGCTGTCGACGACCGAGCTGTTTGTCGGTACGTTCGCTGGTTTTGCGCTCGCGCTCGTGACCGCCGTTGTCACGGGACTGGCTGTGTCGGGAGGCGTTCTCCTTTTCTGGCTGGATATTCCTGTGACCGAGTATGCCGCGATCGTGATGACGTCACTGGCGTTGGGGGTTTCCTTCCTGGCAACGGCTTTCCTGCTCTCAATCCTGGCACGCGAGCCGGCACGGGCAATGGCCACTTCAATTCTGGTCTGGATATTCTTTGTATTTCTGTTTGACCTGTTGTTGATCGGCACGCTCATCGCCTCTAAGGGGGATGTGTCGGGTACGTTGTTCCGTACGCTGCTTCTGCTCAATCCGGCTGACGTCTTCCGGATGCTAAGCTTCCAGTGGATCGATGGCGCCATGCCGTCGATCGGTATGGCCGCGGCCGGTGCTGAACCGCCGTCGATCGCGTTGCTATGGGCCGTGATGGCTGCCTGGATAGCCGGTCCTGCCGGGCTCGGTCTCTGGGTGTTTCGGCGCCGTGTTGTTGCGGATTCGTTGGTGCGGTCCTAAGACATTATTGAAGGAGGATGTAAGATGAACATTCGGAGAGTAGTTTCAATCATTTCGGCCGCATTGGCTCTGCTGTCGAGCGTGTCCGCAGGCGAACTGAAGGGGCGCATCCAGGCAGCAGAAGGGCCCGTGGTCGTCTGGGTCGAGGGTGTAAATGGGGCCATACCGAGCCAGGATACACCGATCACGCATATCGCAGGCGGAGCGTTCGAACCAGGAATTAGTATCGGTTTTGTCGGTCGCGAATTCGTGCTCAAGAACGAGGACGACAAGCTCCACAATACACATCTGTATATGCGATCTGCTCACCAGAACGACGTTTCAGGCCGACCGCTGAAGTTCGGCTCCACCGTTTACAATGTTGCACTTCCTCGCTCCGGCTCAACGGTGAAGAAGCCGATCAAGCCCTACCACAGGTATCGTGACGACACAGGCTACATCGAGATTGTGTGCAATGCGCACCCGAACGAGCGAGCCTTTCTGCTCGTTTTCGACCATCCCTACGCCGCGATCGCTGGCAGCGATGGTGCGTTCAAACTGACGAATATTCCGGCGGGCAAGCACGAGGTCAGATACTGGCACGGGGGCGAGGTCAAGGTCTGGCAGACCGTGGAGGTGGAGGATTCTGTTGCTACTGATATCATGATTGAGCTGGAATAACAGCAGGTGCGTCTGCTGATGATAATGGCCCTGCTTATCGGTGGGGTCGGTGCACCTGTCAGGGCCAAGTCCCGGCCGCTTCCAAGCTTCGCGTTGAACAACTGGGACGGGAAGGTGATGACACCTGATTCTCTCATGGGTGTCCGGACGGTCCTGGTGTTTACATATGCAAAGTGCGTGTTTGGTTGTCCGATGATTACATACCAGTTGCAGGAGCTTGACGACAGCCTGGGACATCCCGATGATCTGAGGTTCCTGCACATATCGGTAAACCCCGAGCTCGACACGCCGGAGGAACTGCTCAAGCACTTCGAGAAGCACGAGATCGATCCCGCCAAGGACAGGAGATGGCTATTCTTGTCAGGCCCCGTGGAGAAGACACCCGAAGTTCTGAGTGCCTACGGAATCTCAGTCAAGCGTACGCCATTCGAAGATGATGTGATCGTAGAACCGACACCAAATGTCTTTGTGATCGGTGTCAACGGCAGGATCACCCGAGTATTTGACACCTATCAGTGGGAAGAGGAGGAGATGCACGATGCACTACGGTCCGCCCGCAAGAGTCAATGACAGGTTATCGCGCAGGACATTCCTCAAGCTGGCAGGTTACGGCGGCTTGGGCATTGCTGCAGGCGACTGGCTACGGGCCACAGGAGCTGCGACGCTCGATCCCTCTACGGTAACGGTGATGGGTTTTAACGTCAGCTACCAGACCCGGATGATTGACTATCCGAGTGACGCGGAGACGGTTCACCTCTGGATGCCGCTTCCTCCTGAGGACGAGGGGCAGGAGATTCAGGATCTGGTCATCAGCTGTCCCTTGCCGTATGAGATCACGACGGAACAGCCTTACGGCAATCGAATGGTACACGTCGAGACGAAATCTCTCGAACCGTTCGTGCTGGAGACGACGTATCACGTTGTGCGGCGTCAGATTGGACACGTGTCGGTGCCGCGGGAAGTGGCGGAGGCGGAAAAGTATTGTCAGTTGGCGGGGCGAGTGCGGTATGTCGACACGGTGAAGGCGTTTGCCGATGAAGCGGTCGGCAGCGCAACAGAACCGATCGACATCGGGCGAAACGTGTACAACGCGATGATCGATGCACTCACCTACGATAAGAAAATCGCCGGATGCGGTATGGGCGACACCGAATGGGTCATGAAGTACAAACGCGGCAAGTGTGATGACTATCACGCTTTGTTTATGGCGATCATGGTTTCTCGCGGGATCCCCGTCCGGTGGGAGCAGGGCTTCCCGCTTCCCTATCCCTCAGAGAAGATCGAGGTGAGCGGCCGGCTGAGCGGCGATTGCTCCGGGGCACACTGCTGGGCCAGTTTCTACGATCCGAATTACGGCTGGATTCCCGTCGACGTTTCAGAGGGTGACAAGAACCCGGCGATGCGTGAGTTCTTCTTCGGCAATCTGACACCCAACCGATTCAAGATTTCCGAAGGCCGCTCGATACAGATGAGCCCTGCACAGGGCGGGGAGCCCCTACGGACGTTTGCTTTCGCATACGCAGAAGCAGATGGATTCCCGCTGATCTACGAGGCGAACTACGAAAATGTCGTCCAGTTCACGGTAACGCGTGTGGAGACTAGCTGACCGGATGGCTCATCGTTTGATCATCGTCCTGCTGCTTGCGCTGTCGAGCTGGACGTCTGTGCATTCGGAAGTTGTCGAAGTCGGGCATCAGCCGCCGCTTTTCGAGCTCCTAGACGAGCACGGGGAGATTCATCGTCTGGAGGATCTCCTCGGCAGGCCGATCGTGTTGTATTTCACGCACAACATGTGTCACTACTGTACCCAGATCATCGCCTTCCTGAAGCGAGCCCACGCCTCACACGACGGGTCTGACCTTACGATCGTGACGATCAACGTGTGGGCGAAAGGCAAGAAGCTGATCAGTCGCTACAAGGAACAGTTCGGACTGCCGTTCCGAATGCTGGCGGGGAAGAACAAGCAGTTGCTGAAAGACTATGAAGTGAACTATGTACCGATTGTGGTGTTTGTCGGGAGAGATGGTTTGGTCAAGCGGATCTACCATCATTATATCTTGAAGCACGATTTTCACGCCAGCGTCAAGCTAATCACCGAAGAGGGTTAACCCGTGTACCGACGTGAATGGTTGAAGCGTGGATGGGAGCTGGCTGCTGGCAGCGTTGCTTCGCTCGTTGTTCTCGATGCGCTTGCGTTGGCTGACACGGATGCGCCCCATCACTCCTTCCGTGCGGCCCGGAGGACGCGGGTCTCGTCGCAGGCGATGGGCACGCACATCAATACCACTGCTGTCTGCGTCGATCCCGACCAGGCCAGCACGGTCATCCGGGCAGCGCTCGACGAACTCGAAATGGTTGACCGATTGATGACGATTCACCGCGATGACAGCGATCTCGGTCGGACCAACAGGTCGCAAGGCGGATCGCTGGATATCCGAACGCTCGAGGTCGCTCGAAAGGCATGCGAACTAGCAGCCCTGACAGATGGTGCGCTGGACCCGACGATTCTGCCTCTGATGCGTTACTGGGGCTTTGTGAGCGGACAGGACCGATTGCCCACTCGGGAGGATGTCGAGGCCGTTGTCGATCAGGTCGGGTATCGGCGTTTTCGGGTTGCAGGTGATAAGGTCCTGCTCGAGGCAGGCACTGAGATCGATTTCGGTGGCATTGCCAAGGGGTATGGTGTCGATCGAGCCGTTGATTGCGCTCGAGGGGAGGGTGTCCGGAATGTGATGGTCGAGGCCGGGGGCGATCTGTTTGCAGCCGGCCGACCGAGTCCCGGCAGGCGATGGACAATCGGGATTCGCGACCCGGAACACCCCGACCGGATCTTTGCGACGATCGAGGTTGAAGATGAGGCCGTCGCGACTTCAGGGGGCTACGAGAAGTTTCGGATCGTGGGGGGGGCACGCGTTCCTCACTTGCTGAACCCGAAGACGGGTCTGGCGGCTCGCGGCACGATCAGCGCGACGATCATCGCTCGTTCCACGATCGAAGCCGATGCGCTGGCGACTGCCGCGTTTGTGATGGGATCCACAGCCTCTATGGAGCTCATCAGCGAACTTCCGGGAGTTGAGGGCCTCTGGGTGGATTCGAACGGTCGGCGCTGGATGACCCCTGGTCTCAGAAATCGTGTTCAGTTCGTCTGACCCCGAGCAAGCTCGGCTGTATTGGGCCGCCTCCGATTGTCAGCGTGACTCTCTCTGGAATCCACGCCTTCTCGCTGTGCTGTAAACTGATCTCACCACTATCGGATAACAGGCCAACGCTACGCCATCGATGATGTTGTATCCCGATGGCAGAACTGGAGTGTATGAGCAAAGAACGTGTGCTTTTGTCATCGGTATGCAAACCGATCGGTCCCTCCGTCGGCGATGCCGAATCAGTTGGCTACGAGCTACTTCACGGGCAGGTGACCAGGAGTCAACATATTTACTCACCGCGCGTTGTTCACGTTCAGTACGCGCTCGACTATATCGCCGAGAATCTCGACGCGCCTACCGTCGTTCTCCACTACGCGTCGAAGCGCACGTTTGTCCGGGAGATCAAGAAGGGCTACGACGTGATCGGTATCGGATTCGCGCTCTCTACCGTCCATCACGCGATCGCCATGTGTCGGTTGATTCGTGAGCACGCTCCGTTATCCCGGATCGTGCTGGGTGGCTATGGGGCAGTCATGTCCGACGAGGAACTCCTGCCTCACTGCGACGAGATATGCAGGGAGGAGGGCGTCGGCTTCATGCGACGTCTGCTTGGCGAACCGCCGTTGGATATCGACGACTACCGACATCCGGACATACGGAGTCGGCTGCGTCTGTTCGGTCTGCCGATCGGACACACGGCGATGATCTTCGCAGGACTGGGCTGCCCCAACGGATGTGATTTCTGCTGCACTTCCCACTTCTTCAAACGCAAGCACATCCGGCTGTTGCCATCGGGTGAATCGATCTATGACGTTATGGATCGGTTTCAGAAGAACCACAGCCGTGTTGCGTATACGATCCTGGACGAGGACTTTCTGCTGAACAAGAAGCGTGCCCACGCGTTTCTTGCCCGTTGCAGGGAGGAAACAGCGGTGTTTTCGACGTTCTGTTTCGCCTCCG